>CAIZPP010000320.1 GCA_903934875.1 uncultured Methylococcaceae bacterium
AGTGCAAGGCCTGCCTTGCGAGGGCATTTAAGGGCAAGGCAGGCCTTGCACTCCAAGTGTAAATTCAACGACCTCCCGATTCGTCTGCATCACATTTAATCACACCCGTTATGGCTTACCGCGTTGAGGAAATCCCATAAGTGCGTTATTATATGCGCTTAAATGATTGGTTGGCGTACTTTTCTGAAAAGGGTATGTGAATTTGGATAAATCTTTATGTACAGCATTTTCATCTTTAAAATATACCTAATAAAGGATATTAAGTTAAGGTTTCATGTTAACTGAATATCTTGCCCTTTCATTCCAGCTATCAAGTAACTCTTTGATGTTGAAAATGCTGTAAGTAACTCTTTGATGTTGAAAACGCTGTAATGCAATACCGCTTAATCAATACCGACGGCAACGCCCGGCTCGGTGAACTGTCGTTTGCCCGTGGCACGGTGGCGACCCCGGCTTTCATGCCGGTGGGAACCTACGGCACCGTCAAGGCCATGACCCCTGAGGAAGTCCGCTCAATTGGTGCCGAAATCATCCTCGGCAACACCTTCCATTTGCTGCTGCGCCCCGGCATGGAGGTCATCCGCGCCCACGGCGGCTTGCATGATTTCATGCATTGGGATGGGCCGATCTTGACCGATTCCGGCGGTTTCCAAGTGTTCAGCCTAGGGGCTATGCGCAAGATTAGCGAGGCCGGGGTGAAATTCCGCTCGCCAGTGGACGGTAGCCCGATTTTCATGGGGCCTGAGGAGTCGATGGCGGTGCAGCGCGTGCTAGGTTCTGACATTGTGATGATTTTCGACGAATGTACCCCTTATCCTGCCAGTTACCAGGAGGCGAGGACTTCGATGGAGCTTTCCTTACGTTGGGCGGAGCGCAGCAAAGCGGCACATGCCGACAACCCCTCCGCGCTGTTTGGCATAGTCCAAGGCGGGGTCTATGACGATCTGCGGCTGGAATCGGCGCAGGGTTTGCAGCGCATCGGCTTTGACGGTTACGCCATCGGCGGCTTGTCGGTGGGCGAACCCAAGGAAGACCGCCAGAGGGTGCTGGAAACCCTGTTGCCTAGATTGCCGGCGGAAAGACCGCGCTATCTGATGGGCGTGGGCACCCCGGAAGACATCGTCGAGGCGGTTTGTTTGGGGCTGGACATGTTTGATTGCGTGATGCCCACACGCAATGCCCGCAACGGGCATTTGTTCACCCGCCAAGGCGTGATCCGCATACGCAACAGCCAATACCAAAACGACACCCGGCCTTTGGATGAAAGTTGCGGCTGTTACACCTGCCGCCATTACAGCCGCGCCTATTTGCGCCATTTGGACAAATGCGGCGAGATGCTCGGCGCACGGCTGAATACCATCCATAACCTATACTATTATCAGTGGCTTATGGCGGGCTTGCGGGCAGCGATAGGGCGGGGTGAGTTGATGAGTTTTGTCGCCGATTTTTATCAACAACGCAGAAATGTCACCGCAAATGTGTAATAATGGGCGGATTTACAATATGAACATAGAGGCTGACCGATGAGTTTTTTCATTGCCGATGCGTTTGCCGAAGGCGCTCCCCCCCCCCAATCGCCTTTTGAAATGGCGCTTCCCTTCCTGATTTTGGTGGTGTTCTTCTTTCTATTTGTCGTACCGCAATGGCGGCGGGGCAGGGAGCAGAAAAAGCTGCTCGAATCCCTTAGCAAGGGTGCCGAGGTGGTCACTAGCGGCGGCATTTTGGGGCGGATTGTCGATGTCGATGACAACTTCGTGTTATTGGAAGTAAATGAGGACGTGCAAATCAATGTGCAAAAGCACTCGGTCACCCATTTGATGCCCAAAGGCACTTATAAGGCTAGAAAAAGAACTGAAAAATAAGCCTTAAGGCTCGCTCCCTCCTTGCCCTATTGCAGGGCTATCCTTTTTGAAACGATGAGACAGGCTGTTAAACATGCGCAACCGCTATCCCGTTTGGAAAAATTTGCTGATCCTGACTGTGTTAGCTTTTGGGATTATTTATTCGTTGCCCAATTTCTACGGCGAAGACCCTTCCGTACAGCTTTCGCCCAGCCATAACGCCAAGATCGACGACAGTACGCGGATCAAGGTTGAAAGCCTGCTTAGCAGCAATGGCCTTAAGCCTAAGACGGTGGAGTTGAACGACAAACAGATTCTGGTCCGTCTTGCCGACACGGATGCCCAGATCAAGGCGGAGGATTTGCTGAAGATCAATATGGGCGATGCCTACAGTGTGGCGCTCAACTTGGCCCCGGCCACGCCCGGTTGGCTGCGGGCCATCGGTGCCAAGCCCATGTATTTAGGGCTAGACTTGCGCGGCGGTGTGCATTTCATGCTGCAAGTGGACATGGACGCGGCCTTGTTGCAGGCGCAAGACCGTTATGCCGAGGATATCCGCACCGATTTGCGCGAGGGTAAAATCCGTTATCTTTCGGTGGATAGGGACAAGGCGACGATTCTGGTGAAGTTCCAAGATGCCCAGACTCTGGCCCAAGGACGCGATCTGATCAAAAAAGAAATGCGTAGCTTGGTGCTCAACGTGATGGAGCCGGAACTGACCATCCAGGCGACGCTTTCGGAGCCGCAAATCCGCGAGGTGCGCAAATCTGCCGTCGCCCAGAACATTACCATCTTGCGCAACCGTGTCAACGAATTGGGCGTGGCCGAGCCGGTCATCCAGCAGCAGGGCGATGACCGCATTGTCGTCCAGTTGCCCGGTGTGCAAGACACTGCCAGGGCCAAGGAAATCTTAGGTGCCACCGCGACCTTGGAGTTTCGCTTGGTGGATGCCGAACACACTCTAGGGCCTGATGCCAAAGTGCCTTTGGGTGCCAGGCTTTACAATGACCGCAATGGCAGGCCGCTGCTGCTACAGCGCAAAATCATCGTGACCGGTGACCAGGTGGTGGATGCCTCCTCGGGCCTAGACCAGCAGTCCGGGTCGCCCGCTGTGTTCATCAACCTGAACGGTGCCGGGGCGAAGAAAATGGCCGATGTCACCAAGGAGAACATTGGCAAAGCGATGGCTGTGGTGTTCATCGAAAACAAGACCGAGACTAAAGAAGTCAACGGACAGAAGGTGTCCGCCAAAAAGAAGGTGGAAGAGGTGATCAACGTCGCCACCATCCGTGACCGCTTCAGCAAGCGTTTCCAAATCACCGGGCTGGACACCACCAATGAGGCCCGCAATTTGGCACTGCTGCTACGCGCAGGTGCCTTGGCCGCACCGATGGACATCGTCGAGGAACGTACGGTAGGGCCTAGCCTGGGTAAAGAGAACATCGACAAGGGCATCAAATCCAATGTCTATGGCTTCATCGCCATCTCCTTGTTCATGATCATGTATTACCGCATATTCGGGGGCTTTTCCATTGTCGCCTTGGCCATGAACGTGCTGCTGTTGGTGGCTTTGCTGTCCATGATGCAGGCGACGCTTACTTTGCCGGGCATGGCCGGTATCGCGCTTACTGTGGGCATGGCCATTGATGCCAACGTGCTGATCAACGAGCGCATCCGCGAGGAACTACGCACGGGGCTATCGCCTAGTGCGGCGATTTATGTCGGCTATGAGAGGGCTTTCGGCACCATCCTAGACACCAACGTGACCACCCTCATTGCAGGCATCGCGTTGTTCATGCTGGGGTCGGGTCCGATCCGCGGATTCGCACTGGTGCTGTGCATAGGCATTATCACTTCCATGTTCAGTGCAGTCGTAGTGTCAAGAATGCTGGTCAACTTCGCCTATGGTTGGCAACGCAAGCTGGACAAATTGGCTATTTAAAGCACTGATGTTACGCATGGAGTGGCAAAGCTCGCTTTGCCTGTCAAGGCAGGCCTTGACACTCCAAAGCGAATCACCGCAAGTCAGCAATCCTTTGCCAAGGAACGCACAGGGGACTTGTGCGTAACGTCAGTAAAGCACTTAAACCGCTATTGGGGAACTATTGATGGAATTTTTCAGACTTAAACATGACATACCGTTCATGCGGTATGGGCGGATCACCACCACCATTTCTTTGGCGACATTCATTCTCGCCGTGCTTGCCTTAGGGTTCAAAGGGCTAAATTTTGCCCATGACTTCACTGGCGGTATGCAGATAGAAGTTGCCTACGCGCAGCCGGCCAACATTGATGCCATTCGCAGCGTCCTTGAAGGAGACCAACTGTCTGAAGCCTCGGTGCAAAACTTTGGCAGCGCGAGGGATGTGCTAATCAGCCTGCCCGTCAAGCCGGAAATCAGCAGTTCCAAACTCAGCGAACAATTGTTCGGTTTGCTGAAGGCACAAGACCCATCCGCCGAGTTGCGCCGGGTTGAAGTCGTCGGGCCACAGGTTGGCAAGGAATTGTTCGAAAGCGGCGGTTTGGCGCTGCTGCTGGTGGTGGCGGGCATCATGGTGTTTCTGGCCATCCGCTTTGAGTGGCGCTTTGCCTTGGCGGCCATCATCGCCAATATGCACGATATCGTGATCATTCTCGGCATGTTCGCCTTTTTCCAATGGGAGTTTAACTTGTCGGTGTTGGCCGGCGTACTCGCCATTCTAGGCTATTCGGTGAACGAGTCCGTGGTGGTTTTCGACCGGGTGCGTGAGAACTTTCGCAAAATGCGCAAGGCCAGTGTCACCGAAGTGATCGACAACGCCATCACTACCACCATGTCGCGTACCATCATCACCCACTCCATGACCCAATTGATGGTGTTGGCGATGTTTTTCTTTGGCGGGGCGGCGCTGCATAACTTTGCCTTGGCCCTGACCATCGGCATTGTGTTCGGCATCTACTCCTCGGTGTTGGTGGCGAGTCCCATCGTCATGTGGTTGGGCGTGTCCAAGCAAGACCTGATGCCGGTGGTCAAGGAAGGCGCAGCCGACGACCGGCCTTGACCGCAACAGTCTGCAACATATGGAAAAGCAAGCTTATGATTATCTGGGGGCTGCTGCATGAGCGTCCATCTGCACAGCTATAATGGGGATATTGTGGCTTGGGCCAACGAACAGGCACGGCTGCTCCGTGAAGGCCAATTTTCCCAACTGGACATTGAACACATTGCCGAGGAAATCGAAGACGTGGGCAAGAGCGAACAACGCGAATTGGAGAACCGCATGGCGGTGTTGCTTGCCCATCTGCTGAAATGGCAACACCAGCCAGAAAGGCAAGGCAATAGCTGGCTTCGGACGATCAAGGTGCAACGAAAGGGCATTGCCAGCCGCCTACGCAAGACACCAAGCCTGAAACCCGACTTACAAACTGAGGAATGGTGGGAAGGCGTTTGGGCTGAAGCCTTGAACATCGCCACACGGGAAACTGGCTTCTTGTACGAAGCTTTCCCTGAAAACTGCCCGTGGGCCTTCGAGCAAGTCATGGACCCTGATTTTTGGCCTTCCCCACCGTGACGATGCATAGCCGAATGCACTCCAGCCACAATGCGGTAGCGCGGCCATCTTAGCCACCCTCAACAGGAGAGACACCGCGCTCCCAGGGGGAACGGTTACGACACGGGATGGAACTTTTTATTTAGATTCTGAAGAAATAGGGAAAAGCCATCAGTGCGGCTCCTATTGCGATAAGAAGCAGGGTATTGGAAACGAAATAAGGGAAGACCATCAGCGCCAGGCCGCAGGCCAACGGGACTAAGGCATTTTGTTTTTTGCCGTACATGAAGAAGCCAAGTCCGACTGAACCGAAAATCAAGCCCCAAAGCAACGACGAGGTATTCAAGTCAATTCCTTATGATTAACTGATGTTACGCAACCGTGTAGGCTGTAGCCCGGATGTTGTGGAGTCCGGCGACTCGTCGCTGCCTTTTGCGTCCAGCGGCGACGAGTCGCCGCACTCCACAAGTTGCCATCCTCTAGCGATGACTGCGTAACATCAGTGATTAAGCAACAGTCACATCCTTGCTTAAATAAACATCTTGGATGGCATTCAATAACTCCACGCCTTCGGACATCGGCCTTTGGAAGGCTTTGCGGCCTGAAATCAAGCCCATCCCGCCGGCCCGTTTGTTAATGACGGCGGTACGGACGGCTTGGACCAAGTCTCCGCTGCCGCTGGAGGCACCGCCCGAGTTGATCAACCCCGTGCGGCCCATGTAGCAATTTGCCACTTGGTAACGAACCAAGTCGATGGGATGGTCGCCGGTCAATTCAGTGTAGACTTTTTCACTGGTTTTGCTGAATTTGATCGCTTTGAAACCACCGTTATTGGTGGCCATTTTCTGTTTCACGATATCCGCATCAATGGTGGCGGCAAGATGATTGGCTTGGCCGGTCATGTCGGCGGCCTCATGGTAATCGACGCCATCCTTTTTAAAGTCCGAATTGCGCAAATAAGCCCACAGAATCGTAACCAGCCCCAATTCGTGCGCCTGTGCGAATGCCTCGCTGACTTCCACTATTTGCCGGCGGCATTCAGGCGAACCGTAGTAAACCGTGGCCCCAACCGCCACCGCACCCAGGTCGAAGGCTTGTTCCACGCTGGCAAACAAGGTCTGGTCGTAGATATTGGGATAGGTCAGCAACTCGTTGTGGTTGATTTTCACAATAAACGGAATTTTATGGGCATAGCGCCGGCATACCGAGCCTAATACGCCCAAGGTTGAGGCCACCGCATTGCAGCCGCCTTCCATGGCGAGTTGGACGATGGATTCCGGGTCGAAATAAACCGGATTGGGCGCGAAAGAAGCCCCGCCGGTATGCTCGACGCCTTGGTCAACCGGCAAGATCGACATATAGCCGGTATTGGCCAAGCGTCCATGGCCGAACATGGATTGGAAATTGCGCAGGACGGCAGGCGTGCGGTTTTTGATGGCGACAACCCGGTCAATGTAATCGGGACCGGGCAGGTGCAGTTGCCGTGCGGGGATAGTGTTGCATGCATAGGCCAATAAACGTTCGCTTTCATCACCTAGCAAAGCTTGAATGTCGGTCATGGCAATTCCCTCTTGTAATATGAAATTTTGTCGGGCAAGCATTAAATTACTCCTAGCTGGGCTGGTTTGGCAAGAGCAAAACTTGGCAAATATGAAGAAGGCGGACGAAGGGACAGAATTTTTTAGCTGCGGCAAAGTCAAACAACCTGTTTACCGTCTTGATACCTTTGCCAATATCGTGCGAGACCTCCGATTTTGGCACAGAACCGCTGTTCTAAGGGCCAAGCTGGTGCTTGGCGCTCCCAATGGGAACGCCAAGCACCAGCTTGGCAAAGGTATTGCATTTGTAACTATTTAAAAAACAATAAAAGCAATCGCCATGTCAAATTGGAAAACGCCTGCGGTCTTGTCATCGGAAATCACCCCCCAAGAAGTCTATCTTAGGCGCAGAGAGTTCATGCGTATCTCCGCCTGGGCCGCCTTGGGTGCAACACTGCCCGGTAGCCTGTTTGCCGGGGAGAAATTGTCCGGCGTGGTGAGAACACCCTATCAGCTTTCGGACCCACTTACCCCCTTGGAAGACATCACCCACTATAATAATTACTATGAATTTGGGACAGACAAGGAATCCCCCGGGAAAACCGCCGGTTCCTTGAAAACCCGGCCTTGGACCGTGGCGGTGGAGGGCGAAGTCCATAAGCCGAAGGTGTGGGACATTGAAACCCTATTGAAACTAGCACCCTTGGAAGAGCGTGTCTACCGCCTGCGTTGTGTGGAGGCATGGTCTATGGTCATTCCTTGGGTGGGTTTCCCGCTGGCAGAACTCATCAAACGCGCTGAGCCTACCGGCAATGCCAAGTTTGTCGAATTCACCACGCTGAATGATCCGCAACAAATGCCGGGTGTGGGGTCGCCGGTGTTGGATTGGCCCTACCGCGAAGGCTTGCGTTTGGATGAGGCCATGCATCCATTGACGTTGTTGGCAGTGGGACTCTACGGCGAGGTGCTGCCCAACCAGAACGGTGCGCCCATCCGGCTTGTCGTGCCGTGGAAATACGGCTTCAAAAGTGCCAAATCCATCGTCCGCATCCGTTTGCTGGAGCAAATGCCGCAGACCAGTTGGATGAAGGCGGGGCCTAGCGAGTATGGCTTTTATTCCAACGTCAACCCGGAAGTGGACCACCCCCGCTGGAGCCAGGCTAAAGAGCGGCGGATAGGTGATTTCTTCAAGCGGCCAACCCTGCTGTTCAATGGTTATGCCCCGCAAGTCGCCCAGCTTTACGCCGGGATGGATTTGCAAAAGTTCTTTTAAACACAGCGTTCTCAACACGAAAGAGTTACTAGATAGCTGGTATGAAAGGGTAGGACATTCAGTTAATTCGAAGCGTTAACTGAATGTCCATTTTTAGGCTGTAGCCCGGATGTTGTGGAGTGCGGCGACTCGTCGCCGCCTTTTGCGTCCAGCGGCGACGAGTCGCCGCACTCCACAAGTTGCCATCCTCTAGCGATGACTGCGTAACATACAGTTCCTAATCTGGATGGCCTATGTGCCACTACATCGCAAGGAGTCGTGATTTGCATTTATGTACAGCGTTTTTATCTTAACAAGGGAAAATAATAAAGGACGCTCAATTAAACCACCAATTGTGTGTGTGCTTTGCAAAACGATATAACTTAACAAGTAACTCTTCGATATTAAAAACGCTGCAACAACTGGCGTTCACTCACTTGTGTATAACGATGCGCTGAGACCGTGGGAATGATAACAAAGATAAAAGAAAAGTGGCTAGCTGCCGGGAAAAGCCTGGTTTTTCTTGCCGCGCTTATGCCATTGGGGAAATTGGCCTGGCTGGCATCGCATCAGGGACTGGGCGCGAACCCCATCGAAAAGATTACCCACACGACCGGGTATTGGACCTTGTCATTCTTGCTGCTGACCCTGACCGCAACTCCGCTGCGGGCACTGTCGGGATGGTTGTGGCCGGTCCGCTGGCGGCGCATGTTGGGCTTGTTTGCATTTTTCTATGCCTGCCTGCACTTTTTGACCTATCTGGTGCTGGACCAATTCTTCGATTGGACTGCCATCGTCAAAGACATTGCCAAACGGCCTTACATCACCGTCGGCTTTGCCGCGTTTGTGATGCTAACCCCTTTGGCCGCCACTTCCACTAATAATATGGTCCGGCGCCTAGGCGGCAGGCGTTGGAAGCTGCTGCATAGGCTGGTTTATCTCATCGGTATCCTCGGGGTGGTGCATTTCTGGTGGCTGGTGAAAAAGGACATCACCGAACCGGCGCAGTTCGCTGGCGTTTTGACGCTATTGTTGGGTTTTCGTGTGGTGCAGGCAGTGCGGAAGCGGCTTGTGCGCTAATGGCGTGGCAATATGCCATACGGGTTACGGGTTAGATTGATTTGTGTAAACATAGAACCAATAATAGCCAACGAATCAGTGATATTTTGTACTATAGATGTAGATTGGGCAACGGCTCCATCGTTGCCCAAGAGCCCAAGCAGACGTATCGACAGCACAGCATTTACCCAATGCCGCTGGCATAATCAACCGCCAAAAACGCGGGCGCAACGCAAAGGTTATGGATCGGTTGTCCTGCGGTTACGGGGTTTCGAACTGGCCTACAAATTCAAAACGGCTAGGCAAACGATTATGCGGATTAGGGAAGCTGTGGCAATCTTGCCAAAATCCCTACTCCGTTCTTCGTCTTTGTCTTGTGCCACCCCTAATCCCTCTTGTAGCTTGCCAAGGAGGATTTCGCGCTTACCAGTGAATTGTTTACTGACATCATGGGTCGGTTTGTCCTCTGATTCATAACCCCCGAACGGTTTCCAGTTACCCTCTATTTGATTCCATCTAGAACAGAGTTTAATCGAAGCATCCTATCCAGTCAGTGCGGTGTCGCACACTATAAAATCATTAATCTATGTGCGTTACCGAACTGACTGGATTCAGTTTTGAATATATGGTTTAGCCTGAGCAATGGGAAACACTTTTCCAAGCTCCGGCCATAGCTAAATCCATTATCAGGAGAACCTCATGAACAAAGATCAAGTAAAAGGCAACATAGAAGAATCCAAAGGCAAGATTAAGGAAGTCGCTGGCAAAGTATTGGACGACCATGAAATGGAAGCCAAAGGCAATGTCCAAAAGAATGCTGGCAAGATACAGGCAGGCGTAGGCGATATCAAGGAAGATATTAAGAAACACAGCTAGAGCTACTAGACATTAGCCGTGCAGGCGAATCCAGACAGGATGACTGCACGGCAATATTAGTGGGCTTTAATCAACCCGATTTACTGGAAACATACATGAATATCATCGAAATAAAACTCACTGGATTATTGGCGGGCCTTGTCTTGGTATGCGGTTCGTTTAGTGCTTTTTCCGCAGAAAACCCAAATGACACCCCGGTTGTCAACAAAGACCAAGTCAATGGTCGGGTCGATGAAGCCAAAGGTGCCATCAAGGAAATTACTGGCAAAGTGCTGGATGACAAAGGCATGGAGATACAAGGAAATATCCAAAAGAATGTCGGCAAAGCCCAAGCGGGCTATGGTGATATCAAGCAGGATATTAAAGAAGGCAAATAAAGCGAAGGATATGAGGGTTTCACCCATGAGCGAAAATAGAAGATTGACCCATTCCACCGATTCGACCACTGTGGCAGATTTGTTGGAACGACTGCTCGATAAAGGGATAGTCATAAGTGGAGATATTCGTATTCGACTGGTGGAAGTGGAATTGCTAACCCTTGAAATCCGGCTATTGATTTGTTCTGTGGACAAAGCGGTGGAAATGGGACTGGACTGGTGGAGGGGCAACCCGGCATTTGACTCAAGAGCTAGGATACCCGTTTTATCGGCTCCAGATTTGGAAGAGCGTGTAAAGCGTTTAGAGGCCCGCGTGGAATCGCCTGTATTGGTAACTGATGTTACGCAACCGTGTAGGCTGTAGCCCGGATGTTGTGGATTGCGGCGACTCGTCGCCGCCTTTTGCGTCCAGCGGCGACGAGTCGCCGCACTCCACAAGTTGCCATCCTCTAGCGATGACTGCGTAACTATGATTGGATGCCAGCGTGAAAGCTTGGGTCAACCACGTCTGCTACGCCGACACTTGGGGTCTGCGCGAGCATGTATTTGCCAGCCACCGCCTACGACTCCCGCACCGCTTGATCGCGGAGCAAAAAAATCTTACAGCCGCTACGCGGCTGGTGGGGGAAGTCTCCCCCACACCCCCTCTGAGGCAGAGCCATCAGAGACACAGAGTTCAGAGCATCAGAGAGCAGAGCTTAAGAAACAGGGGCAGAACACAACAACACCACACGAAAGCCGAAGTGGTAGTAATTACGGGCGTCAGGTCGATGCCTGAGGGGGACGGCACAACGAGCGAGGCCTCGATCGTAGTTCCAAGAACCGCCCCGCACGACCCGGTTTTTGTTGTTCCCTGCCTTCAAATCCTCGCGCCGAAGGTCGTCAAACAAGTAGGGATAGTCAAAACCCCAATAGTGCCGGAATTCTTGCCGCTAACGAGTACCCCCCCGGCGCCGACTGCCGTTGCTCCCGGTCCCGGCGCAATCGCGCCGTTTCCAGTCAAGGTGTCTTGGTAAGTGTTTGCACTTGATGAGCCAGGCCTGTTTTCTTCCCGATCAAGTTTAATGAATCCATTGGCGGCGAGTTTGTCCAGTTGGTGGTTGAAGTGAAGTTTCAATTCGTCGATGTTTTTGTAGCGTGTGTAAAAATGGCCCAGCTCATCCAGCAGCGTTTTTAACATCGAAGAGTTACTTGTTGCGTTATATCATTTTGCGCCGTGCTCCCGCCCCAAATCCGGCTCGCCGGTATGGCGCAGGATATGTAAACGGGCCAGGTCGCGCAGTTTGATGGCTGCTTTCCAGGCGTCACCGCCCTGTTCTTGCAGAATTGCGTCAGGCAGGCAGGGCTTGCCTATCGTCACGCTGATTATCCCCCGGCGCGGAAACCAGCTATCGCCGCGGAGCATGGAGCGGGTGCCGCGCAAGGCGACGGGAATCACCGGCACATCAGCGGCGATGGCTGCGGTGAATGCGCCTAGGTGGAATGGCATCAGGCCGGGGCGGCGGGTGAAGGTGCCTTCGGGAAAAAAAGCCAATGGCTTGCCTTGCCGTAGCGTTTCGGCCAGCCGCCGCGCATCACTCACGCCTTGCTCGGCCTCAAACCGTTCGACGAATTCGCTGCCTATGCGCCGCAAAGCCGGGCCTAGCAGTGGGTTGCGGCCTAGTTCCGCCTTGGCGACAAAGCCGAGACGGCAGGGGAGGGCGGCGGTCAGCACGTAAACGTCAAGATAGCTGGAATGGTTGGCAACCAGCACAAAGGGCTGGCCCGCTGGCGGCAGATGGTCCAAGCCCGCCACCGAGACAGGTGTGCCGACCGCCCGTTGCAAGCAGCAGAGCCCAGTGCGCATGGCGAACCAGCGGCTATTCAGGCTGGGCAGGACCATCGCCGAGGTCCAAACCACGGGCGCGAGCAGTGCGAACAAGCTCCAGGCATAGGCGGCGAACAGCCATTCTGTGGCTTTTGCCAGGTTGCGCCGGAATTGGCTAGGCAAGCCTTGCAGCACCCAACCAGCCTTGTTGAGCCAAGTCGATTGCCGTGGCTTGCCGGTTTCGCCTCGCTCGTAAAGCTCACGGATGGCGGCCCGCCGCACTTTGCCGCTGGATGTTTTTAGCACGGCCCCAGGCGCTGCCAGGACGATGTCGTCGGGCGGTTCGCCGATGAGATCGGTCACTACCGCGCTGACTTGGGAGCGCAAAGTTGCGGATTGTTGTGCTTCCAGCCGCCGGGTTTCCGCCAGCACAATGAGCCGCTCGGTGCCGGTGGCCGGGTCCATGCCGCCGAAAACCGCCACGCAATCTTTGCGTATGCCTTCGATGCCGCCTACCGCTTGTTCCACCTCTTGCGGGTAGATGTTGCGTCCGGCGCGAATGACGATGTCTTTTTTCCGCCCGGTGACGAATACTTCGCCGCCGCTGCTGTAACCGAGGTCGCCCGTCACTAGCCAATCCCCGTGGAACAAGGCTTGGGTGGATGCGCTATTGTGGAAATAGCCGCTGGTTGAGGATGGCCCGCGAAATTCGATGCGCCCTTGGCGGCGCTCGGGCAATTCGCGCCCGGCATCATCGACGACCCGAATCTGGTGGCCGGGCAGGGGCAGGCCGCAGGCGACAAAGCGCAGAGCTGTTTGGTCCTGGGTGTCGGCGGGGGTTGCCCGTCCTTGCCGGGTGAATGCCTCGCGTTGGATGCGGTCAATCAACGGTCCCCGTTGCAGCGGCGGGAATCCCAGGCCAACCGAGGATTCGGCCAGTCCGTAGACCGGCATCATGGCCTCGCGGCGGAACCCGAAGGGCTTGAAGCGTTCGATGAAGCGTTCGACAGTTTCCGGCAGCACCGCCTCGGCACCGTTGAAAGCGGCCCGCCAAGAGGACAAATCCAAGCCTGTGGTATCTTTTTCCTCCAGCCGCCGCAGGCAGATTTCATAGCCGAAATTAGGCGAGGCTGACAAAGTGCCGCGATAACGGTGGATGGCATTCAGCCAGCGTTGCGGCCTTGAGATGAAGGCCAGGGGCGGCATGACGACTAAGGGCATGGCATGGTATAGACTGCCTAGCCAAGCACCGATCAGCCCCATGTCGTGGTACAGCGGCAACCAACTGACAAACACATCATCCGCCCGCACCCCGACAGCCATGCCCATGGCACGGACATTGGCCAACAGGTTGGCATGGGTCAAGATCACCCCCTTAGGGTTTCCGGTGCTGCCTGAGGTGTATTGCAAAAAGGCAATGTCCCCGCTGTTAATGCTCGGTGTGGCGCATTCCCCGCCAGCACTGGCCAGTTCCTCGACGGCAACCACACGCGACAGGCTGCCGATCTGGGAACAAAGCTGCTGTGCGTGGAGTTTGCCTTCCGGAACGGTGATCAGTAGCGGTGCGGCGCAATTGGCCAGTATTGCGACATGGCGGCGGAGATGCTCTTCCATTTGCGACAGGCGGGCAGGCGGATACATAGGCACCGGCACGCCACCGGCCAGCAACACGCCAATGAAGCTGAAAAAATAGTCGGGGCTGGTTGGCAGCATGATGGCGACGGCTAGGCCCTGCTGCAAACCTGCCGATTGCAGCCCCGCCGCCACTTTTGCCGCCTCCGTTTGCAATTGGCGGTAGCTTAGGGACAAGCCTTCGCCGTCGTCGCTGTACAAGTGGATATGCGGCCTGTCCGGGTGCTGGGTTACGTGCCAGTCCAAGGCTTCGAGCAGCGTTTCGGCGTGGCGGGGGAAGGATTGCACTCCATCCAGCACGAGTTTGGCAAATTCGACAGAGGCCGGACTGCCCCCAGCCGGGCTTGCTTGCAGCAATGCGCGTAGCAGATCGCGCGGGGTTTCCGCTTCGGCAAACAACCGTTCTGGAGGAAGTACGCCAAAGCGGCGCTCAATGCGGTGCATCAGTTCCACCCTGCCTAGGCTGTCCAACCCCAAGTCCTTGCCCAAGGTGCTGTCTAAGGAAATGTCCGACAAGGGCCGCCCCGGATGAAGCTCGCCCAGCAAGGTTTGCAGTACTGCCAGCAGCGCTGCTACGGTTTCTTGGGGTTTTTCAAGCAGCGTTTTTGACATCATACCGTGTTTTCAACATCTAACAATTACTTAATAGCTAGTAGATAGCGCAGGATATACGCATAAATTGAGGGGATAACGGATGGTCATTTTTTAGTTTTAGGTTAAATATCTGATGTTACGCAGTGCCGCTTGTTGGCCGTTGTACACACAAGATGGTTGAATTGAGCGTCCTTTATTATTTCCTTTGTTAAGATAAAAATGCTGTACAAGTAGGTTCGTTACCGCAAAAAAATATGTGTAAACGTTTCATCAATAACTTCGCCAAGCTGGGGCTTGGCGCTCCAAATGGGAACGCCAAGCACCAGCTTGGCCTTTATATCGGCGGTTCTGTGCCAAAATTGGAGGTCTCTCACGACATTGGCGAAGGTATTGTTTCATGGCTTCCATTAAAAAATAGCTTACTGCTCAGGTGGATCGCTCAATTTGCGGATGGCGGCCTTGCGGACATATGCGGCGGGGTCGGTTTTAGCGATTTCAGCAAGCTTGGCGTTGTCGGTCAATTTCATCACGGCGGCTTCGCGCACAAAGCCGTTGCCATCGGTCTTGGCAATTTCTGCGAGAATAACCGGGTCGGCCAACTCCCAGACGGCAAATTTCCGCACACACCAATCCGCATCGGTTCTGGCCACTTCGGCAAAAACCAAGGGGTCGGCCAACTGATGGAGGGCTGATTTGCGCACACAGGCATCGTTTGCGTGTTTGGCGACATCGGCAAGGATGGCAAGGTCGGTCAGGCAGCGGACTGCCGCATCGCGCACATAGGCGTTGTCGTCGGTTTTGGCCACTTGCGCAATCAGCGGCTGGTCGGTCAATTCCTGCACTGCCTGTTTGCGCACGGACCAGTGGCTATTGTTCTGGGCGATGCTGCTCAACAGCGTTTGATCGGTCAGATTATGCACTGCCGTCTCGCGCACATAGGCTTCGCTGTCTTGGCAGGCAATGCTGGCGAGCACCGTTTGGTTTTTCAAGCGTTCGGTGGCTGTCTTGCGCACGGGCCAACTGCTATTATGCAGTGCAATTTCGGCAATGACCGCTTGATCCGTCAACCTTAATACGGCCGCCTCGCGGACGAAGACGTTGCTGTCGTTCCATGCGATATCGGCAAGCACAGTCTGGCCAGTCAACCGCTGCACGGCGGATATGCGCACGAAGGCATCGTGGTCGGTTTTCGCCACATCGGCTAGGGTGGCCTGGTCGGCAAGCTTTTGCACCGCGCCGGATCGGGTGTCTTCAAACCTTCCGTGTTTGGCGACATCAATCAGGCTGGCCTGATCGGCCAATTTATCCAATGCCGACAACCGGCCCTCCACATCGTTGGAATGTTTGGCTATTTCGGCAAGCACGGCCTCGTCTGTCACCTTTTGCAACGCGTTTTTGCGGGCATCCGCATGGCCTGCGTTGCGGGCCACTTCGGCGAAACCCTTTTGACTGTCAAGTTTTCCCACGGCGGACGAGCGCAAATCCGCATCGTTTGCCTTCATGGCGACCTCGGCGATAAGCGCTTGATCCTGCAATTTATGGAAAGCGATTCCGCGCACGTTTGCATTGAATGCGTTGTTGGCAATATCGCCCAGCAGCGCCTGATCGTCCAATTTGCCGACGGCCGCTTCGCCTGCCTGCCCGTCATAGATGCTTTTGGCGACATCGGCGAGTGTCGATGGACTGTCCAATTTGGTGACGGCGACCAAGCGTATCTCAGCATCGCTGGCGTGCAAGGCGACATCGGCAAGCAAAGACTGTTTCTTGAGCATTGCAACGGCGGCCACACTCACTGCCGGATCCATGCTGTTTTTGGCAAACTCGGCCAGCACAGCTTGGTCATTCAGCTTAGTGACGGCAAGCACCCGCACTGCCGTAGCAGTGTCAATCTTGGCGATTTCGGCCAGGATCGCCTGGTCGTCAAGCTTTTCGACTGCCGCCAAGCGGACCGCATCTTCGGAATGTTGCCATTTTGGGCGCAATAGATTCAAGAAGTTCATTTTAATATTTTTCTGTTTTATCCAAACACTGGTATATAAAATACCAATGAATGCCGATGCCGGCAATGACCGCTAGATGAAATATCTCATGGGGCCCTATGATGCCCGGAATTAATATGGGCCAGCCGAAATGTTCGGTAATTCCACCCAAGGAATAGGCCAAGCCGCTATATAGCAATGGTTTGGCGAAGGACCAGCCAAACCTGCGCGCCAGCAAAAAACCAGACAGTAGGCCGAGCCAGCCCATGCCTAAATAGATGCTTAGTCCCAGCCATTCGGGTATGCTGTCAAAGAAAATTGATTTCAAGGTGATGCCGGCAACCGCCAAGGTCCAGACTAGGGATAACATCCCCCAGCGCCAAAAGCCGGTAAACAGGATGGAGTGCAGGGGGGTAAAGCTACCCGCGATGAGGAGGAATATGCCCGCATGGTCCAACCTTTGCAGCACCATGCGCCCCGTGCCACCTCGCGGCAACAGGTGGAATATGCCACTCATGGATAATAAAAAGACTACGCTGAAGGCGAAAACGGCCAGTGAAAACATCCGCCCCACACTGCCCCTCCCGCGTGCCACCAGAAAAAAACTGAGTACCGAAAACACTGCGGCGGCGAGCAAATGCAGCATGGAACTGAAGGGGTCGGCGAAGCCCGGTATTGAATGGACCGTCATACAGCATTTTTAATATCAAAGAGTTTTTTCTAGGTTATATCATTTTGCAAGGCACATGCACTCAAGATGGTTTGATTGAACGTCCTTTATTATTATCCTTATGTTAACTGATGTTACGCAGTCCTCGCTAGAGGATGGCAACTTGTGGAGTGCGGCGACTCGTCGCCGCTGGACGCAAAAGGCGGCGACGAGTCGCCGCACTTCACAAGCTAGTTCTCCCACTCAAACTTTTGGGCTGAAAGATCACCAATGCCGGAATCTTCCCAATCAGGTACATTTATAAAAATTGTATGAGAAGCATGGGAATATCTTTAGGTACAGCATTTTCATCTTTAAAAAATACCTAATAAAGGATATTCAGCTAACGTTTCAAGTTAACTGAATATCTTGCCCTTTCCTACCAGCTATCAAGTAACTCTTTGATGTTGAAAACGCTGTTTGGCTGTGTGTGCCGATATGAGTTTAAGCTTATTTCAAGGCATCCAGCGCGGCCTGGAGTTTTGCCTCGTCATCGTGCGAGAGGGATGTCTTGATGACTTTTCCGCCGGTGCCTTGCAATTCGTCCAGCGCCTTGTCCGGTGTGACTTTGCGGACTAGGACAAAGAGCGCGGATGTACCCGGCTTCAGGGTCTCGGAGAGTTCCTTCATAAAGTCGTCATTGATGCCCACATCGGTCAGCGCGCCAGAAATTGCACCAGCACTAGCACCGACGACCGCTCCCAACAGTGGGTTTAAAAATAGCAAACCGATTAATGCCCCCCAGAAACCACCGCTAATAGCCCCGGCCGCTGTCAGTTGATAAGCTTGGTTCAGCTTGACTTTGCCGTCGGCATTTTTGACCGCGACAACGGCATCTTCCAAGTCGATCAAATAATCCTGCTGCATTTTAACCAGTTTGAGGCGGACTTCCTCGGCTTCAAACAGGTTGTTATAGCCAATGACGATTAATTCACTCATAAAGTCTCCAAAATTTCCGTGTTGGTTGGTTGTTAGAAGCTGTCGCGGTTGAAAACCGCTCCCACGGCAAGGGGCTGTTACCCGCGCCAACGAGCCTAGGGCTTATAGGCCGACCCTCCGATTTTTTTCAATTCTACGGTGATATGGTCATCCTTGGCCGCGTTGACAAAGTCTTGGATGGTTTCCATGATGTCTTGGTCGATGAACTGGGCTTTGCTACCGTCGATAATTAGGTAACTATTTTCCGCCACCTGGCCAAGATACGTCCGCAATAGCGCCTTGTTTAAAAAGGACACATCTTTTTGTAACCTGAGCAGGTAATTATTGCCATCCCGCGTCAGCGTGATGGCGGAGTGGAAATTTGCCTTGATGACAAAAAAGAGGCCGCAAACTATTCCGATGGCCATGCCTTTCAATAGATCACTAACCAAGATGGCGACTACGGTGATGACAAACGGCGCGAGTTGGTTCATCCCCTTGGCGTACATTTCCAGGAACAGATTCGGTTTGGCCAGCTTGTAGCCGGTCAACAGTAGAATGCTGGCCAGACTAGCCAGGGGAATGTAATTGAGATGCCGGGACAGAAACATCACGCTTAACAGCAACAAGACACCGTGGAAAAAGCAGGCCATCTTGGTCCTGCCGCCCGCGTTGACATTGGCTGAACTGCGCACGATAACGGCGGTTATCGGCAAACCGCCCAGCATCCCGCTAATAATATTCCCGATTCCCTGGGCTTTCAGTTCCTGGTTAGTGGGTGCCACGCGCCTTAACGGGTCAAGTTTGTCGGTGGCCTCCAAGCTCAGTAAAGTTTCCAGGCTGGCAACTATCGCTATGGTAATGGCGATGTTGTAAATATCTGGATTGGCATATTGGGCAAAATCGGGGAATTGTAGTTGATGCAAAAACCCTGCAATGCCTTGGATGGCAGGCAAATTGACCAGATGCTCGGGATGGATGGCCAAAAGGCTGTTATCCTGAGTGGAAAGGTTGAATCCCACACCCCACAGCACTGCGACCAGTGGCCCCGGAATTAGCGACAAAATCCGGTTGCGTTTGAACATCCGTGTCTCCCAGGCGAGTAGGATAACGATGGCCAATGCGCTGACAATCACAGGACCCAATGAGATGGCTCCAAAAGACTTAACTATCTCGGCAAGGGTGAATTCCGCGTCGGCGGGCATATAGGCTTCATCACCTTCATAATCCGCATCGAAACCGACTGCATGGGGTATCTGTTTCATTATCAGGATCAGGCCTATGGCTGCCAACATGCCTTTGATGACAGCCGAGGGGAAATACGCCCCAATAACGCCGGCCCTGAGGTATCCTAATATTAACTGAATACCGCCAGCGATAACCACGGCAAACAGGAAACTTTCAAAACTGCCCAACTTCTGGATTGCCTGTATTACGATGACCGTCAGACCTGCTGCCGGACCGCTGACGCTCAATTGGGAGCCACTGAGCCAGGCGACGACCAAGCCCCCGACGATGCCGGAGATGACGCCAGCGAACAATGGCGCGCCGGAGGCCATCGCAATTCCCAAACAAAGCGGCAAGGCCACCAGAAAAACCACCAATCCTGCCGGAATGTCGGTGCCTAAATGTTGTAAATAATATTTTAAGTGCTTATGAGTCATTGGGAAGGCGGATCGGCGAACTGATAAATCGGGTTGATCTGCGTGCCCGGAGGCAGGGTGATGAGTTGGTCGATTACCCCATTGTTAAGTCCGTATACCCAGCCATGCAGGACGGGGCGCTGTTCGTGCTTCCAAGCGTTCTGGATGATTGCCGTGTGGGACAAACGCTGGACTTGCTCAATGATATTGAGTTCTACGAGCCGGTTGACCCTTTTTTCCTGCGTATCGAGATGTTCGATTTCGTTCTGGTGGAGACGGTAAATGTCTTTGATGTGGATGAGCCATTTGTTGACCAGGACCAAATCTGACCGTTGCCTGGCAAGGGCCGCTTTAATGCCCCCGCAATTGTAGTGTCCGCAAACGATGACATGCTTAACTTTGAGCACATCAACGGCATACTGCAACACACTTTGGCTGTTGAAGTCTGTCGCAATCATTTGATTGGCGATGTTGCGGTGCACAAAAATCTCGCCCGGCTCGGCGTTGACTATGATCTCAGCCGGCACTCGGCTGTCGGCACAGCCGATCCAGAGAAACTCCGGGGTCTGCTCCTGGGCCAATTTGTTAAAGAATTCGGGCTCTTGGATGATTTTTTCAGCGGCCCAAGCCTTGTTTTCGATTAACAGTTTTTCGCACGGTTTCATGGTTACTTCTTTACTTATCGAAGCCTAGCCTGAACTTGTTGAAGGGGCGTGGTATCTAGTTACAGCGTTTTTATGTTCTACTCCTACCTAAAAATGATGGGCAATAACACAAATTTCTGATTTAAAGAAAGCCTTTACAAACGCATAAGACTTGTCAGCATTATCAAGCAACCCGCATGATGTTGAAAACGCTGTATATCAGTATAGGGTTTTATTCGTCTTGCCGCCTACCATATGACACTGCGGCAGCTATCGGTTTTCTTAACTGCTCTTGCAGAGAGCAGAAAGATTTTTCATTTTGGTGCCGAGGAGAGGACTTGAACCTCCACGAGTCGCCTCACATGTACCTGAAACATGCGTGTCTACCAATTTCACCACCTCGGCGAGAGGATTTAGCATAACGATTTGGATAGATGTGTATTATGAAGCAGGATTATCCATCTGTCAACAATCACATGGCTGATTTTTACCATCACTAGGGGTCGCCGGGGTACGCTTAAAAGTGATGCGGACGAACCGGGCAGTCTTTGAATTTACACTGGGAGTGCAAGGCTTGCCTTGCCTTTAGATGCCTTCGCAAGGCAGGCCTTGCACCCCCGCATCACTTTTAATCGCACCCGGATCGCCGTCAAAAGGATATGTCCGCTTAATCCTTCTCCCCGGAGACATAGATGTTTGTGCCGCCATGGAATTGCTTGTCCGCTTTGATGCCATTCCATTTGCGCAGATCGGCCACGGTGACATTGAAGCGGCGGGAGATGCTAAATAAGGTTTCCCCATCGTGTGCTTTGTACTTGGTGTTCTGAACACTAGTTTTGTAAGCTGGCGCGGCTGCCTTAGTGCCAGTCAGTTTTTTTCCTGTGTCCTTGATCACAACTTTCATGTTTTGACCCCATTTTATGTCGTCAGCATCCGAGACCCGATTCAATTTTTTCAAATCGTCCACGTCCATATCATATTTGTGCGCAATCGAGTTAAGCGTGTCGCCTTCATGCACCACATACGCAGATTTTTTGCCGACGCTGCTTGCTTCGATCTGTTTGTGTTCCTCTGCCGGTTCAACGTGATTTTTCAAAACGGGCTTATTTTTGCCGTGAACTAAATCGCGGTCTTCCCGTTCATGCTCGATTGAAGCCACGGTTTCGTGTACCGCCGGTTTTGCGTGCTCTTTGCTGGGGGACTCGTTGGCGATTTTGCCTGTGCTTTTTGGAACCTGCCTGGACGATTGCCTATCCTTTGCCGCTGAGGCAATTCTTTCATACAAAGCAACGCTTGTAGTTGATTCGCTCGGGGAGTCGCTAGTATAGGCGGGGGCCAACACGAAAGGTTCGCGGCGGGCTTCCCTCTGGCTGTAGCTGGAGACAGTTGAATTTTGCGCTGCCGTTTCGTTCATGGCGACCTGCTGTGGCGGCTGTTTTGGCAGGCCGCCGGTGGTGTCGTCCGACCGTGCTGCTTGAGCGCGAGCTTTCTCAATGGCCTGGAATTTAGTTTGCGGAGGCGGCGTTTCTGTCTCGGTTTCCACCGGTTTCTCGGTTGTGATTGGCGCTTGCGCACCTACTTCTGGGGGGGTGGACCTCGGAGCGGGGGACGGTGCTGCGCTAGCCGGGGATTGCTCTAGCGGTGCGGGAGTTTGCGTATCGGCATTGGCCGGTTTGCCATGCAAATTTTCATCAGTTGGCGTTAAATTAGGCTGGTCGTAGTCGGCTTGGGCCGCCACTTGGCGGGCCAAATCTTCATGGAAGTCGATACTTTTTTTATGGGCAGGGATGAACAAACGGTAGCTCCCGTTGACATCCACCCGTTGGCGTTTAAACCCGGGGTTCAGTTCGAAAAGCCTGTCCAAAGAAATATTGGCGGCATTGGCGGCCAAGGCCAAATCGACTTGGTCTTTCAGTACCACTGTTTTATACAGCGGTTTGTTGGGTATAGGGCGCAGACTGATGCCGTATTGCTCCGATTCGGAGAACAGCTTGGCCACGGCCAACAGTCGCGGCACATAGGTACGGGTTTCTTGTGGCAGGTTCAACGACCAGAAATCAGTAGGCAACCCGCGTGCGATGTTCCTTTGCATGGCCCTAGCCACGGCCCCTTCGCCACAGTTGTAACCGGCGATGGCCAACAACCAATCGCCATTGAATTCGTTGTGCAGTTTTTTCAAATATTTTATCGCGGCTCTAGTGGAAGCGTAGATATCCCGCCTTCCATCGTAAGATACGCTACGTTTAAGCCCGTAATGGTGTCCTGTCGCAGGAATGAACTGCCAGATTCCGGCTGCATTGGCCGGCGAAACCGCGTGCGGTTGAAAAGCACTCTCAATAACCGGCAGCAATGCCAGTTCACCAGGCATATGCTGTTTTTCCAGTTGTTTTACAATGGAGTACAGGAACGGCTCGGCCCGTGATTGGACCCGTTCAATATAGGTCGGGTGGTTCATGAACCAATTAAACTCGCGATCAATGTCTTGGTGACTGACTTCTGGAAGGTCATAATGATCGAACAATCTGTCCCAGAGGTTGTCATAACTGCGCGGATCTGGAAATTTTCCAGTCAACCTGTTCGTTCGATGACCTTTTTTGAGTTTGACTAACTGGCTAGTTGACTCTTTGGAACCATTCTCGGTTAAATTGACATCGTTTTTGAGTTTGCCTGCGTTGTTTGAGCAAGCGGCCAAAGAAAGCGCAAAAATCGATGCGCAGCAAATAATTCTTGAATTGGGTATATGATGTTTCATGGTTTTCCTCAGGATTCAAGCCCGGTGAGTCATTGCATTAACAAATCGCGCAACACAATGAATTACAAACAAATCCGCGTTCAATCGACGCATCCCCGCCAACAGTTTATGGAATGGTATGATTCAACTTCCCTGGGACAAACGCTGCGCGACGGCGAATCTTCCTACCTCTTGAATTCGCTCCATCATACTTATTATCAGCGAATATTACAAGTTGGCAAACTTGGTATTGAAACTGCTTACATTTCGGAGGAATTTCTGAGGAATTTCTGTTTGATTGCCGATGGGGGGGGGAATGGTGGCCAAGTCGCAAATACAGTCTTTGCCAACATGGGAGCATGGCCCATTGCCTGCGAAAGCATAGACATTGTGATTCTGCCCCATCTCATCGAATTCGAGACTGAACCCCACCGGATTCTTGGCGAAGCAGAGCGTGTCCTAAAACCTGAAGGACGCTTGTTCATCTTGGGGTTCAACCCGTGGAGCCTGCATGGCCTGTTGTATTTTCGACAGCAATCTGCGTTGCCTTGGAGCCAGCATTGCTTAAGAAGCTCACAGGTCATGGACTGGTTGAATCTGTTAAAATTTGAAACTGAATTAAGTGCCGGATTTGGCCTGCCAACTTCTCACGTTTTTTTCGAGCCACAAAAGGCATGGGAAAAGTCTATTGCGTTCCTAGCGCCCGTGTATGCGATAAAGGCGATCAAACGGACGTGGACCCCGATCCCGATGAGACCTTCCTGGGTCAGTGCGCCTGGCTTGGTGGCAGGACAAGCCATGACCCCGCCACCCTTAGCGCAGTGACTTTAAAAGATGCTTGAAAAGGTTTATGCATACACCGACGGCGCATGCCGCGGCAACCCTGGTCCGGGCGGTTGGGGGGTACTGTTGAGGTATGGGGAAAGGGAAAAGGAATTGTATGGAGGCGAGCGGGAAACCACCAACAATAGAATGGAACTGACCGCCGCCATCCGTGCGCTGGAAAGCCTGACTAGGCCCTGCAAAGTCTGTGTCGTCACCGACTCGGTTTATGTCACCAAGGGCATTTCTGAATGGTTGCCGCAGTGGGTCAAGCGGGGCTGGAAAACCGCTAACAAGGAACCCGTCAAGAATGTAGACCTCTGGCAGCAGTTGGAAACCGCAAGGCTTAGGCATCAAGTCGAGTGGAAGTGGGTGAAGGGCCATGCCGGCCATGTGGAAAACGAACGCGCCGACCGCCTGGCCAACAAGGGCGTCGATGAAATTTTAAACCTCCCCAATGGGAAATAATCCGATGCGACAGATCGTGCTGGACACCGAAACAACAGGGCTGGAACCCCAGGAAGGACATAGGATCATTGAGATCGGTTGTGTTGAGCTGGTCAACCGCAAAATCACCGGCAACCGTTTCCATGTTTATATCAACCCTGATCGCGTCATCGACAAAGGCGCGGTGGATGTCCACGGCTTGGACAATGCGTTTCTCAAAGACAAGCCCCTGTTTGTGCACATTGCCAAGGACTTCATTGCCTTCGTCGAAGATGCCGAATTGATCATCCATAACGCTCCCTTCGACGTGGGCTTCATCAATGCCGAGTTGCGGCGGCTGGGTGAAGCCGAATTGCCACCGGACAAGCGCGGCATCACCGACTTTTGCGCAGTTTTGGATACGCTGGCACTGGCCAAGAAAAAGCATCCTGGCCAACGGAACAGCCTTGATGCCCTTTGCAAACGCTATAACGTGAACAATAGCCAGCGCGAATTGCACGGTGCCTTGCTTGATGCGGAGATTCTCGCCGAGGTTTATCTTGCCATGACCGGTGGGCAATCCGAATTGCTGTTGGAGTTAGGGGCAGGGGAGGCAAAAGCTGGATTGGCGACCGGTTCGCTTAGCGCCCGCTTGCCTAGGACGAAGTTGGCCGTCATTTATTGCAGCGATGCGGAGAATGCCGCACACCAGGCCAGACTGGAGGCGATTGACAAGGCAAGCGGCGGAGATTGCGTTTGGAAGCATACTTAGTTATGAGGTCGTTGAATTTACACATGGAGTGCAAGGCCTGCCTTGCGAGGGCATCTAAGGGCAAGGCAGGCCTTGCACTCCCGCATCACTTTTAATCGCATCTGCCCCTTAGTTGCAACGGCGAAAAAGCTGGAACCAAGGCCGAAAATAGCGTACACTTCTAAGCTAAACGAAAAACGGAGAGGTGGCCGAGCGGTTTAAGGCGGCGGTCTTGAAAACCGTTGAGGGTTAGTAGCCCTCCGTGGGTTCGAATCCCACCTTCTCCGCCACATCGAATTCCAAGACCATCCAACACAGTCCCCAAGCCGGCGTAATTGCGGGCTTTTTTTATATATACGCTGCCCTAGGTTGTCCAACGAAGTACCCCGGCAGCCGCACGTTATAGAGGGTGCATAGGTGGTTCGGCAGGCAGCCTAAGAGCGATACACCCAAACAGGCTTAATGCCGCAACCAACCAGGGGAGTCGCCATGTTGACCGACACCACATGCAAGAACGCCAAGCCCGAACCAAGCGCGACGAAGCCCGCAAGCGGAGGGCTAGACGATATTGCGGGCGGGTGCTTTGCTATGCCGTGGCGACGGGGCAGGCCGAACGTGGCGCTTCCGGCGACTTGAAGGGCGCATTGTCGCCAGTGAAGTCCAAGCACCATTCTACAATCAGCCTAAAGACGTTTGATTTTAAATTCTGGATAATTATTCTTATTTAGTAATGTTTTATGAATAGTGTCACCGCTATTGCTAATATAAAATTTTATATTTCCAACGGCGACCGCATTCGTTTGTGCTAACCAGTTTTTTAATAACAGGGCATCTCTATAAGAATTGAATAAAACCTGCTTTATACCATACGATGTCGAGGCATACAGCACTACATCGTTCGTTCCTAATAATGTCCAAACAGGAATGGCTGTTTCATCTTTAGATATGATAATAAACTTATTAAAAGGGACAGAGTTTGAAACAAACTGTACTGTGTCGTCGGACTCGCTGTAGGTATCAGCACCATCAACAATATGTCTGGTTATATATTCAATATTTGCATCCACCGCAATATCAGTAGGTACTAAAAGACTTGCAGATGCAAAATTCAATGATGCTTTGCCTGGGTTCAAGGGTTTTGAATCTTTATCGTATAATGTAGAGTCAGTTACTATGAATCTATGTTGAATATTACTTGCTTTATCGGGGTCTTTCACTTTAAGCGTAAGCTTTAGTAAAGTTGTGCCGGTCAAGTCAATGCCGCGTTCGCTTTCGCGATAAATAATAAGATTGCCATCTTCGATATAAGCAGTTAATTGTTCAACTTGCTGGCTTATTTGTGCTGTATCAACGGTACTATTAGATACTGTTGCATTTACATCGCCAACACCAGCAGGGCTACCAGCAACTGAAATCGATGGTTTAAAATCTGCGCTATATGAAGTTGCCTTGGTGTTGTTAATATTGTCTATATTTACTGTGCTATATGCAGTTGATGCTATCGTGTAATTTGAAAACTTAAAATATTCACTCGGTTTGATTGTGATTTTTGTAAAAACTAAGCGGTCCCCTGGGTTAAATGAGCTTTTAGAAACTGAAATAACTAGGTTACGGTCAAAACTTGTAGTGTCAATATTTTCAGATGAATTACCCAAGGACATATCAGCTAATGCAATAAAATCTTCTGCCTTAGTGCTTAATTTACCCAGTTGTTCAAAATAGGCAGCACCCGTTCTATCCGATAGATCCTTTGGTTTTACTTTACTAGCAGGATCAGTTGGAATGGAAGAAACAGAGAGATGGGGCGGCACATATTGACCCTCTTTACTAGGAGGTTCAATTTTTGCCCATCGATAATCGAGTGGTGTTTTCGTACTACAACCGAAAAGCGATACAGTCACCAAACCGATGATAGTTAAAACAAATTTTGAGTTCATTTTATTTAGCCGATGTAAATAGTTGCTGGTTCCAGAACATTTGTGTAAGCGTTAGTAATATCATGCTTGGAATCAAAATTTAGCTTAAGATTGGTTATTGAAATAATATCGCTGGGTTCGAAACTTGTCATAAGCTCCAAATCAGATTTAACATTACTGGATGCAATAATATCAATGGATGGGGTGTTTTCTTTATAGTCAGAATTTAGTATTAGGTAAAACATTTTACACCTCATTTTTACAGTGTTTTTAACATCGAAGAGTTACTTGTTGAGTTATATCATTTTGCAAAGCAATTCACACAATGGGTGGTTTGATTGAGTTATCCTTTATTATTTTTCTTTGTTAAGAAAGCCTTTTC
>CAIZPP010000321.1 GCA_903934875.1 uncultured Methylococcaceae bacterium
CCGCCGAACTCGCGGCGGTGCACGACCGGCTCGCACCCCAGCTCGGCGACAATGACGCAAACGCAGAGCAGGGCCAGGTGAACGTCTATTCCTACGGAGCAACGGTAGATGGGTTGAATGTCCATGGCAGTCCCCCGCTATTGCACAAGTGTTGAAAAAAAGGCGTGTTGCGGGAGGCCCGCCACGGCCCCGCTCAATCCTGGCCTACCGTTGCCGGCTTCCGTCGAAGCCGGTGCGCATAGGCCGGTCAGGTTGCAATGCGTGCTCGAAGGCGACAGTCGGGGGTGCGGTGCGGGGCCACAGGCGCATGTTTGGCGCGAAGTTGGTGCTATCATTCCCGTTTCGTCCTTGGGACGGGCCTCCCGAAGCTTGGACAACTTTCATCGTCGGGGGTGCAACGAAATTGCATGAATGTTGGGCTGCCGCTTTGGGAGAGGAAACCGGGGTTGCATGGCTTTTGCTCTTTTCTTTGTACCCATCCGGCTCAAGCCTATTGCACCTTTACAGCGTTAGATGTATGGGGTTATTGTTTAAGAGCGTACATGCGCCCAGAAAATGAGTCATGGGTAAAGTTGATATATTCAACAACAGGAAGCCCGTAGGTAAAAGCGAGCTTGCCTTGGCCAGTTGTCCCATCGTCGAATTGCAACTGAATATCTGCCGCCGCATATGAGATTCCCATTTGCCCAGTCGCCTGGCTAGGTGAACTGACTTGGCCTACTATGTTAATCACTTCTTTTTCTTGTTGTCGTCTACCACTGTCCTTTCCGGCAGTCCCTGTTACTTTTCCATCATTATCTACTCGAAGCCGGATAGGACTATAAAAAAGGGATTGCCCAGATGCGTCCTTTAAGTGGACGATAGAAATCTCCCAATTGCCTGCAAATTTACTCAAATCCGCAGATTTTGCAGACTCCTTCGATTCCTTGATTGTCTGTTGCAACATCTTAAGCGCTGAGGCCATATCGATAGATTGAGGGTCAATTTTTGCAGTCTCAATACTTGGCTCATTCCCAGAAGCCTTTTCTACTGTGGAAGGCGCAATTGGCTTGGCTAGGGTGTCCTCTCCCTCGCAACCAGCAAAACAAAACTGTCCACGTAATGGTCCAAAATTGATCCATGGTTTTTGTTCGTCATGGGTTTCGTCAGCAACAGCGGTTTGTACTTTTTGTAAGGCAGTAATCGCCGACAAGCCCGGCTCGCTGATATACTGCAACAAATGTTTGGTGAACGTGCCATTCCGCCCACTGCCATCTTGAGCAGTTTCTCCTGGTGCAGTGGCAAACGCGATAATCGACCCAGACCCGCCTACCATCTGTGCCAAACCGCCTTGTGACGATCGACTATCCTGCAATCCTCCACTTCGGCAGGCATCCAGAATCACCACGCTGACCCGCGCCCCAGCCTCTTGCATATAGCCGAGTGCAATATTCGCATCATAGGCGCGACTCTTTGCTTCGGCCTTGCCGGTTATGCGTGTACCAACCGGAATTAAATAATTAATGCCATCGGCTTGTATGCCATGGCCCGAAAAGTAAAACAGCGCTACGCCGTCTCGATTAAGCCGCCGAGCGAACTCGTGCATCGCCTCGTCCATTTGCTCCGAATTGGCATTTTCTCTATACACCACGGTAAAGCCCAATTTCCCCAAAGCCGCCTTCATATCGCGGGCATCATTGATAGGATTGGTTAATGGCAGGAAGGGCATTACTTTGTAATCTTTATTGCCAATGACTAAGGCTACCCGGTCTTCTCTGTTTGAAATTCGTGACAAACCTCGTTTATCGGATGTATCCCGCGCCCAAGTCAAGTCGCTGAATGCCAAGACCATTAGCAACAACGGCCATAATCTCAATCGTCTCATTGCTATCACTACTTTGTTGTTGGACTAAAAAAACGAAGACCGATACTGGAAAGCGAAACCGAAAAAACTCATCAATGACTCGTATCCTAAATGGTTTATGAGTTTATAGTTCACTCGCACGCTTTACGAAGCCTTGAATATACACTGGCGGCAAAGATACGATTGCTTCGCAATCTCTCCCGTAGATTTTGGCATCAAGACCAACCTCCGCCATGCGGACAATCTGTGACTCGGAAATGGTTAAGAAAAACTCCTCTTCATGAAAGCTATAGCCTTTTCTAGGAAGATCCCTTATTTTTGTGTAAGCTAGCGAACCAACATTTTTGTCAACCGCCGAGTTAAAAAAACACCAGCTGTCAAGATGGGCTGTTACATGTAGCTGGTATGATTCATTGACTTTCCTCATGAAGATGGTTACGGCACCTCCTAAACTAATGCTCATGAATACGCTTGGGCCTTCTACCAATTTTGTTTTCGAGTATTCGTCAACAGTAAATGTAGTCTTTTTATATGCCTCTTCCGCCGTCTTCGGTGGTATTAGCGAACAGCCAATAACAGAAAGAAATAGGATCGCAATTATAAGCAACCTCATGGCTTCTATCCTCCTTTGTTAAATTGGTAAGTCTAATTTAGAGTGCCCAACGCCCGAGCTAAGCGGCGCGGCGGGAAAGCCTTGCCACGGAGCCGAAACGTAACCCCGCGTCCGCTTGAGCGAACGGTTGGGCGGCCGGACGGGGAGACAACGCCGGAAGTGCAGGGCTTTTGCTCTTTTTTGCCATCCAGCACATGCGGTTGACAGCTTTTGTACCTTTGGACGGTCCTACGAACTAAGCGCATTGATAAAGTCATCAATGGAAACGCCACCCTGCTTAAGCAAACCCGCTAAAGTACCTGTTTTGATTTCACGATGATTAGGCACAACGCATCCTTGAGAACCCTTGCGAAGTACAATGTGACTACCTCGCTGACGAACCACCGAAAAACCAAGGCGTTGCAAGGCACGAATAGCTTCACTACCTGAAATAACGGGTAGGCTAGGCATGTGCTGCAACATGGAATGTTGTGAGCAACGAACGCCCAATGACTGTTAGCGGAAATTCTTCTAAGTAAAGTTCAGTAGCTTCCTGAAGATTTGTTAGAGCCTCTTCAATGCTTTCACCATGGGTTGTGGTACCGGTTTCAGGGTTGAAAGCAATATAACCACCCTCGATAGCGGGAGTCAATACAGCAGATAATTCCATGATTTCACCTTTGTCAAATTTAACTTAGACGGTATCTTATATCTCGATTCTTTCCTCCAAAAGAGGGAGAATTACCGGATGATCACCGGGGGGAGGCGGAATGAAGACGTGCGCGACCTGAGGCCTAGAGCCTGCCGCGTAGACTGGACTCTCCGCCTCCCACACTCGCCTTGATAGTTCGAACGGTATGCGTAGGCCCCGCCTTGCGGATGAGCCTGTATGACCATAAGGTTGAACTTGGCGCGTGGCTCCCAATTGATCGCAAACCATTGTTATTAAATCATTGTCGGACTGCAATCATGACTACGAACCACGTCGGCGTTGACATCTCCAAGGCAAGCTTTGATGCCGCCCATCTCAGCGCGGAAGGCAAGTACAAGCATAAGAAATTCCCCAACACCCCCGATGGCTTTGCCTCCTTAGTTACTTGGCTGACCGGCTTCGGCGGCGACAAACTGCTGATTGGCATGGAGGCAACCGGAGCCTACAGTATCCCCCTAGCCGATTTTTTGGTCGCTGAAGGCTACACCGTCAGCGTCGTCAACCCTGCCAAAATCCACGCCTTTGCCAGGAGCGAATTAAGCCGGGCCAAGACTGACAAGGCCGATGCCAAGCTGATCGCCCGCTTTATGCGTGAAAAGAACCCGCCCCCCTGGAATCCTCCGCCTGCCAACATCCGCGAACTGCAAGCGATGCTCCGCCGCATTGAGGACCTACTCGAAATGCAGCAGATGGAAAGGAACCGCCGCGACACCGCCGGACCCGCGATTGCCGATTCGCTCAAGGCGGTCCTCGACACGCTGGAAAAGGAGCTGGATGCCGTCCGCAAGAACATCAAAATCCACATCAACAACGATCCCGAACTGAAGCGGCGGAGGGACTTGCTGGAGTCGATCCCCGGCATCGGCCCGGCCACCTCGGCTTGGTTGCTGACGTTGCTAAGCTCGCATTACGAATTCACCAACGCCAAACAAGCCGCCGCCTATGCCGGCCTCGCCCCGAAGCTGCAAGAGTCCGGCAAGTGGAAAGGCAAGACCACACTGTCAAAAACCGGCGATCCTGGCCTACGCAAGGCCCTATACATGCCTATTCTAAACGCTTGGCAGTATAACCCGGCCATCCGGGCCTTTTGCCAGCGTCTTGAGGCCCAAGGCAAGAACGGCATGTCCATCGCCTGCGCCGCCATGCGCAAGATGGTCCACATCGCCTTTGCCATCCTACAATCTGGCAAGCCGTTCGACCCGGAATTTAAGCTTGCAAAAGGAGCTGCATGACGGTATCTACTTAACTATTGCGCCTTACGGCCTTTCCTCCCCATACGACCTTGCGCCTATTGCGCCTTACCGTGTTGACCCAGGTTATTTGTCTTTAATAATATTTATCAAAACTGACTCTGCCCTAGCTTTACTAGTATTACACCCTGGATGAGTTTTCAGGCATTTTAGAATACTTCGCTCACAACCGCAAGAACACATTTCGTTTTTTAATTCATATTCGGCAATAACATTCCATGCTTTAGCGCGTATTTCTCTAGATATTGGGCAGTTTTGTTGATGCACTTTTATGCACATTCTTGCGCTATACTCACATCCACATGTACACATGACCTTGCTTAATACTTGAGTTGCAGTTCCTCCTGAAGACTCTGTTATAACTGAGTCATTTTGTTGAGAATTCCAATTAGTGACTTTCATAATAAAGCCATTGCCACTTGCAAAACGAGAATCGCTAGGAATGGTTCCTTTAGAAATAAGTTGATCCAGTACATAAGCATTTTTTGGGTATTCAACGGCTCCAATTGTAATAGCATACCATCCATTTGTAGCTAATAGTATATCTGTATTTTTAAACTCGGAACGATAAGCTTGCGCAATTGGGGTCGCTTCTTGAATGGTAGGGCGGCTAGCGATTATTAGCCATCTTTGGTAACTTGGAAGAACAAGTGAGCCAGCAAACAAATATGAAGAATATAAACTAAAGAATAAAATTAGGCACCACGGCCACCCACAAGTTTTAGGATTTAGCATTTTTCAACTCGCAAATTAAACGCCTATGGACGATTGCCCAACTAATTGGTGTATTTATTCATCGCGTCCAAGCATTCCCCCATCGCATTTGCAATATCAGGGGTTCCCGCAAGGTCTGCTTGCCAATCATCAATATTATCATCGGGGAATACCACATAAAGAGTGTTGCTTCGCCGGAACTCGGCAAACCACTGCTTAAGCCGCTCTAGAGGGATATTAAATTGAAGACCTACATCTCCATCTTGCATAAAAAATGCAGTTGCTGTTGCTTTCCACGGTGATTCATCGTCGAACTTCATAACTATGTTGACTTGTGCTCCTCTTTTTGCTGTCCAAGTATTTTTGCTCATATGTATAGTCATATGAGTGTCACCCTGAAAATACTTCACACTAAAAAAGCGTCCCCCTCCTTCTGCCGATACACCACAGAGCTTTCGATTATCTTCGCTCAAACCGCCCCAAGCTTCCCATCCACTTGCTCGCTTAAATGTTTTTACGTTGGCAAAAGCATTTATACACATGAAAAATATCAATAAAAATGCCACAATACGCATCACAATAATCGCTTTCATGGTGTTAACCCTCATTGAGGTACTTTGGAAAAGATTTATAGCCCAACGTACGAGAAAACGGCGCGGCGGGAAAGCCTCGCCACGGAGCCAAACGCACAACCCGCGACCGCTTGAGCGACCGGTTGCTATGAAAGTACGGTATCCAAGTAGGGGTACGCTGTGCGTACCATTGTATGCCCTTGAAGGTACGCACAGCGTACCCCTACTTGGTATGGCTTTCATCGTCGGGGGTGCAAACAAATTTGCATAGACGTTGGGTGGCCGATCCTAAGCAGGGAGCTAGGTCGCATGGTTTTTGCTATTTGCTTCCCCCTACTACTATGCGGATTGTCTTTGCGTTTTGAATCCGCCTTTATCGCTTGAAATTCGCTTTGCCTTTGATCTGTTTAGACTGCTTTACAAGAACACGCATTTCGTTGACATCCAAGTGGCCCCATGCCGTCTGCATGATGGTTTTGTAATATCCCTCCAGAGCGGAGGTTAAAGGGTTGCTTATCCCAACATCCTGAATAGGCAGCCCAAGGCTACCCGTCAAGTAATAAGCTTCCACACTTTTTACATCAACATTTATCTGAGGCAATGAAATGCTTTTTACTTGAAGCTTTTCGCCTGTTGTAGGCTCAAAAACTTCCAAGTTTACTTTTCCGCTCAATACTAAAGTTCCTACATATCTATAAGGCTTTTGCTCAGATAAAGAAAAAACCTGAACCCAGTGTCTAGGGGTAGCTTCTTGTATATCAATATCCACCCCTACAGTCAAAGCCAGATCACTCTGTTCTTTATCTGAATAAACCATTTCATCCCTTGACGGAAAAGGCCCTCTCAAGGCGTAGCCTCTAGCAACCAACAACTCCTCAAAATCCCCTTGCATTCCCTTTACAAAACTCTTAAACACTTGGACTTCGGAATGCTTAAAGCCAGATATAAAATTAGGGTTAACTAACGCGAAGGTTATTCCCGCAGAATTTGGCTTTTCAATCGGAGATGGAGTAAAATCATAATTACCAATCTTCAACGTTTCTACAGGCGCATTATGCTGAGGAGAGCCGGCCGAACCCAAGAGCAGCACGATATAACCCCCCATTGCTAGGGTCGATAAAAAAGTCTTGTTAATGCCAAGAACCATGATAGCCTCGCTTTTAGTTATTTGGAGAAATATAAATTCACATTGGCAGCTATGAAAGCGACCACATAACACAGCATATCGACTGGATCGAATGTTCCAGGTAGCCCCCCGAAAGCTTGGCAAATCTCGGACACCACAGCGACCACTAAACCGCTAAGAATCCAGAACCTCCCCTCCCAGCTCACCCCACCACACCATAATAAAATCATCAGCGCAGTCAGTGAATATACCCAAAGACCATCGGCAAGGTTATATTTTACAAACCCGGATAAAGTCCCCTCCAAAGATATTCCCTGTGTAACCGGTTCGCCTCCTAACAATAACAAACCATCGCGCACAAAAGCATATATTAATAAACCAGTAACCAGCGGAGTAGCTACATGCCATATAAACCTTTTCATCACCATATAAATGGTAGCCTTAGGATTTCTAAATATAACAAATGTGATTGTGCCCAACGACCAAGCTAAGCGGCGCGGCGGGAAAGCCTCGCCACGGAGCCAAAACGTAACCCCGCGTCCGCTTGAGCGACCGGTTGGGCGGCCGAGCTAGGAGACAAAGCCGGGGTTGCATGACTTTGGCTCTTTGCTTTTCGATCTTGGCTTTTATCCTACCCCCTACATTTCAGTGTGCCTTATTCTTTGCTAGAATATAAAAATCAGTAACAGGCAAACCAAAGCTACGAGCAATTTGTCTTATTTCGATACCGCCAACTAAATCAGGAAATGAGTGAGATTCAATCCAATCATTTGTGGATATTTCGACAGAACCGTCATCCTTATGATAAATGTTAATCTTGTGTCTGTATAAAGTGTCAAGAACGCTTGATCTAGGTAGTGCACCTTCAAAATCACCGCAAGGGTCTCCTTTATGTGGGATTTTCATGCGGCTTTTGCAGTGTCTCCGTAATAAGCGATCATTCCATAAGGCAAAGGGTCTTGCTGTATTTCGTGAACTCTTATTAAATTCAAATTGTACTGCTTGGCATTTCCAACTAAATCAACCCAAACATTTTGCGGAGCAAAACGGAGAAGTTTTTCAATTCCCCCAAACCGGTCAATATGATTGTGAAGTGTATTACTTAGGCCGTACTCAAACCTTGTTTGCACGTCATCAACAGATGTTCCAGAAGCAGCGAAGTCGATATCAATACCTTGGGCGGACCATATTCCAGGTTCTTCCTCGCATACAAGAACGCGCAAAGCTCCAACCAAGACAGCATGGCAATCTCCATCTTGAAAATGTACTACATGTGTACAAGAGGAGGATCGTAACCACTGGAAAAGTTTTGACAGCATTTTAATTCTCCTTTGGCGAGGTTGGCAGTGTCTTTGAGGGAGCTGTAGCTTGTCTTCTATTTGCGGGCTTTTGGGTTCATTTTACCGCTGCCGCCACAAAAATGAAAGAAAACTTACATCAATAGCGACAGGTAGGCAAATGCTTTTTGTTAAAGATGTGATGCCATTACGAAGTACGGCCTTGAGAATGAAACGGGGGCAAAGATTTAGGGTGCCCAACGCCCGAGCTAAGGGGCGCGGGCGGGCGGAGTAGGGGGAAAACACCAAAGCGTAACCCCGCGTCCCCTTGAGCGGCGGGTTGGGCGGCCGTGCCGGGGGAGGAAGCCGGGGCTGCATGTCTCTTGCTCTTTGCTTTTTGTAACCACCTGACCCCGATACACTTGACAGTGACTACCGCGTTGGAACAGTTAGACACCAACCTTCTCGACTTTACCTGGCGCAACACGATTAGCGGCATCCAGAACGCTTGTAATGTGCGGAACAAGATCCGCAACACGGTTGGAACGGGCACGCACGACCACAACCCCGAAGGGCAACACCTTGATGTTTTGCTGAAACTCCAGATTGCGATCAAGCGTGACAAAAACCTCGCAGACGCTATGTGCGCGACGAAGCAACTCCCCGTTTTTGATGCCTGACCAACCAAGGCTATGTACAGTTGGTATATCATGCCCTATCAGCAGTTTTGCAAAATCAACTGGGAAATTTTCATCAAGCAGGATGCGCATCGGCAGTAACAGATTCGTAGGCGGCATCAAGTACGGCAATGGCTTGTTCGCGTTTAACGGAAGGAAACTGACGCAAAAATTCTTCCAAAGTGTCACCTCCCTCCAAATAGTCGAATAGGGAGCGAACCGAAACGCGAGTACCCACAAACACAGGGGTTCCGCTGAGTATGTCTGGATGGCGGTGCGTTACATCAGAAAGTGTAGTCATATGAATTCTCCAAGCGGCTCTTCGTGTTAATGCAAGACCTGACCCCATTCTTTCATTCTTTATATCGGCTACTCGGATGGGAACCAATATTGCTTCTTCCCGGCAGTATTAACCCGACTTTTGAGAAGCTTTCGGTTTGCGTTAGTAGTTGGCTGATTTGAAATGTCTGCGTTTGAAAGCACCGCTTCCACTGAAGCAGCAGCATATGGGGTTCCGTCAGATTTCACCGTCCCACTATTCTCGAACCAGTTTTTCATTTCCTCGGCTGTGCACGATTGCAGCAGTTCACCACGTTGAACTGCCTCATAGATTTTCTCAATTAATGACATGCCCTGTTCCTCACTCAACATGTTAATATTTAGTTAAATACGAGAGCCTGATTACGGAAGGCGAAACACAACTTCGCCAGCCAAAGCACCTAGTGCCACAAGTTTTGCTCGTATATCTTGGCACTTAAATAGAGGTACCAAAATAAAAATGGCTTCGTCAATGTACCCGTCATTCCGCACCCCCTTATCCCGAATTGGCGTATAGGGTGACATAGCGTTCGCCGAGGAGGGTGAGCAGTGCCCGGTTGTGGGCGTTGAGGTTGGACACGACCTCGGCAAGCGATGCGATCACAATGATGTGGATGTC
>CAIZPP010000322.1 GCA_903934875.1 uncultured Methylococcaceae bacterium
GATTGGTACAGATGAAGACATTTTGGCGATGTCTGACCCACCGTATTACACCGCTTGCCCGAATCCTTTTCTTGGGGATTTCATTAAACAGTATGGCAAGCCTTATGACCCGACAGTACCGTATAGCCGTGAGCTAGGCTGTCGAAATTCGCCAATTATGGGTCCATTTTTATGTCTCGTTTTATGGATTGATCGTGAGTGCTTGAATTGTTTGCAAGAAACTATTAAAAAGGGGTATCGCAAGCCAATATGGTTGGCCTTCCACATTACCCATAGCCATGCCTCAACGATCAAAACTCATACTAAGCCGCGAAGAGTGGAAAAACAAGGCGGTATCCCGCGCCGATGAACTTCGGTATCGCAGAAAAGCCGAAAAGCGGCTTCGTGGAAGAATAGCGGAATTGGAGCGGCGGGTTGAAGAACTCAAGCAAGCTGTCGAGGGCAAAAAAAAAACGGCACTGGCGGCAGTGAACGGCACCGAAATTGACCAGCCCGCCGAAACCCGCGCGTTGTGTGTTTTGCTGGTGGTGCAGGCGGTGGTGTCATACCGCAGCGTCCCGCGGATACTCGACTTGCTCGGCGGGGCAATGGCATCCGGGGTGAACAACTGGGTGCCGCATTTCACCTCGGTCATCAACTGGACGTTGCGGCTGGGCTTGGGGCTGATCGAGCAAGTCAAGGCGATAGACTCCCCTTGGCTGGCGATCATCGACCATTCCATCGACATCGGCACCAAGAAGGCGCTGGTAGTCTTGCGGGTGAAGCTGGATGCCCTGTCGAAAAGGGGCGGGGCGATCCGGCTGGAGGACTGCGAATGCATCGGCTTGAGAATCGGCGAAAGAGTCAACGGGGAAATTGTCGCGGCGGATTTGGAGGAGATTTTCATGTGTGCGGGAACCCCGCAGGGCATTGTCAAAGACTGCGACGCAACCCTGCGCAAAGGTGTCAGGCTGTGGTCGGAAAAGCAGGCGGAGCCAGTCCATGTCATTGACGACATCGGGCATTCGATGGCCTGTGCGCTTCGGGACGAGTTCGATGGGACGGTTGCGTACCGGCGCTTCACGGACTTGACAACCCAAGGGGCCAACCGTTTGCGGCAGACCGACCTGGCGTTTCTGATACCGCCGAAACTGCGCAGCAAGGGGCGGTTCCAAAGCATCGGCAACATCGCCAAGTGGGGCGGCAAGATGCTGGACATACTCGCTGTCAGGGGCAGGGCCAAAAAAGGGAGTGTGCTGGCGAGGCTGCGCACGGCACTGCCGGGGTTCCTCCTGTTGAAGCCTTTCATCCTGCGCTTTGCCAGCACGACCCGACTGGTGTCGCAGGTCATGGAGATCATCAAAAACCAAGGCCTCGGCCAGGCCACCTACGAACAGTGCCACCGGTTGTCGGAACAACTCCCCAAACGCTCCAAAGTGAAAAAGCGCCTGCAAACATGGCTGGCAAGGCACATAGACATCCAGAGGCAAATGACCCCTTTGCCATTGCTGGCCAGCAGCGACATCATCGAATCGCTGTTCGGGAACTTCAAGCACATCATCGAACGCAGCCCACAGGCCGACATGAATCGCACGGCCTTGTTGATCCCTGCGCTCTGCGGGAAGCTGGACAAAACAACCATTGCACTGGCACTGAATCTGGCAAGCCACCGTGATCTGCAAATGTGGGAGGGGAAAAACATCCCCTACACCGTGCGCAAGAAACGCCAAGCCTTTTTCAATGAAAATGAAAGCCAAAA
>CAIZPP010000323.1 GCA_903934875.1 uncultured Methylococcaceae bacterium
GTTTCCGATATAAAATATACTAATATAGTGGCCTCTTTAACGGCGAGGAGAAGAGTGTTTGGCTTGTTTTTCAGGCAAGGGCCTTTCGCTTGCTCATGCCGCGTCTGCGCCTAACTGTCATATTGAGACCGGGAATTGCTGACGATATCTCCGCTGCACAGTAAACTTGCATCATTGAGTCTTGGTTATATTTACAGTGTACTTTGGGGCTTGCCCTTTGCGGCGATTTGCTGCGGCATGTCACTTACGCCATTTCCAGCACTTTGTAATACTGTGACGCGGTATCTTGGCATGATTAGTTATAGTCTTTACTTGGCACACCCCAATCTTATCATTGCCTTAACCAGTATTGGCCTATACCGATGGATAGTTGAACATATAACCAACCCGGATATGGCCTTAGTCCTTTCCATCTTAGTCACTTTAACAATACTGACTCCCATCGCCACACTATTGTTTTACTTTATAGAAAAACCGGGTATGACGCTAGGGTTGACCATTTTATCCAGAGCGCTGCCGCAAGAAGTTCGTTTATGAATAATCAGGAAAATTCAAGTTCTATGCCAATAATAGACGGCCTCAGATTGGGCACCACCGGGGCCGGTATCAAGCGGACGGACCGGGACGACTTATTGCTGATCGAGTTGGCCCCCGGATCGAATTGTGCCGCCGTGTTCACCCGCAACGCCTTCTGCGCCGCCCCGGTAACCGTGTCGCGCAACCATCTAGGCCATAGCCCGCGCTGGCTGCTGATCAACTCCGGCAACGCCAATGCCGGCACTGGCCAACGCGGACTGGACGACGCGCTGCGAACCTGCGGGCAAGTGGCAAAACTTCGAGGCGGAAAACCAGAGCAGGTGCTGCCGTTTTCCACTGGCGTGATCGGCGAATACCTTCCTCTAACCAAGATTGCGGCCGCCCTGCCCCAAGCCATTGCAGCGCTTACCGAAGAAGGCTGGGAACGGGCCGCCAAGGCCATCATGACCACCGACACCGTACCCAAACTTGCCCACTGCGAAATCAAGCTGGATGGGCACAAAGTGGGCTTGGTGGGCATCGCCAAAGGAGCCGGCATGATCCACCCCGACATGGCGACGCTGCTGTCTTTTATTGGCACCGATGCCAGCGTGGCAGCGCCGTTATTGCAACAACTGCTGGCGCAAGCAGCGGCTCGTTCCTTCAATTGCATCACCGTCGATGGCGACACCTCGACCAATGATTCATTGGTGTTGATGGCCACGGGCCAGTCGGGCGCAGTGGTGAATGCAACGGGCGTGAATCTGGCCATTTTCACCGAAGCCCTGCAAGCGGTCTGTGACGAGTTAGCCGAGGCGATTGTGCGTGACGGTGAGGGTGCCACGAAGCTGATGCGTATCGTCGTCGAGCAGGCGCGTAGCGAAGCTGAGGCGCACAAGGTGGCAAATACCATCGCCCTTTCCCCGTTGGTGAAGACGGCGTTTTTTGCCAGCGACCCGAACTGGGGCCGCATCCTGGCGGCCGTGGGCCGCTCCGGTTGCCCTGACTTGGATATCGACAAGGTCGCCATTTGGCTGGGGGAAGTTTGCATCGTAGAAAACGGTGGCAGGGCGTTGAGTTACACCGAAGGAGCCGGCCAGCAAGCCATGTCCGCAACCGACATCACCGTGCGCGTGGTCCTAGACCGGGGCGAAGCCAGCCAGCGGGTGTTGACCTGCGATTTCTCCTACGATTATGTGAAGATCAATGCGGAGTATCGGACATAGATACAGCGTTTTCAACATTGAAGAGTTACTTGTTAACTGATGTTACGCAACCGTGTAGGCTGTAGCCCGGATGTTGTGGAGTGCGGCGACTCGTCGCCGCCTTTTGCGTCCAGCGGCGACGAGTCGCCGCACTCCACAAGTTGCCATCCTCTAGCGATGACTGCGTAACATCA
>CAIZPP010000324.1 GCA_903934875.1 uncultured Methylococcaceae bacterium
CACAGACTAGGCTTAACCGTTCGCCCTGAGCTTGTCGAAGGGTGGACGGTTAAGCCGTTCATGGTTCGACAAGCTCACCACGAACCGCTTAAGTGGGTAGTCAAAATCCTTAAATGAGTGGATTTGAAGCTTGGGTGAGTAGCCTGTGTGACCCAATATTGGGTTTTTCATCGTTGGGGGTTTAATTTCTTCGGGCGATTTGATAGGATAACAGTAGCGAAATGGGGTTACCGCGAGGCGGATGGCACCTGTAGGCATAGTGCCCCATGATTGAAGTTGGCCCTTTTGGGCTTTTTTCTTTTTTACGGGATAACAACGATATTGGGCCTTGAGCCCTTTTTTTGTGGCTGGAATTTGGGTGAAAAGATGAAAATGCCGGATAGACTGACCCGTCTGGTCGAGCCGGTGGTGGTCGGAATGGGTTACGAACTGGTAGGGGTCGAGTTTGATGCCCAGCAGCGTACTTTGCGGGTTTATATTGATTGTGAAAAGGGAATCCTAGTGGACGATTGCTCCAAGGTGAGCCATCAGTTGAGTGGATTGCTGGATGTGGAAGACCCCATACCGGGCAATTACCATCTGGAGGTTTCCTCGCCGGGCATGGATCGTCCCCTGTTTACGCCAGATCATTTTGAGCGTTTCAAGGGTTCCTTGGCACGTGTCCAATTGATTAGTCCCATTGATGGGCGCAGGCGTTTCAAAGCGCGTTTGCTTGGTGTCGAGGGCGATAAAATAAAGCTCTTGGACGGTGAGATACAAATTGAAATTCCGTTCGAATCCATTGATAGGGCGCGCATAGTGCCCGAGTTCGACAATTAACACCATAAGGATCAGGCGATGGCGAATAAAGAAATTTTGCTGGTAGTGGATGCCGTATCCAATGAAAAAGAAATAGAAAAAGAGGTGATTTTCGGTGCGATAGAGGACGCATTGCGGACCGCCACGATAAAGCGCCACGATAACAGCCTTGACGTGCGTGTTTCCATTGACCGTAAAAACGGCAATTACGAAACTTTCCGCCGCTGGCTGGTAGTGGAAAACGGGCAGCAAGCGGACGGTGGCGTAGAGTCTCCTGAGACTGAAATGCTGCTGGAGGATGCAAGGCAAATAAACTCTGATGCTAAGCTGGGTGAATATGTCGAACAGCCAATGGAATCCATCGAATTTGGACGCATCGCGGCACAGACGGCTAAGCAGGTCATTGTGCAGAGAGTGCGCGAGGCTGAACGGCGTAAGATTGTCGAGGCTTATCAAGACCGTCTGGGCGAGTTGGTGACTGGTGTGGTAAAGCGCGTGGAGAGGGGTAGCGTATACCTTGATCTCGGAGGCAATGTCGAGGCATTCGTGCCCAAGGATGAGATGATTCCACGCGAAGCGGTGCGCAATGGCGACCGTTTGCGCGGCTACCTCAAAGCAGTCCGTCCCGAGGCGCGGGGACCACAATTGTTTGTCAGCCGCACCGCACCAGAATTGCTCGTCGCCCTTTTCCGTCTGGAGGTGCCGGAGGTTGGTGAGAACGTCATTGAGATCATGGGGGCCGCGCGCGATCCCGGCGTACGCGCCAAAGTGGCGGTTAAAAGCAACGATCCTCGGTTGGACCCGGTGGGGGCTTGCGTGGGCATGAGAGGTTCCCGGGTGCAGGCGGTATCGAATGAGCTAGCGGGAGAGCGTGTCGACATCATCCTATGGAATGATAACGAAGCCCAATACGTAATCAACGCCATGTCGCCTGCGGAAATCGTCTCGATTGTAGTTGATGAGGACAGGCATAGCATGGATGTGGCGGTGGCCGATGAAAATCTGTCCCAGGCGATTGGGCGGGGCGGGCAGAACGTGCGCTTGGCATCGGAGTTGACCGGGTGGGATTTGAATGTGATGAGTGCGAGTCAGGCCGAGGAAAAGAATGTGCAGGAAGCGCGGAAACTGTTGCAGTCTTTCGTCGATCAATTGAACATTGACGAGAGTGTAGCGGAAATTCTTGTCCGCGAAGGTTTTTCCAGCGTTGAGGAGATGGCTTATGTGCCGGCCAAGGAAATGCTTGAAATCGACGGATTCAACGAGGAGATGGTTGAGGATTTGCGCAACCGTGCCCGCGACGCATTGCTTATCAAGGCGATTGCCAGCGAGGAAAAGCTCGAGGCGGCGGAACCGGCAAAGGACTTGCTGGAAATGCAAGGTATGGACCGTGAACTGGCCCATTTGTTGGCTAGGCATGGAGTTTGTAATATGGACCAGTTGGCCGAGCAATCGGTGGATGAATTGATGGAAATCAAGGGTATGGAAGAGAAAAAAGCTGCTAGCCTGATAATGAAGGCTCGCGAGTCTTGGTTTGCGGAAGGTTAGGGATTTGATTGACAGCGGGGCTAAAAAATGAGTGATGTGACAGTAAGGCAATTGGCTGAAGTGGTGGGAATTCCCCTAGATCGACTTCTAACACAGTTGGGCGACGCGGGATTGGCGGTGAATAGCGCGGATGACATGCTGAGCGATGCGGAGAAGTTGAAGTTGCTTAGCTATTTGCGCCAAAGTCATGGCAAGGACCAACCCGCTGGGACGGAACCGAAGAAGGTGACTTTGCAGCGGCGCACAGTGAGCGAGTTGAAGCAGGGCAAGGTAACGGGCAAGAGTGTGAAGACAGTAAGCGTCGAGGTGCGCAAGAAGCGCACTTATATCAAGCGTAGTGAACTTCCAGAAACTGACGAGCGTCGCGTAGAGGCGGATAAAGCCAGGCAGGCACTGGAGATTGAGGAAACGCAACGAATCCAGCGAGAGACGGTTTTGCAAAGACAGAAACATGAGGAAGAGCACAAGCTTCTTGAGTCCGCTCAGCAGCAATTTCCGGTGCCGGTAGACAGCGCTGTCGCTCCGGTTGAGAGTGAGGAGAGTTCGCCTCCCGATGTCGGACAGGGGCATAGGCTTGAGATTGTCGAACCCGAGCAAGCTAAAGCAGACGAGGTCACGTCCGTGGAAATCAAGGATGAAGAGCATGAATCCACCAAGGATAAGGTTGTTGAAACCAAAGTTACAGAGGAAAAGTCCGCTGAGGTGAAACTGCGCGAAGTTCTGCCCGCAGAACTTCAAGCAGCCGAGGACAAGCCCTTAGAACCCAAGCTGGAGCCAATTGCCGAAGTTTCACCGCAACGGCCTAGTTCATCAATCAAACCGGCACCCGAAAAGACGGGGGCTAAACCGACACCTGAAAAGGCAGGGGCTAAACCGACACCTGAAAAGGCAGGGGCTAAACCGGCACCCGAAAAGACCGGGGCTAGACCGGCACCTGAAAAGACGGGGGCTAGACCTGCTACGGGTCAAAGGCCATCTGGCACGCCTAGGTCTGGTGGAGGAGCCGCACGGCCGATACCTTCCTCCGCAGTATTGGCAGCGGTCAAGGGCATGGACGATACCAAGCGCGGAAAGAAAAAAGGCATCGGTGGCAAACGCGGCGAGGATGACCGCGACGCGACGGTGGAAGATGTCAGGCGGGGGGGGAAGGCTAAGAAATCCAAGCAACAGCGTGCCCCCATGCCCATGCCTGAGCAGCGGCATGGTTTTGAAAGGCCGACCGCACCCATTGTCCATGAAGTGCAGGTGCCGGAAACCATAACGGCTGCTGAGTTGGCCCAGCGGATGTCAGTGAAAGCGGCCGAAGTCATCAAAGCGCTGATGAAGATGGGGGTCATGGCGACCATCAATCAAGCTTTGGATCAGGAAACTGCCTTCTTGTTGGTTGAGGAAATGGGACATAAAGCAATTGCCCAGGCAGAAGATAGTTTGGAAGCCGAGATTATGGCGACAATGGCGTTGGAGGAAAATGTCGAGCAACAGCCTAGGGCACCGGTAGTGACCATCATGGGGCATGTCGATCATGGCAAGACATCCCTGCTGGACTATATCCGCAAGAGCCGGGTTGCTGCCAGCGAGGCGGGGGGGATTACCCAGCATATTGGTGCCTACCAAGTAAAGACCGCCAACGGTTCGGTGACTTTCTTGGACACTCCCGGCCATGCCGCTTTTACCGCGATGCGGGCACGCGGTGCCAAGGTGACGGACATTGTGGTACTCGTTGTCGCGGCTGACGATGGTGTCATGCCACAGACTCGGGAAGCTGTTGACCATTCACGGGCCGCCAATGTGCCTATGGTGGTTGCCATCAATAAAATCGACAAATCCGGCGCAGACCCGGACCGGGTGAAGCAAGAATTGGTCGTGCTCAACGTAGTGCCTGAGGAGTGGGGCGGCGACACCCAATTCGTCAATGTCTCCGCCAAGACGGGGGTGGGCATCGACAGTCTGCTGGATGCCATTCTAGTGCAGGCCGAGGTGCTTGAACTCAAGGCGCCAGTCAAGGTGCCCGCCACTGGTGTGGTGTTGGAGTCGAAGCTGGACAAGGGCCGTGGACCTGTGGCCGATATCCTGGTGGAGAAAGGGGTTCTGAGAAAGGGCGATTTTATCCTGTGCGGGCAGGAGTTTGGCCGCATTCGAGCCATGTTTAACGAAAACGGCAAGCCATTGAAAGAGGCCGGCCCGTCATCTCCTGTGGAGATTCTGGGGCTTTCCGGTGCGCCAGGGGCGGGCGATGATTTCATTGTCGTTGCCGACGAACGCAAAGCGCGTGAAATTGCTGTGCAACGCGAGGAAAAATCCCGCTCCAACAAGTTGGCGGCGCAGCAGGCCACCAAGCTGGAAGATGTATTCACGCGGATGGAGACGGCGGGTGACACCATCGACTTGAACATTATCATCAAAGCCGATGTGCAGGGCAGTTTGGAGGCTTTGCGTTCATCCTTGACCGAACTTTCCACCGACAAAGTGAAGGTGAAGATCGTGGCCGGCGGAGTGGGTGGCATCAACGAGTCGGACAGCCATCTTGCTTTGGCATCGGGTGCCATCATCATTGGCTTCAATGTGCGCGCCGATTCCAGCGCACGCAAGCTGATTGAGGAGCGTGGCATCGACCTGCACTACTACAGCATCATCTACGAGGTGATCGACGATGTTAAGAAGTCGATCTTGGGGATGTTGGCACCGGAATACAAAGAGCAGATCGTCGGCGTGGCCGAGGTGCGCGATGTGTTCCGCTCGCCCAAGTTCGGCGCGGTGGCCGGTTGCATGGTGGTGGAAGGTTTCGTCAAGCGCAACCTGCCTATCCGTGTGTTGCGCGAGAATGTGGTGATTTACGAAGGCCAGCTTGAATCCTTGCGGCGTTTTAAAGACGATGTGGGCGAGGTGAAGATGGGCATGGAATGCGGCATCGGCGTGAAGAACTACAACGATGTGAAGCCCGGCGACCATATCGAGGTGTTTGAGAAGGTGTTGGTGGCAAGGTGATTTGTGCGGTGGGCAGGTCTCCGATCTGCCCATTAAATCTGTTAGCCAATGATAATACCGAAGCAGCTTGTTTATATAGAAACCTCTGTCGTTTCGTATTTAACGGCCCGTCCAAGCCGCGATTTGCTGACGGCTGCGCGGCAGGCTTGGACACGGGAATGGTGGGATATGGCTCCAACAATTTGGGATGTTGCAATATCGGAGCTTGTTATTGAAGAAGCCGGGCGATGAACCATGAGAATGATACAAAACCTACCGAGGTTTCAGTGCGTGCCCCTGACCCGATTCTTGCGGAACTTTGGGAAGTGAAACGGCAAATCAACCAAGAATCCGGTTACTGTATTCACGAATTGGTGCGGATGGCACATGATGCCACTTTGCGCATTCAGCAGCAGTGGGACTCCGAAGCTTGTAAGTAGGCTTTCAGCAAGATATCTGTGGTCATGATGGTGTGGCACCCCCCTGTCATGCTTTATTGGCAATTTTTTACGTTGCGTCGTTGCGCCGTAGCGTGAGACTTTCTTTTGCTCCTTCTGCAACGTGGCTGGGTCGTGCAGTTGGGTGGTATGTTTTTTCTCACGCAAAGGCGCAACGACGCAACGTAAGAGAAAAGCTTGTGTTGGAGTGATGTAATTAATAAATTATCGGATGTTAGGGTGATGAAGGAACCCCAACATACACCTATCCCCGTTGGTTAGGATTCCTTCGTCACACCGTACTTTTTCTGGAGATATTAGGACGAGTAAGAAAGTTCTTTGCCAGTTTTCTTATCTCTGATCTTGGGTCCTGTGAGAGAGTAATTCGATATGGAGGAAATGCTACAGTAACTTTTGCTTCTTGCTCTTTTCTTATCGGTGTCTATTTCTTATCTAGCAACAAGGAATTTGCTAAAGATTTTATATATTATTTTGCAGATGGAAGTGAGCAAATATTATTGATGTCAGCTCTGGTAATACTGTCAATTTTTCTATATTCTTTCGTATTAAATAAAAGCCGCATTGCTACTACTTTGCTCGTAGTTTTCATAGTGGCAACAGAGATACTGTCATGGTACCTAGCAGACGACTATTTTTATCATCACCTTATTCGTATAATTTATTTTTTCTTTATGTTCAATGCAATGATAGGTACATATATTTGGCACACAAAATACAGAGAGGTCACGTTGTCAACTAATTAGGAATCAAAATTAGTACAGCGTTTTCATCTTTCAAATATATCTAAAACAGGGATATTCAGTTAACGCTTCGTGTTAACTGAATGTCCTATCCTTTCATACAAGCTCTCAAGTAACTATTTGATATTGAAAACGCTGTAAGCTTGACTTTCAGGAGGCTTAAAATGGAAAGAATAGAACTTCCCTTGGCACAAATGACCTTAGCCCAAAAACTTGATTTGATGGAAATGCTTTGGGCCGATTTGAGCACGGAGCCTTTGTTAGATTCCCCTGCTTGGCATGAAAATATTTTGGAAAACCGAGAAGCTGCATTGGCAGATGGTCGATGCACAGTTTCTGACTGGGAGGAAGCGAAGGAAAGGATAAAGCGAAACGTCTCATGCAAAATTGACCAAATGCTAGAATGCATCCAGAATCATTTTTTGGAGAACCCATTGGAGATTCACTCATGCAAACCACATTGCAAACTTATGGAATTGATCGGCTTCCAATTTCTGACCGAATTACATTGGTTCAGGACATTTGGGACAGCATTGCCGCAGAAGCCGAAAGTTACGTTCTAACTCCCTCACAACGAGACGAAATAGACCGTCGTTTGGTGAGCCATGAGTTAAATCCCCATGCCGCTACTCCTTGGGAGCAGGTGGAATTGGAGGCCTTGGCGCGGCTAAACCGGTGAACCTGCCCGTCCGCTTATTCCCAGAAGAAAAAACTGAGTTTAATGTCGCTATGGAAAATAAAACAGAACAAACCGTCCGGCTTTTCCTAGCACAAGTCAATAATCGGTTCGACACGGCGGGGGCAATACTTTTTGGTAGCCAAGCGCGTCATGATGCCCAATCTGATAGCGATGCCGATGTGGCCGTTTTGCTCAACTGATGTTACGCAACCGTGTAGGCTGTAGCCCGGATGTTGTGGAGTGCGGCGACTCGTCGCCGCCTTTTGCGTCCAGCGGCGACGAGTCGCCGCACTCCACAAGTTGCCATCCTCTAGCGATGACTGCGTAACATCA
>CAIZPP010000325.1 GCA_903934875.1 uncultured Methylococcaceae bacterium
AGGACCGCTTGAGGATACCCACCCAAGCATTGCCTACGACTTCTTTTCAAACGCAGACAAAGAAAGTGGCGGGGAAACATCAAGCAGAGAATCTGCAGATACTTCCGAAAATCCAGAAATAGAAAACATAATCCCGTTCGACAAAAATGAAATCTATACTGATGTGGAAGAAATTGAGATTCCATCTGAAAACATGGAAGAAATCGAGATTCCATCTGAAAACATGGAAGAAATCGATATCCCCTCTGAAAGCATGGAAGAAATGCTTGCAAAGCTAAACGCCTTGAGCGAACACAAGCCTGTACAACACAATTCTGGCGAAAATACCCAAAGTGACCAAAACCAAAAATGGGGGAATCTTGTCATAGATCAAGTGGAAACAGATGACCAGGAAAACGCTTTCGATTTTGAAAAAGACATTCCAGATAATTCGCCGCCAGTTGAGCTTGATGATCTCAGAACTAAATTGGATTTAGCGAAGGCCTATTACGATTTGGGTGACGAGGAATCAGCATTTGCAATACTTCAAAATGTCGCACTCTTTGGGAATAGCTATCAAAAAGAAGAGGCGAATTCGCTGTTAGCAAAACTCAATGTTAAAGGATGATATCCAGCATTTTCAACATCAAAGAGTTACTTGATAGCTCGAATGAAAGGGCAAGATATTCAGTTAACTTGAAACGTTAGCTGAATATCCTTTATTAGGTATATTTTAAAGCTGAAAATGCTGTACATAAAGATTCATCGTAAGCGCCCCCCCTCGCCCTGCGGGAGAGGGGCAGGGCCGTCTGCCAATGTTGGGTTACGGCGCAAAAAGACGCGCATCACCCAACCGTAACCGTTCACTCCTCCTAGGAATGCGGCCATCTTGGCCGCCATTTCAGCGGGCGAGACACTCGCACTCCAGGGAAAAGGCAGGGGGAGTGAGCGCTTACCACTAACTTAGCACCAATTTGACTACACCGTAAATCAACAATATAAACAGAATCGTCCCTATCACTCCGGCACCAATAAACACTGCGACATTGCCTTGCTGAAAGTCGCGTTCCCGATTTTTATTGCTTTGCACCCCAAAAGCAGCCGCCAAAACGCTAGCAATCACTTGAAACAGATTCGGTTTTTCACTACCGCTATCATGATGGTCCATGGTGGACAGCCCCCGCAAGCTCAAACAACGCCTTTCTTCTTGTTTTGGTAATACTTCACGCCAAAGGCAATGCCGATCACTAGAACCAAAAGTATGAAAGTAAGGAAAGAGTCATTGATAGCCCCCCAAGCCTTTTCGTCAGTATTGTCCTCATAAGGCCGCAAGTACTTCAACAAATAAAACGGAACCTCCATCGTCATCAGTGAGAGTCCGAAGGAGACCATGATCCTGTCGACTATCTTATTATCACTAAGGGTTAAATTGCTAAAAAACAGTTTAAAAATAACGTAACCAGGTAAGATGTCTTCTAGGAAGAAGAACACAGCCCGTTCAATTTGCTTAAAAAACTGGCCCCCAAACAAGGAAAATGCAACAACGTAAAATACGGCTGCGGCCACAAGACCTAGCCCAATCTTTTTATCGTCTTCATCGAAAACAAAGTAATCTTTCATTTATCCACCTCTGCTACGTTTAAGTTATTTTTTTTTGAAAAAGTAAAACCCTTCCATGCCTCCCTTTAAGATCATCGAATCGCCAGTTTTCTCATAAACGGCATAATCCGATGTTTTCCCAGGCCGGCCCGGTTCTTCCAGCTTGAGCTTGCCGTCAGCGACAAAATATTTGAACTCCCGTGTGTCATCGGTTTTAAAATGACGGTTGAAGCCCGAAGTCACAACCACGCCATCGGCGCGAAATTCCCATATTCTATTTTCGTCAATTTTTGGCTTGTCCACGCCGGGCGCAACCGACACAAGCGTCCAACTGCCAACAATTTCTTTATTGTCTTTCAGAGCAATGTCAGCCCAGACGGCATTGCCGAACAGGCCCGACAACAATAATGTACCAACCGCATATGACAATCTACTTCTCATTAGCTCAATCCTCCGACAAACTTTCATGTTATGGGTTCAACTTCCGGCCATCAAAAAAACAATAAGCTGACCGATAGCCAATATCAATGGATAACATTATATTGTCACATTAATAGACCATGACTGACAAGGAAAAAACGGGGAAGGTAAAGCAAAACCTGCCCGGTTTAAAAAGCCGGGTCAGTCTGAGTGATTTATGGTGCCAGGCAAATGGATGATTTTTCGATCTTCGCTAGAAAAAATCAGAAAGGACTCCTTAACAGCGGAATTCTTGCAAAGTGCCTTTCCAGTATGTTGCACGCTTCGGCATCATAGCCAAAATCCCGCCCCGATCCATGCCAAGCATTCAGGATCGCATCTATCGCGGCCTGGACACGGACAACCATCCGCCCCTCTTCATCGCCAATCTTCCGCGCCATGCGGCGGAAGGACTCCATGTTTATATCTTCCCATCGTTTCGATTTGGCAAAATTTAAAGCAAGGGTATCGTCCTGCTTATATTGGATAATTGAAACCAAATCATAAGCAGGTGAAAGTTCGGCCCTGATGCCGCCAGGATAAAGCAGGCTCCAGTTCTTCTGGTGGGCATCGCCGTTACCTGAGACGATGATGAAGACGATACGGCGGATGAATTCATCTAGTCCGGTTTCTCCGGTCAAAGACAGAACCAAACGCGCTACGGTTTCGTAGTTTGATTTATCGTATTTTCTGTCTGGATAGAGTCCCAATACTTGGGCAAAATCCTCCATGTGGATGCGCAGACCTGCTGCTGGCCGGTCAAAACGGCGAATGGCAAGCGCCTTCCGCTCGCGGAAATCGGCCAGTGCCGTCGGCAAGCCCGACACGTCAGCGACATCGACCAACTCCAATTCGGGGACGCGGATGCCGCTAGCCCCAGCCCAACGCATGGTGGCGCATTCGTTTTCGGGCACCCTGGGGTAGCGGGCGTCGGGGAGTTTAAGTATCCAGTCGCCTCCGCACCCGCTGACTGGGATGGTCAGTCCACGCTCTCCGCGCTGGGCGGAAAATTTAAGCTGCACGCCGGCCAAGGAAAAACGCCACTGTTCAATTCCTACCTTGCTTTCAGCTTGCAGGCCGTCTTCCTCCTCCAACTCGGCCAGGGGTTCGTCGGCGACAATGCGCACCGCGCCGGGCAAGTCATCACCCAAGTGGTGAAGCAGAAAGAACTCCCGCGTAGAACCGATGCCTGCCTGTTTTACCAGCAAATCGCGGAGCGGTCCTTCGGGCAGCAGGTTGGAAAACCACGGCGGCACACGGGCACGGCTGCGATGGACCTGCTCCAAGTCGTCCAAAAATAACTGTCCCAACACCGGGCGGGGGTAGGCCCGTTTGTAGGATTCTAGCAGGCGGAATTCGCAGCCATCGCTCTGGCCCAACGTAAGGATGCCGACAGCCTTATCGTGCAATAACACTTGCAACCGATTAGTGACTCCCATTCAATCCTCCTCGTCCGCCACCATGAGCGATGCCAACGAAGGCCGGTCCGGCTCGTCCCAGCGAGCATGGCGTTCGAAGAAGTCTTGAAAATGGGGGCGGAGAAATTCCGCCCGCAAGGCAAGAAAACCCTCAGCATCCCCATCGCGCAGCGCTTGTATTGCATCTTCGCTTATACCGTGGGAAGCGAGAATTCCTGCATCCGCCACATCCAGCAGAAGCCTGCGCAGCCCACCCGCACGGTTTGGGTGGACCAGTCGATTAGCGACGGACTGGACGAGACCGTTTTGCTTTCCAGATGTAGGGGTAATTATCATCGGAAATTTACTATCGGCTTGTTTATTGCCAAGAAATGCGGTTAATCCAATATGCAAGCCAGTTTCAAAATCGCGCGGACCAAGTTCCAACAAAGCGATAACCAACAATTTCCCTATCGAGTGGCGGGAGTTGAACCGAGCAGACACGTCAGGGTAAGCCGTAGGTCGCTTTTCAACCATCTTCAGCAAGCGCTGCACGGAGTCTTCCTCATTCCGGCCTAATGCATTTCAAGGCGGCACGGGTGGAAACATTATCACCCAGATGAGTCCCGTTTAGCACCCCACGCCAGAGCCAGCGTGCGAGCAAATCGCGTGAGCGGGGTTGGGGGTTAGGATATTGATGGAAAAACTTACCTAAGATAGCCAGCGGTTGTTTATACGGCAGTAATTCATAATGCGGAATGCCTGCGTCGCGCTTTAAGAACTGGATGGCTAATGCCGTTGCCTGCGCCGTCTCACGGTAAGCGGCTTCTGCCAATTTATCATTAGCCAGACGCAAGGGCCGTCCCCATTCGCTGACATCCGCGCCTTGCAAAATCCTTAGCAAACGGTACAAGATTTTTTCTTCGATATGACCAAAATCAAATTGGGTCAATTCAGCAACAATTTGCGGGATGGTCGCAGGTCTCGTCTGGGAACGCGCTCCATGCAGGGCATCAAAGACTTGGGATGCTTGAAGTGGCTTGCCGGAAGAATTTATCCGACTGAAAATCTCCCGCAAGGTATCTTCGTTGTCAGTGCGTACCAAACAGGCGGGAATTTCGTATTCCCTGACCCGTTTGCCCAACTGAAATGCGCGGTCCCGCCGTTCCTTGTCATCTGGTGCCTTAACGTAAGCCCATTGCATCAAATTCTCCGAATCCAGCACCACGGTCATCGGTAGCCAACGGGCGGGGGCTTCGCTCCGCTTGCCCGGCGGGGGAGGGGCAACGAACTCTCCCTCGTCCAAATCGAAATACAGTGCGAATGCGTCTGTATCCGGTTCCGGGGCCAACAATATCCGCGCTAGTGAGACGATGCGCTGCTGCCCGTCCACTACCCAAAGGGCATCGCTACGCCCCCCCGCGCTTACCGTGAGCGACCCGAAGCGCATTTCACCCGGCTCGGCTTTGGTTTCCCAAAACAGCAGCGTTCCCACCGGATAGCCCCGGTAGAGGCTATCGATGAGCTTGCGGGCATCCTCCCGCTCCCACTTCAGAGGCCGTTGAAAAGAAGGGACACGCACCCTCCCGCTGCGCACCTCGGCAAGCAGGTCCTCGATCTTAAAAGCCCGTGCTTCCGGGCGGCGGGCTAAAGACTCGGGAGTTTGGTTATCGTCTGTCTTTGCCACTTATAGATTTTTGCCTTTGACCAAACAGCATTTAACTGCTCTTGACGCTCTTAATGAGTTTGGCAAGTTGTTCGATGCCGTCAAAAGTGGACGGCAAACTCTCCTCATTCAGAATAATTCCGCTAAAAATTAGGTTCTCAAATTTTTCGAGGGATGACTTGTCTTGTGCCTTAATTTTACTCGCATATTCGGCATAGCTTTGGATAAACTGGCACAGGGAGGTTCTTAGCTCCAACTGAAGCAGTTGCGCATTGATAGAGCGGAAGTGCGAATGGACCACCCGGAAAAAATAAACCAACAGTACTTCTAGCCCTATCAATGCGGGCAATGTGTAGATTAAAGTGTCTTTATGTTGGTCAATTTCTGATATATGGGTGGCAGCAAAATAAATTTCCCAGACTATGGGTGAGAAAACTACAGCACCAATAAACAACAACGACCTGAAGGTCCATTTCTTGTCATAGGACTTGTCCTTCGTTAGCTTTTGAAAGCCATGTACTAAACCGACAAAATTGTATTCCGTTTCGTATTTGCCAAGTTGCTCCTTAAGTTTGTTAACTTCCGACAGCTTGCCTTCAAGATACTCGTCCCAATCATTTTTCCGATCACCGGCTGATTGGATGGCTCTAGTGAAAGCTCGTACATCAGACAAATTTTGATGATAAATCAGTCTCTTAACAAGATGAGCTGGCATCAGGTAATTAGCGAAAACAAGCTGCTGTTTTTCGAATGCGGGGAAGGAATCCAAATTGTTGCCTACAAAATCATTTATCCGTATAAATTCGAAGTTTGGCTCACTTTGCGTTGAAAATTCCACTTCTAGGAGAAACCTATATGCTTGGATGAAGATGCTCATTAAGATGGATTCATTTTCTATCGACTGAGGTGCAAAGTTCCGCATTGCAGAAATGAAGTCCTTCCCTATCAACTGAATATTCCAACTACAAAGTCGGTCAAATTCTCCAGGTCCAGTGATTATCCAATTGAGAATTTTAACAAGGTGGGGGACTACATTTGGGTTGGTCGATAACTCCTCCTGATTCGAGAGGTTTTTAATGAGCTGGTGTAAGGCACTTAGATTCGCCTCTTCCGCGAAAAAGGGAGTCGGTTGCTCTTGCTCTGCTGTCATTGCTATCCAATTCCAAGGTTAACGCGAAGGTAATCTTTAGCCACTGATTTATTACAGCGTTTTCATATTCTAAATAGTAACTAAAATGACGGATATTTAATCAAGCCTTTGATTTAACGGCGCACCTTGCGCAACCAAACACTTTATCAAGTAACTATTTGATGTTGAAAACGCTGCATTTCAAATCCACCCGGCTAACCTTGACCAACCGATGCCCTAGCATGTCCACCGCAGCTTGCGCCTGCTCCAAGGGGATGTAACCGATCAGCGGTTCATAGGCACCCGCCTCGGGGCGCATGTCAATGAATAAAACTTCCGTCATCACCGGACGGAAACGTTCCAAGTGCAGCAGCACCGGTCCGCAAATAATCCCTTCAATAATGCTTTGATCGGCGATTTCCACTTCGACGGTATCCAGTTCCGTCAACGGGCCAAGCCTTTCACGCCAAGCAGTAGGCAAGGTGAGGTAGGCTGCGCCCGTATCGACCAAGGCATTGAAGTGGATCGAATGATTGGCATCAAGCGCGTTTTCAACATTGGCTTCGACGATAATTCGGTCCATCTGCTGGTTTCCTTTAAAATTGATCTATAGCCGGACGGGATATGTTATCCCGCCCTCAAAGCAAACCTACTCCCCACCCTCAACCTGTCCCTTGGGCGGTTTGCGCAGTTTGATGCCCAACTCGCGCAATTGCAAATCGGTGACGGTGGAGGGCGTGTCGAACAGCGGGCACCAGGCGGATTGGGTCTTGGGGAAGGCCATCACCTCGCGGATGGAACTGGCACCGGTCATCAGCATCACCAGCCGATCCATGCCAAAGGCCAGGCCGCCATGCGGCGGTGCGCCGTATTTCAGCGCGGTCAGCAAAAAGCCGAACTTGCGGTTGGCCTCTTCCTCGCCTATGCCGAGCAGATCGAACACCGTGCTTTGCAACTCGGTGTTGTGGATACGAATCGAGCCGCCGCCCAGTTCGGTGCCGTTGAGTACCATATCGTAGGCACGGGACAGGGCTTTGCCAGGGTTCCAGACCAGTTCCTCCCGCGAACAATTGGGGGCGGTGAAGGGATGGTGGATGGCGAACCAGCGATTCGTCTTCTCGTCCCATTCGAACATGGGGAAGTCGGTGACCCACAGCGGCTTCCAACCGCGCTCGACCAAGCCGAAATCATGCCCGAGCTTGACCCGCAATGCGCCCATGGCTTCGTTGACGATGCGGGCCTTGTCGGCACCGAAGAAAATCAGGTCGCCGGTTTGCGCGTCAGTGCGCTCCAGAATGGCCGCGACGGATGCCTCCGGCAGGAACTTTAGGATGGGCGACTGCAAACCTTCCAAGCCCGCTGCCCGGTCATTGACCTTGACATAGGCCAAGCCCTTGGCACCGTAAACGCCGACAAATTGAGTCAGCTCGTCGATTTGCTTGCGGGTCAGCTCGCACCCGCCTGGCAGTTTCAACGCGACCACACGGCCTTCCGGGTCGTTGGCGGGGGCGGCGAAAACCTTGAAATCCACAGCCTTCAACACGTCTGCCACATCCACCAATTCCAGAGGAATGCGCAGGTCGGGCTTGTCGGAAGCGTAACGGCGGATGGCCTCGGCATGAGTCAGCCGGGGAAATGGATTGGGCAGCGGCTCATGCAGAATATCGTGGAACAGCTTGCGGATCATCTCCTCCATGAGGCTCATGATTTGGTCTTCACTCATGAAGGACGTTTCAATATCGAGCTGGGTGAATTCCGGCTGGCGGTCGGCGCGCAAATCCTCGTCGCGGAAACAACGCACCACTTGATAATAACGGTCCATGCCGGAAATCATCAGCAACTGCTTGTACAGTTGCGGCGACTGGGGCAAGGCAAAAAAGGAGTTCTCATGGGTGCGGCTAGGCACGAGATAATCGCGCGCGCCTTCCGGGGTGGCCTTGGTGAGAATCGGCGTCTCGATCTCGTAGAAACCCTCTTGGTCAAGAAAATTGCGCAGGTGGCGGGTAATGTCCCGGCGCATTCTGATGCGCTGCTGCATCAGCGGGCGGCGCAGGTCGATGTAGCGATAGCGCAAACGGGTTTCCTCGTTCACTTCGATATCGCTCTCTATTGGGAACGGCGGAGTCTCCGACTTGTTGAGAATCTCCAGCGCGGTCCCCAACACCTCCACCGCGCCTGTGGACATGTTGGCATTGACCGTGCCAACGGGGCGGCTGCGCACCTTGCCACGGACTTTCAACACATACTCATTGCGCACACTCTCGGCCAATTTGAAAGCGTCCGCCCGATCTGGGTCGAACACCACTTGCACCAAGCCTTCGCGGTCGCGCAAATCAATGAAAATGACTCCACCATGGTCCCGTCGGCGGTGTACCCAGCCACAAAGGTCCAATTCCTGGTCTAAATGGGTTTCGTTCAATTCTCCACAGTAGTGGCTGCGCATAGGTCGTTCTCTTTATTCGTTGCGGATAAACTAGGAATGGTACGTTCTAGCCGGAAGGTGTGCAAGTTCGAGTTATTAGGGTACTGCGGTAGGCTACGATGGACTTGCAGGTGTTTTTGGCACGGTCGTTGCCGTTGACGGCTTGGCCGTTTCCGCACCCGAAGCCTTCGCACCTTCTCCTGCTGAAGAAGAAACAGGCGCATCTGACTTGTCACCGGCAATATTTTTCTTTTTGTCCCCGCTTTTGAAGTCGGTTTCATACCAGCCCGCGCCCTTCAGTCGAAAGCCCGCCGCTGAAATCAGCTTGCTCAGCTCCGGTTTTCCGCATTCGGGACAAAACTTCAACGGCTCCTCGCTGAGCTTCTGGATGACTTCCAGCGCGTGGCCGCAGGATTTGCATTGATATTCATAAATAGGCATGGGATTGGCTCCTTGAGCGATTCGGTTAATTCAATAATATATGGAGGATGCAGAGCGATTTTTCAAGGGCTTTAATCGGACTCGGTCTTGAAGGCCAAGTCGGTCTAATTTGCTATGAAGCGCGAGGGGGTTGCAATCCCTTCCATCATATCAAGTAAACATTTGCTGTTGATAACGCTGTATCTTAATATTTTACGCCAGTTTTTAACGAGGAATCCCAACCATGCACCGCTTGACAATAACCCGCCCGGACGACTGGCACTTACACCTGCGCGACGGTGCCGCACTGGCCGCTATCATAGCCCACAGCGCCCGCCAGTTCGCCCGCGCCATCGTAATGCCCAACTTGAAGCCCCCCGTCACCACAGTGGACGCAGCTCTCGCCTATCGCGAACGCATCCTGCAAGCCTTGCCGGATGAGGCAGAATTCGAGCCGCTTATGGCACTTTACCTGACCGAAACCACGCCCTTGGCCGAAGTGGCAAAAGCCGCCGCCAATCCGCACACCCAAGCCTTCAAACTCTATCCTGCCGGGGCGACGACAAATTCCGATGCGGGCGTGGGCAGTCTGGAGCGGATTTACCCGCTGTTGGAAGCGATGGAAAAGCATGACATTCCCTTGCTCGTCCATAGCGAAGTGACCGATCATAATATTGACATTTTTGACCGTGAAAAAGTCTTTATCGAAACTGGACTCGAACCTATCGTAAGACGCTTTTCAAGCTTGCGGGTGGTCTTGGAACATGCCACCACCACCGATGCCGTTCAATTCGTGCGCGAATCCGGCCCGCAACTAGCGGCAACCCTTACCGTCCATCATCTGCTGTACAACCGCAATGCCTTGTTGGCAGGCGGCATCCGACCACACTTTTACTGCCTGCCGGTGCTGAAACGGGAAATCCACCGCCTGGCTTTGGTAGAAGCAGCCACTTCGGGTGAAACACAGTTTTTCTTAGGGACTGATAGTGCGCCCCATCCAAAGTCGCAAAAAGAGGCCATTTGCGGGTGCGCCGGCTGCTACACCGCCCATGCGGCCATCGAACTTTACGCAGAAGTTTTCGCAGCCGCCAACAATTTGGAAAACCTGGAGCGGTTCGCCAGCTTCAACGGCCCGGATTTCTATCGCCTGCCCAGGAACACAAACCGCATCACTTTGGAAAAAACGAGTTGGGAGGTTCCCCCAGACTATCCCTTTGGTGCGGAACGATTGCTTCCCTTGAGGGCGGGGGAACGCATCGCTTGGCGCATGGTTGGTTGAACCAAGCTCCGCTTGCCCTTAACTTTTAGCCGTCCATGCTGCGACAGGCGCCCAGCACGAACGGCTTGAATCAACAGTCTGGTTATTTCGACTTTGACTGCGGCTTATTGCCATCCAAATGTTCCAGTTCATCCATTTCCTTCTCCATCTGTAGATCCTCCGCATCGGGCGGGGGATTGCCATCATGGATTTTATAATCGCGATCTTGAAAATAGGCGTTACGGATGAATTCGTAACGGTCCACCGAGGCTTGGTCCAGAATCTTGGACTCGGCCAGACGATCCGCACGCAGGTCGATGGTCTTCAAGGTTCCGGCGCCGTAGGGTATGGCCACCGGTGTGATCCAGTTAATCGGATTGGACATGGTGTCTCCCGCCAGCCCGACCACGCCACGCGGCGTGCTAGGACCCACCAGAGGAATCACCAAGTAAGGCCCGGAAGGAATCCCCCACTTACCCAAGGTTTGGTCCAAGTCCTCATTATGCTTGGGTAAATCAAGATGGCTCGCCACATCGACTAGCCCAGCTAAACCCGCCGTGGTGTTGACCAGGAACCTTCCTGTGTCCATGCCAGTCTCTACTAATTTGAACTGGAGAAGGTCATTGGCGATCACCGCAATGTCATCCACATTGCTAAAGAAATTGGTGACCCCCGCATCCACAAATTTTGGGGTGACGGTTTGATAACCCTTGGCGACCGGCTTCATGACATAATCGTCCAAGCCGTCGTTGAAACTCTGCACACCCCGGTTCCAACCCTCCCAGGGATCGCGTGGATCACTACTCTTGTCCGTAGTGGCACACGCGCCTGTAAGGAGGGCCAAGCCGACCAGAACGGCTGTTTTAAGCTTGCAAATATAGGCAAATTTTGTCATTTTCTCTGTTCCTGCTAATTTCCTCGGGATTCCGGCTAGGATTCTAGGTAGGCGGTGTAGCTCGTCATTAGCCCAAACTCACTGAAGCCATTACAATTTTAACTTTCATATGTCATTAAATATAATTCCCCCGCCGACACTAGTCGAGGAAAAAATCACCACCACGCCGCTGAACCCGGAAAAAGCCAAGTTTTCCAAGCGTTTTCGCGGCTATCTGCCCGTGGTAGTCGACATCGAAACTTCGGGCTTTGACCCCTCGCGCAACGCCATGCTTGAAATCGCCGCAGTAATTCCAGTCATGGACGAAAACGGCAGGCTGTCGATTCAGGAAACCCACAGCGCCCATGTGGTGCCTTTTCCGGGGGCAAGGTTGGACGAATCGGCCCTTGCCTTCAATAAAATCGACCCCTACCATCCTTTCCGGTTCGCCTTGGAAGAGAAGGCGGCATTGGAAAGGATTTTCCACGCGGTGCGGGCCGCAGTCAAACGCAATGGCTGCACAAAAGCCATCTTGGTAGGTCACAACCCCGCCTTCGATTTAGGCTTCCTCAACGCCGCCGTGGCGCGCACAGGGCTAAAGAGAAACCCCTTCCATCCCTTCAGCAGCTTCGACACAGCCACTTTGTGCGGCCTGGCCTATGGGCAAACCGTGCTCGCCAAGGCCGCCTTGGCGGCTGGTCTGCCTTGGGACAGCCAAGAGGCGCATTCGGCCGCTTACGATGCCGAACAGACCGCCCGGTTATTTTGCGGCATTGTCAATCGCTGGGAGGACTTGGTGGAGGCTACCGCGAGGTGAGACCGCCTGCCGGCCAGCACATCATCGCATCAAGGCTTCTTGGTTGTTTCCAACAACTCCTGCAACTGGCCATTTTTCGACATTTCCAGCATGATGTCCGAACCTCCCACCAACTCACCGTTGACAAACAATTGCGGGAATGTCGGCCAGTTTGAATAGGCTTTAAGATTTTCGCGAACCTCAGGGTCGTCAAAAATGTTGACGTAGGAAAATTCCGCCCCGCACTGTTCCAGTACTTGGACGGCCCTACCTGAGAAGCCGCACTGGGGAAAATCCGGAGTGCCTTTCATGTACAACAGCACGCGGTTTGACTCTATTTGTTTTTTAATGCGCTCAATGGCATCCATAAAAAGACCTCAATGGTTTGGATTGACAGCTATAAACTAACAGAAACCGTTGTACAAATTAAGCGGTTTGTGCCAAAAGCCGACTCGTTTTTAAAAACCGCTTCGCTCAAGGCCAAATTTTTTATGGGTGCAATCAGCAATTTAGGCTTGTGTACGCGCTTGATCTTATCTAAAATGTAATGTTTTATATTTAGGGCAGTCTAGCGGGCTGCCTTTTGTTTTTTCGAGAAATCCTCATGAACAGCCATGTAATGCCAACCTACGCCAGATTGCCCGTCTGCTTTGAAAGGGGAGAAGGGGCTTGGCTTTGGGATAACAACGGAAAACGCCACTTGGATGCCTTATCGGGCATCGCAGTGTGCAATTTGGGCCATGCCCATCCAGCGGTGACCGCAGCCATCACTAGGCAAGCGGGCCTATTGGTGCATACCTCCAACCTGTACCGGGTGGGACTTCAGGAAGCCTTGGCCGACACCCTAGCCACGGCAAGCGGCATGGACAATGTTTTCTTTTGCAATTCCGGCGCGGAGGCCAACGAGGCGGCAATTAAGCTGGCACGCAAATATGGCCACGCTTTAGGCGTGGACGAACCGGCGATTGTGGTCATGGAAAGCAGCTTTCACGGCCGTACATTGGCAACCTTGAGCGCCACAGGCAACCGTAAAATTCAAGACGGTTTCGAACCCTTGGTGGGCGGCTTTGAGCGCGTCGCGTATGATGACATTCAGGCGGTCTCCGCCATAACCAACCTTAACGTGGTTGCCGTTCTGGTTGAGCCTGTGCAAGGCGAAGGCGGGGTGCGCATCCCCGCCCCGGATTACTTGGAGCGTCTGCGGGAAATCTGCGACCAGCGCCGCTGGTTGTTGATGCTGGACGAAGTGCAGACAGGAATGGGGCGCACGGGTTCCTTGTTCGCCTTCCAGCAGACCAGCATCTTGCCGGATGTCGTCACCCTGGCCAAAGCGCTAGGCAATGGCGTTCCCATCGGAGCCTGCCTAGCCCGTGGCATTGCGGCTGAAACCTTGACGGCAGGCAAACATGCCTCCACTTTCGGCGGAAACCCTTTGGCCTGCGCCGCGGCCCAAGCTGTGCTGAAAACCCTGCGCGAGGAAAATCTGGCTGATCGCGCCCGCATCCTCGGCTCCCTCATTGCCAAAAACTTGCGGGCAAAATTCGACGGCAACCCCCATGTCATCGAAGTGCGGAATAAGGGCTTGATGATCGGTATACAATTGGACAAACCTTGTGGCAGACTGGTCGGCTTGGCATTGGAGCAAGGGTTGTTGATCAACGTAACCGCCGAAACCACCATTCGCCTGTTGCCCCCACTAATTTTCACTGACGAACAGGCACAACTCTTGGTTGAGCAACTGGCGGGCATCGTCAATGCCTACACCTACCCATAATCATCAGACACGTCAAAGCGATAATGAACCCGCGTCATTTTGTCACCTTTATGGATTTAAGCGGTGAAGAGGTCCGTAGCCTGATTCACCGCGCCGTCGAATTAAAGCGCTTGAAGACTATCTATGAACCACTGAAAAACAAGGTTCTTGGCATGATCTTCGAAAAATCATCGACCCGGACCCGCGTTTCCTTTGAAACTGGCATGATCCAGTTCGGTGGCGGGGCAATTTTTCTGTCGCCCCGCGATACCCAACTGGGACGCGGAGAACCCGTGGAGGACAGTGCAAGGGTCCTTACCCGCATGGTTGACGCCATTATGCTCAGAACTATATCCCACCGGACGGTAGAGATTTTTGCAGAGCATTCTAGGGTTCCGGTCATCAACGGACTGTCTGACCGCTTCCATCCCTGCCAGGTGTTGGCCGACATGCAAACGTATTTCGAACACCGTGGCGATATCGCCGGTAAAACCGTGGCATGGATAGGAGACGGCAACAACATGTGTCAAACCTACATCCACGCGGCCCAACAATTGGGCTTTACTGTGCATATCGCCTCGCCGCCGGGATACGATGCAGAACCCGAATTAATCCGCCAAGCAGGCGTACACTGCAAACTAACCCGCGACCCCTTAGCGGCAGCCGACGGGGCTGATCTGGTGGTGACCGATGTTTGGGCGAGCATGGGGCAAGAGGACGAGCAAGCACTTCGTGCCAAAGCGTTTGCCGACTACCAAGTCAATGCCAAACTGATGGCGGTGGCCGCCCCAGATGCCTTGTTCATGCACTGCCTGCCGGCCCATCGCGGCGAAGAAGTTTCCGCCGGGGTCATTGACGGACCGCAAAGCGTGGTTTGGGATGAAGCGGAAAACCGTCTCCATGCCCAAAAAGCCTTGTTGGAATTTCTCTTACCCCCCGATAATTAGAATATTTTACGGCGACCATGCCATTACAGCGTTTTCAACATAGAATAATTACTTTTAGAGCATGAAAACGCTGTAATATAGAACTCTCATGAAAACATTGACTGACTATCTTCCGCTTTATGGTAAATGGACAAAAGAAAACGGCAGCATCGTTTTCACCAGCGCAGTCGGCGAGCTAAACAATGGATTGGCTTTGTTTGGCTACGATTTGGAAGACGGGGAAATCGAGGCGGAAATTAATTTGCCAAATTACCCCGATGGTAGCCCAGTTAGTGCCATGATCGTGTTTAGGGCCAACGGTCAGAGACGCTACTACGCGGCGGGCGTAGGAGGTTTAGGCAATGCCTACTCTTTGCAAGAAGGGGACGACCAGCAGCCCCCCACGGGGTTGGCATGGGCTGGCAGCAGTGCCAACATCGAGCCAGGCCGTACCTACAAAGTCAAGATTGTGTTGGAAGGGCAGAAAGTTGATGTTTATGTCGATTCCATCAAAGTTATTTCTTACTCAAACCTTCCGAGGCAAACAGGCACTAGCATCGGGTTATTCTGTTCTAAAGCCACTCCCAAAGCGATCTTTAGTAATTTTAGGGTAAGCTCATCGAAACCGAAAGCCTTCGTTGCCATGCAGTTTTCTGAACCCTATAACGAAGTTTATAGAGACGCTGTCGAACCTTTGGTAAAGGAAATTGGTTTCGAGCCACTTCGAATTGATGATGTTTATGGTCCAGGTATCATCGTTAATGACATCATTAACAATTTATCTGAGTCGTCAATCGTTCTTGCGGAAATTTCAGAAAAAAACGCAAATGTCTATTATGAACTTGGACTTGCCCATGCTTTTGGCAAGCCGACACTGCTAATGGCTACAAAAGGCACATCGCTCCCGTTTGATGTGGGTGCCCACCGTTGCATATTTTACGAAAACACAATTGCTGGCCGTGGCAAATTGCAAGCATCGCTTAAACATAGCCTAATGAGCTTACTTGGGCGCAATCTCCAAAGTTAAATAGGGTATATTTATGACAGACAATAAAATCCGCCAATATTCCTCACTCGTCGTAGATGGCATGGAACGCGCACCCAGCCGCGCCATGCTATACCCGGTTGGCTTCACCGACAACGACTTCCATAAACCGCAGGTCGGCATCGCATCGACTTGGAGCATGGTCACCCCTTGCAATATGCATATCGACCGGCTCGCCTACGATGCTGCACGGGGTGTCGATGGGCATGGGGGCAAGGCGGTGGTCTTCAACACCATCACCATCTCCGACGGCATTTCCATGGGCACCGAGGGCATGAAATACTCTCTGGTGTCGCGTGAAGTCATTGCCGATTCCATCGAAACCGTGGTCGGTTGCCAGGGTTTCGATGGGGTAGTCGCCATTGGGGGTTGCGACAAAAACATGCCTGGCTGCCTGATCGCCATCGCCCGCCTCAACCGTCCGGCGGTATTTGTATACGGCGGCACCATCCTCCCCGGTTGCCACGGCGACAAGAAACTGGATGTTGTCTCCGTATTCGAGGCCGTAGGCGCTAGGGCCAATGACAAAATTGACGATACGGAACTGTACTCCATTGAGTCCAAAGCCATCCCCGGCCCCGGCTCATGTGGCGGCATGTACACCGCTAACACCATGGCTTCCGCCATTGAAGCCTTGGGCATGAGTCTGCCGGGCAGTTCCGCCCAAGCCGCCATTTCCAAAGACAAGACGCTAGACTGCGAACGCGCAGGCGAACAAGTGGTAAAACTGCTGGAACTCGGCATCAGACCCCGCGACATCATGACCCGGAAAGCCTTTGAGAACGCCATCACCGTCGTGATAGCCCTAGGCGGTTCCACCAATGCAGTGCTGCATCTGTTGGCCATGGCCCATGCAGCCGACGTTGAACTGAGCCTAGACGACTTCACCCGTATCGGCCAGCATGTGCCCATGGTGGCTGACCTCAAGCCCAGCGGCAAATACACCATGGCCGAATTGGTGGATATCGGCGGCATCCAGCCCTTGATGAAGGCATTGTTGCAAGCCGGACTATTGCATGGCGACTGCCTGACCGTCACCGGCAAAACCATCGCGGAAAACTTAAAGCTGGCAGCGGATTACCCGGCGGACCAAGAGATCATTAAGCCCTTGGACAATCCGATCAAAAAAGACAGCCACTTGGTCATTCTGCGCGGCAACCTCGCCCCCGAGGGTGCTGTCGCCAAAATCACCGGCAAGGAAGGCTTGCAATTCACCGGCACGGCGCGGGTCTTCGATTGCGAGGAATTGGCCTTGAAAGCCATCCTCGACGGCACGGTGGTGAAAGGCGATGTCATCGTCATCCGCTTTGAAGGGCCGAAAGGCGGGCCGGGCATGAGGGAAATGCTCTCCCCCACCTCCGCCGTAATGGGCAAGGGCTTGGGCAAAGAGGTGGCGTTGATCACCGATGGCCGCTTCTCCGGCGGCACCCACGGCTTTGTGGTCGGCCACATCACCCCAGAAGCCTATGTCGGCGGGCCGTTGGCCGTCGTCGAGACAGGCGACCCAATCACCATTGATGCCGAAACCCACGAACTCACCCTGCATGTGGCGGCCGATGTCATCAGCCAACGCTTGGCAAAGTGGCAGCAACCGAAGCGCCGCTACGAGCGCGGGGTGTTGGCGAAATACGCCAAACTGGTCAGTTCAGCTTCTGAGGGGGCGGTGACGGATAAATATTTATAACAATGAACAGCTACCAGCAAATTGATATATTTAACGATGTTCCCGCACAAGACCATAAACAAAAACGGAAAGCAACAAAGCTTTGCTAGAATGCTTTTTCAGTCGATTGCAGGACACGCTAGACAGAGGTATTGAATTAGTTGTCCTGATACCTTTGCATGGCCAACAAAACGAATTTCAATCTATAGATGATGCCATTGCTTTCATAACGAAATATGACGAGATTGGCAAATTTGATGGTCTGTTCAGAAAATACGACGCAATTGTCAAATATAGCAATGGCGACCGTATTGACGCATCATTTAAAGACAAAGTTAAGGCCATTAACTTTTTGAACTATATTGCTGGCAAGTGATTTAAAGACCGGCTCGGTTGTTAAAACCGAGGCGGTCCAAAATTTGGCTTTGCTTCCGTACCCGCCGTTCAGAGTAGCTAATCGTTAATACTCAGCCTCACCGACCGATGACTTATCTTCCGCATGGGGCCTGTTTACATATTTCCTTGACCTAGGAACTCACTTCGGAGTTTTCCGCATGCATGGAAATCAATGCATTTTGCTTTCGAGTTGATTGTTAACCTGCTCCACTCCCCGAGTATTTTGGACGATTGCTTGCAGTTTGCCTTTTTCTGCGGGATTTTCGACGGGGCCGCGCAGAGTCACCACCCCATTGCGGGTGGTGACCTTGGCGTTGTGCGCGTCAAGTGACAGCGATTTGTTTCTGAAGATAGTTCGGCGGACAGCCGTGGTAAGCGCGAGATCGCCACGAGTTTCCTTTTGATCTTCTGGCGCGGGGGTGTTGTTGCCACTGTCCCGGCCATTCCGCCTGGTGTTTCCGATTTGCGGAATAGGCACTACGAGCGTTGCACTGGCTTGACCGGCACTGACTCTGCCGACCATCAGCATCATATCCGCCATCAAGGCGAATGTGAATAAAACTAATTGGTTCGACATATTGACATCCTCATGGCTAGAGTTTTCCGGCCACGCTTTAGTAGCTGATTCGCCATTGTTGCCCACTTTTCCTACGGTTTGCATAAGTACATCCTTTATATTCCAAAATTATGATGAATCAAAACTAACGCTTACGATCTGGTAATAAGAATATCTGATAAGTCAATTCCGGTCAGTGCGGTGTCGTACGGATACGCAGAAATACGGGATAAAGCTCACGGCAGGGAAAAGCTAGCCACACACTATTCAGCCACACTGGCCAAACCATAAGGCTATGCTGGTTAATCGGGGCGGTCTTGAACGCACTCAGCGGCTCCCCGGCACCCTATCCAACTTCCGGTAGGAAACCGCTTCGCTGACATGGGCGATTTGAATATTTTCCGAACCGGCCAGATCGGCGATGGTGCGGGCCAGTTTGATGATGCGGTGGTAGGCTCGGTGCGACAGGCCCAGCTTGTCCACGGCCCGCTCCAGCAAGTTTTGCGCATTCTCTTCCAGCACACAGTAGCGCTTGATTTGCTGCGGGCTGAGCTGGGTATTGGCATGGCCTGTACGCTGCACCGCCCGCTGCCTGGCCCGCACCACGCGCCCGCGCACCGTCGCGCTGGTTTCCTCGCCGCCTACGCTGCCGGCCCGCAACACTTCGCGGGGTACGCGCTGTACCTCGATGTGCATGTCGATGCGATCCAACAAAGGCCCTGAAATGCGGGCGCGATAGCGCTGCACTTGCTCCGACGTGCAATGGCAGCGACCGGAAGGGTCGCCCAGATAACCGCAAGGACAGGGGTTCATCGCGGCAATTAGTTGGAAGCGCGCAGGGAAATCCGCTTGCCGCGCAGCGCGTGATATGGTGATAATGCCGGTTTCCAGCGGTTCGCGCAGAACTTCCAACACCCGGCGGTCAAATTCGGGCAGTTCGTCCAAAAACAACACACCGTTATGGGCCAGGGATATTTCTCCGGGCCTAGGGTTGCTGCCACCACCCACCATGGCCGGGGCCGAAGCGGTGTGGTGGGGGCACCGGTAAGGCGGCTCCCGCCAGCGCTGCGGGTCGAAGGCGACATCGCTGACCGAGGCCACGGCTGCGCTTTCCAACGCCTCTTCCTCACTCAGCAGCGGGAGTATGCCGGGCAAGCGCGAGGCTAACATGGATTTGCCGGTGCCAGGCGGTCCCAGCATCAATAGATTGTGCCGACCGGCGGCGGCTATCTCCAAAGCCCGTTTGGCTTGGTAGTGGCCGTGCACATCGGCGAAATCGGGCGTTTCCACGGGTGTGGCAACGGGCGGGGCTTCCGGCTGGAATTCAATCCGCTGCTGACCGTTGAGGTGCGAGCAAACTTCCAACAAATGGGCGGCGGGGATGACTTCCACGTTACCGGCCAAGGCGGCTTCGGCGGCATTCTCACGGGGCAGGATCAACTGCCTGCCCGCCTGCCGGGCCTGAATGGCAGCGGGCAAGGCACCGACCACAGGCCGCAGTTCGCCGCCCAAGGACAGTTCACCCAAACACTCCATTTTATCCAAGCCTTTTTTTTGCAATTGGCCGGAGGCCGCCAGTATCCCCAAGGCGATAGCCAAATCGAAGCGTCCACCCTCCTTGGGGATATCGGCTGGAGCCATGTTGACGGTGATGCGTTGCTGGGGAAATTCAAACCGGCAGTTGAGCAAGGCCCCTCGCACCCGATCCTTGCTTTCCTTGACGGCGGTTTCCGGCAGGCCGACGATGGAAAAATTGGGCAGGCCATTGGAAAGGTGGACCTCCACCGTCACCAAAGGCGCGGCGATGCCATCACGACCACGGGCATAGACGACGGCTAGACTCATCGCATCCTGCCGCCTGGGCGATTCAGCGGCTAGTACTTTGTTGTTCCAGTCCGGCCACCTTCGCCTCCAGCTCTTCCAGCTTGGCGCGGGTACGGGCCAGAACGGCTTTTTGGGCTTCGAACTCCTCGCGGCTGACTAGATTCATTTTCTCGAATGCGCCTTGCAAAATGGCATGGAAGGTCTTGTCCAAATCCGCGCCCACGGCGGATAGGCCGGTCGGAACAGCGGCGGACAAGCGTTTGGAAAGATCATCAAGGTTGTTTTTAGTAAGCATACCGCATTTCAACATCAGATCGTTTTTAAGTCATTGTATGGCTTTGCTGAATATTTTAGCGGAAGGATAGCTTAAAACTCTAGGGCGAGTCCAGTCTTACCAAGGTTTTAAAGATATTGGTGGGTTGCGGAAGTGCGGCTCTCGCTTTGCCTTCGTTTGATTCCGTACGGCACTCGCCAAGGCGCTTCTGTTTTTCTAATCACGGGTGTGGTAATGTTACGCATTAAGCATAATTTGGAGAGCTAGCCATGAGTTTCGATTTTAAAAGAGCATTAAAAAAAGAAGTCAACGTCGGCCTGCATGAGCAAAAGATTCGTTACGGCGTAGGTAGCGCACTGCTGCTGACTTCAGTGTTCTTGGGTAATATTCCGCTGTTGCTGCTGGGCAGCGCTTTGGTGGCCACTGGCTTCACCCGCTGGTGTCCGGCCTATTCAGGCCTAAACAAGACTACGGTCGATCCCAACGAGCCACCCGCGGCTTGTTGCGGTCATGACCATAGCCACAGCCATTGATTTTAGTCCCTGCGGATAACATCCCGGCCAGGGATATTATCCGCATTTTCATTGGCTTCAATCTTCCCGCTTAAACTCCCCCTCAATCACTTTGGGGCCTTCAGCGTCGTTAGGATTGGCCTGCCGCAACCCCAAGCGATTTTTCACCAGCCATCCTACAAGCAAACGGCGGGTGAACGGAATCAAGCATAACAAACCGGCCACGTCCGACAAAAAGCCAGGCAACAGCAACAAGGCTCCGCCAGCCACGATCACCGCCCCGTTGATCAGTTCCACCGCAGGCAATTCGCCGCGGGCCAAGCTTTGCTGCACACGCAACCAAGTGTTCAACCCTTGGGTTTGCAGCAGAAAAGTACCCCAGCCGGCCGCTCCGAACAACAGCAGCAGTGTTGGCAAAAACCCGATAATCCCGCCAACCTGGATCAGCAGGTAAATTTCCAAGATTGGAAGAGCCAACAGAGCCAACAAAAGCCCTTGCGCTATATTCATCAAAACCTCACTACGTTTAAAATGTTCTATTATGTCTTTTCTACATCATAAAGTCTTGGAGCACATGGATACAAAATATTGCCTAGTCCTATCCACCTGTCCAACGGGAGAACCCGCTGAATCTCTGGCTAAATTTTTGGTCGAAGAACATCTGGCCGCTTGCGTCAATATTTTGCCCGGCCTGACATCGGTCTATCCCTGGAAAGGCAAGATCGAAACCGGTGCCGAGTCGCTTTTGCTCATCAAAACTGAACGCGGGGCTTACCCTAGGCTGGAAGCCGAACTGCGTGAACGGCACCCGTACGAACTTCCTGAAATTATTGTAATCGACATCGAACGTGGTCTTCCCGATTATTTGAACTGGATCAACCAATGGCTTTCTTCCGCAACACAATCCTGATTATTATTTTTTCCTATGGTTACACCGGGCTAGCCTGGGGCATCGCACCGGAAGATTTATCGCCGCCAGAATTGTCGGCCGGCAACCCTTTAGCTAGATTAAGCCAGTCCTTCAAAGGGCTGGGACAGGAAAAGCTACTGCCGCCGGAACAGGCTTTTCGGTTCAATGCCACTGTTAAAGACACCAAGACTTTACATGTGGATTGGCAAATCGCCCCAGGCTACTACCTCTACCGTGGCCGGTTTAAATTCGCCTTGCTGGATACTACGGGCGTGGAACTGGATGCTGTCGATCTTGCCCACGGCGAAATCAAACAGGAAGAAGATGGGCCGATGGAGATATTCCATAATGACATAGGCTTCGACCTGCCCTTGAAACGCAGCGTCACTGGTCCTGTCAGCATCCGTTTACAGGCAAAATATCAAGGCTGTGCGGAAAAGGGCGTGTGCTATCCGCCGATGGAGAAGACCGTCAGCCTTAAACTCCCCGCAACGGTTTCAGTTGCGGAAACCGCTGTGCCTAGCGCCAAAGCCGACACTAGGCCAGCCCCCCCCGTGGCCGAGCAGGACAGGATCGCCAATTCACTGAAAAGCGACTCCATCTGGCTGGTAGCCGCCAGTTTCTTTGGATTTGGCCTGCTGATGGCATTCAGCCCCTGTATCTTCCCGATGATTCCCATCCTCTCCGGCATCATCGTCGGACATGGGCACAAAATCACCACACCCCGCGCCTTCATGCTTTCCTTAAGCTATGTGCTGGCCGCAGCCTTGGCCTATACCGTATTCGGGGTACTCGCCGGCCTGTTCGGCAGCAATCTCCAAGCGGTATTCCAAAATCCTTGGGTGATTGGAGGCTTCAGCGGCTTGTTCGTATTATTGTCGCTGTCCATGTTCGGCTTTTATGAACTGCAACTGCCATCCTTCATCCAAACAAAGCTGACACAACTCAGCCACAAGCAGCACGGCGGCACCTTGACCGGCGCGGCGATCATGGGTGGCTTGTCAGCGCTCATCGTCGGACCTTGCATGGCCGCGCCTTTGGCCGGCGCACTCATTTACATAGGCCAAACCGGCGATGCCGTGCTGGGCGGGCTGGCCCTGTTTGCGATGGGTTTGGGCATGGGCATCCCCCTGCTGGTCATAGGCCTGTCGGCTGGTCAATTGCTGCCCCGTGCCGGCATCTGGATGAACGCCGTCAAAGCCGTTTTCGGCGTGGGCATGCTGGCGGTGGCGGTATGGCTGCTGGACCGCATCCTGCCCGCCAGGGTGATCCTGTTCCTATGGGCATTGCTGTTAATCATCCCGGCGATTTATCTGAACGCCCTAGACGCGCTGCCGCAAGGCGCTTCCGGCTGGCGCAAACTGTGGAAAGGGGTTGGCGTTGCCATGCTGGCCTACGGCGTGTTGATGCTCATCGGTGTGGCGAATGGCAGTGGCGACCCTCTGCAACCCATGCGCAAAACCATAAGCCCTGGGGAATGTTCGGAAACCAAGACAGCCAGCACCTTCCGCCGGGTCGCCACCGTCGCCGAACTGCAAGCCGCCTTGCAAGCCGCCCAAGCCGAAGGGCGCTGGGCCATGCTGGATTACTACGCCGACTGGTGTGTTTCCTGCAAAGAAATGGAGCGGGAAACCTTTGCCGACCCCCGTGTGCGCCGCGAATTCGACAATATCGTCTTGCTGCAGGCCGATGTGAGCGCCAATTCGGATGAAGACCAATTCTTACTCCAACGCTATGGCTTGTTTGGCCCCCCCGCCACGCTGTTTTTCGACCCCGCCGGCACCGAACGGAAAGCGTATCGCGTAGTCGGCTTCAAAGGACCGGATGAGTTTTTAGGCCATTTGCAACAGGCGATGCGCTGATGAAGAATCTGCTATTGGTATTGATCGCCTTGTTCGCTTTGGCTGGCGGCATCGTCTTCCAGCACAGATTGAATTCCACCCCGGCAGCAAGCACTGAACTGGAAACTGCCTTTCCCGATCTGGATGGAAAACCCCACGCCCTGAGCGAATGGAAAGGAAAAGTGCTGATCGTCAATTTCTGGGCGACATGGTGCCCCCCCTGTTTGCAGGAAATACCCGAATTCGTCAAACTGCAACACGAACTTGGGCCTAAAGGCTTGCAGTTCATTGGCATTCTGACCGACGACGAGGCGGACAAAGCGCGGGAATTTCTGCAATCCAAGCCGCTCAATTACCCCGTCCTCGACGGCACTGTCGGAGCTCGCCAATTCACCGCAAAACTGGGTGACAGCGCCGGTGTTCTGCCCATTTCAGCGGTTTTCGACCCCACCGGAAAGCTTGTCCACACTGAAATCGGCGTTTTTACGCGGGATGAGGTGCTGGAGAAAATAAAACCTTTTATTCAATAACTCAAGCGTTGGGCGTATTGGTTGTTGTTAACCGCCAAACACTAGCCAGCCAAGGCTGCTGCTCGCGTGGCAATCCCTCTGGTCGATAATAATGCCCAAGCTCGGCAAAACCTGCTGCCGTCAAAAACCCGCGCCAAGTCTCTAGTGTATGGTAAGCGCCATAACGGCCCCGGTTCCAACCTTCCTCATCATTGCCACGCGGGTTGGAACTGAATAACACCCCGTCTGGCTTCAAACTGGCCCGTAATTCCAGCAACACCCGGGCCAACTCACGGCTGGGCACATGAAATAAGGAGGCATTGGCGAAAATGCCGTCAAAATATCTATCCGGCAGGTCTAATTTTAGGAAATCCTGATGCCAAACCTTGCATCCTGTGTACTCTCTTGCCATTTCGACAAAGCGCAAAGCCCCATCCAAACCCACGGCGACATGGCCCCGGCCTGCCAGCGCCTTGAGGTCGCGCCCCGGCCCGCAGCCGAAATCCAGCAGCGTGAATGGCGGGGCAGCTTGGATGTGTTGCAAGAGCGCCTCGATATTCTGCACCACATCATGGTCGCGGGTGCCTTCCCAAAAATCCTCGGCCCGTTGGTTGTAATGGTCTAGCGTGATTGCTGAAATATTTTCTAGGTTTTCGGGGGTTAGAGTCATAGTAATCTGAAGTTTTTAAGTTCCGGCTCCAATCTGAAAATCATGTATGGTAAAAAACCGCTTTACACTCTGCCCATACGTCTGGGTACTGGAGCCGCAGTTCTAAAAACGGCGTTTCATTCTGGCCTGTGCCGATAAGACACCAGCCTAGCAAACCATGTTCATCTGCTTCTTGCAACTCGTTGATGAGTTTGCCAGCCGATGGATTGGATTCGTCCAAAAAACGCCGGATTTTATTACTAATTCGATGATACGTTTTCAGATAGCCCGTTGACAAAGCTTCACGTCGATCAAGTTGAAGTATCTCGACCGTTTTCTCCCCCTTAAGACAGTAGGCATTGTCGTGAGGATCAAACCGTGCGCAAATATTTCCAGTATCTGCATCAAAGTCCAGATAGCGCCAAGGCTCTTCTTTGCTTGGGTCTATCAACAAAGGGCGTTTGCCCTGCAAGGGAAACTGGTTGCCTTTGAACCTGCCGCACTCGGTGCAACACAATAGCACATTGCGCCAGCGAAACATCCGCTTTGGATAAACGGCTTTCGGGCGGAAATGTTCGATATCTGAACCGTGGGAATCCAAGCAATACATGCAGCGTTCCCGCATACCCATTATTTTCTGTAGCGTTTTGAGAACTGCCACCATTGCCTGAGTTTGCCGTGCGCTTTTCCATTCACTGGACGTGTTCAAATTCCCGCTGGCAAGTTTGACATTGGCCTGTTTTTGTTGCTGGTTGAGATAGATTTGGGCTTTCACTTCCAAAGGCAAGCGTTTCACTCGGCGCACGGTTTACAACTCCTCTTCATTTTTGCCGAATACCTCCAGCTCGCCCATGCGGTCTTCTTCGTCTTGCGTTAATTGTGCGCCCGCCCGCCGCTTGGATTTTAGCTTGGCATATTCAGCACGTCCTTCGACGGCGCGGGGCGAGCGGGTGTTTTGCAAACCAAACGCCGAAGTCAACAAAATCGTGTCGGGCCTGGAAGCAATCACCTTGTTATATTCTTCTTTGGACAGTGCCTTAGGCTTGTCTTGGCTACCCGGCAATACAAACAAGCCGTTGTCGTCAGCGGCTTGGCAAATAATTGGGCTGTGGGTAGTGACTAGAAATTGGATATTCGGGAAGTGCCGCTTCAGCCAGAAGCCTATTTTTTGCTGCCATTCGGGGTGTAGGTGGGCATCGATTTCGTCTATTAGAACTACGCCGTGGCGGTTTACAACTAGCTTTCCGTCAGAATTTTCGACAATACTATATCGCCCCAAGTCTTCATCGTTCATCAAATGTCGCAAAATATCCGAGAGCAGGGCCAGAGCCGAGCGATAGCCGTCGCTCATATCCGACCAAGCCAATTCAACCCCATTTCTGTCTTTCAACCATAGCCCGTCTGAATCCACACGATCCACGGTAATTTGATTGGGTAGTAAATCGTCGCTTAGAATTTTGAGAACCAACCCTAACAAGTGAGTTTCTGGATATTTTTTTTCTAGCGATTTATGGTGAAGTTTTATTAACCATTGATCAACCTCAGCTAAAGTTGCCGACTCTTGAAATAAAGTAACTAAACTCTCAGTATCAGGTGCAACCATTCCCCTTATGGCATCGGCTGAAGGTCCAGACATACGACGAAATGGGCCATAACTACAGATAAAAAATGAATGGTAAAAAAAACCTTTGTGAGACCAAGAAAAAGTGTCAGACTCATGTTGATCGTAAAGCTTTGTTTCCCTGCCTATGTTTTCAAATTTTAGTTCTAGTTTCCCTAACTCAGTGCTTCCATATAAAGGACTAGCAGCATCATCTTCAAACCTTTCTATAGTTTCTACTTTAATAGATGCTTCATTTTCACCATCACGAATCCATCCTTGAAAACTGGGCTGCAAGGCACGAGCAATCTCCTTACCGAGCAAGCCCACAACAATCGCCTTTAGCAATGCACTTTTGCCAGAGCCATTATCCCCGGTAAATACTGTCCACCCCGCATAGCCTCCATCTCCCCGCGTCAGATCGAAATCCAATTCGTCAAAACCACGGATGTTTTTTAGGGTAATTCGTTTGATATACATTGTTAGTCCTTATTTTTCTAGTTAGCAGCCCCGCGGAGAATAACGGGACAGGATTACCATCTGTTGTGTTTGCTTGTCGTCGAGAAAGTCATTCCCTTTCCCCCTTCTATTTTGTGCCCTCAAGCGCCCCGCGTATCCTCTCCAACGCCTCGGCAACCACCAGCCTAGACGTGCCTATGTTCATCCGCATGAAACCGCTGCCTCCATCACCGAAGACCGGCCCGGGGTTCATGCCGACCTTGGCCTGGTGGATGAAAAACTTTTTCAACTCGATATCATTCATACCCAGTTCCCGGCAGTCCAGCCACAGCAGATAAGTGCCTTCGGGTTGGATCAGCTTGATTTGCGGAAGTTGGCTGGCGAGGTATTGCGCGACAAAATCACGGGTTTGCGTCAAATAGACCAATAGCGCTTCCAGCCATTCCTCGCCTTCACGGTAAGCGGCTTCAAAAGCCACGAGGCTGAACGGGTTGGACGCGCCCAAATGCAGCAGTTCAAAGGCTTTGCGCAAGGCCATGCGGTGCTTGGGATTAGGGACGATCAGCGCAGACAGCCCCAAACCCGGAATATTAAAGGTTTTGCTGGGGGCAACGGCGGTGACGATTTCCCCCCCCTCCCCTGCCAACACCTGCAAGGGAGTGTGGCTGGCCCCTGGGAAAAGCAGATCGTGGTGTATCTCATCAGACAAGATGACCAGATCGTGGCGGCGGGCGATGTCCAACACGGCGTGTAACTCCTGCTTGCTCCATACCCGTCCCACCGGGTTGTGCGGGGTGCAGAGCAGCAGCAAATGCGCACCCTGCGCTGCGCATTGCTCCAAATGTTCCAAGTCCATGCGGTAACGCCCGTTCTCCAAGCGTAAGGGATTGAGGATCAGCTTCCTGTCCGTTTCGGTGACCGCGCTGAAAAATGGAAAATACACCGGCGGTTGGACGATGACACCCGCACCGGGCTGCGCGAAGGCAATCACCGCTGCATGTAAGGAAGGCACCACGCCGGGAGAGAGGATGATCCAGTCCCGTTCAACCTCGAAACCGTGGCGCTTGCGCATCCAATCCATCAAGGATTCGTACAGACTGTCCGTGGCCTGTGTGTAGCCAAACACCGGATGGGCGGCCCGTGCCATGACGGCGCGGCTGACGGCTTCCGGCACGGCGAAATCCATGTCCGCCACCCACATCGGCAAAGGGTCTGCGCTGCCGAAATAGCCCTCTCTTCCGTCCCATTTGACCGAGGCGGTTCCTTCGCGGGGGATTAGGGTTTCAAAGTCAAAGCTCATCTGATTGCCTCCCAAATACAGCGTTTTTATCTTAACAAAGAAAAATAATAAAGGACACTCATTCAAACCATCCTGTGTGTGCTTTGCAAAACAATATAACTTAACAAAGTAACGTGTGATATTAAAAACGCTGTAACGGGGCATCCTAGACCGCCTTGGCACTGCATCCAATGCCTACTCGGTTTTTCCCGTGTGCGATTAAAAGTGATGCGGACGAACCGGGCAGTCTTTGAACTTACACTGGGAGTGCAAGGCCTGCCTTGCCTTTAGATGCCTTCGCAAGGCAGGCCTTGCACTCCCGCATCACTTTTAATCGCACCCGTTTTCCCTCTAGATGTTGAAAACGCTATAATGTGATGTTATATTGTTACATATTTATTTATCGCCTATGTTGTAAATGATGCTTATTCGAACAACGCCTAGCCAGCAAGAACCGGGGTTGTCTGCCCACGACCACGACGGTTGCATAGCCAAAGCAATACACACCGCTGAGCGCTTGTGTAGTAACCGGGGAGCGCGGCTCACGCCAATTCGCCGCAAGGTTCTTGAACTGGTTTGGGAGAGCCACCGGGCGGTCAAGGCTTACGATTTGTTGGACCGCATCAAACCTTTGGAACATTCTGCCAAACCGGCGACGGTTTACCGCGCCTTGGACTTCCTGATCAAGCAGGGCCTGATCCACCGGGTGGAGAGCCTTAACGCCTTTATTGGTTGTAATTGTTCGGGCCACCAGCACGAACTGCTGCTGTTAATCTGCGACCGCTGCCATGAAGTCGATGAAAAGCCAGCGCCGCAAGTGATGGAGGCGGTAGGCAAAGAAATACGGCAGGCCGGATTTGCCTCCCACCGGAAAACCATCGAGATTCATGGATTGTGCCAGCAATGCACGGATACCGGAGTAGAGGTATTACACGGGTGCGATTAAAAGTGATGCGGGAGTGCAAGGCTTGCCTTGCGAGGGCATGTAAAATCAAATCGGGTCTCCTTGCGATGTATTAACACATGGGCCATCCATTAGGAATATGTTACAGAAAAACCCAGAACGCCGTCGTTCCAGCATGAACCGCCGGAACCTAGAGACCATGTATGGAGCGGCTTTGAGCATCCCTGCTATCTGGATTCAGGCGGTCCATACCGAAATTGGAATAACTGAAGAATCTTCCTAATCAGGTACATTTATAACAATGGTATAAGAAGCATGGGAAAATCTTTATGTACAGCGTTTTTATCTTAAACATATACCTAAAACAGACATTCCATTAACCCTTCAGGTTAACTGAATAACCTGCGCTTACATATCCACTATCAAGTAACTTTTTGATGTTGAAAACGCTGTATGCAGCATAGATTCACCCTATTGCTGGTTTCCACCAGTGCGCTGGCAATGCCCACCCACGCCGACGAGCAGCCAGTGACGGAACTGGAAACCGTGGTTGTCACCGCGCCCTTGCAGGAGAAACCCTCTGCAACCTCAGTTCCGGTGGATGTTCTGACTGGCGATGAACTGCGCCTGAAAGTCGGAGACACCATCGGCGATACGCTGAAAAACGAACCGGGTGTCACCAACCAGTCGTTTGGTCCCGGTGTTGGCACGCCAGTCATCCGTGGGCAAAGCGGTCCGCGAGTGCGTGTGTTGAGCAATGGTGTTGGCGGCAACGACGTGTCGCAACTTAGCCCGGATCACGCCTCCAGCGTGGAGCCTATTCTGGCGGATCGCATTGAAGTGCTGCGCGGGCCGGCCTCGCTGCTGTATGGCAGCGGGGCCATCGGCGGGGTGGTCAACGTCCTCGACAACCGCATCCCGACCCGCCTCCCAGACAGGCTAATGGGCGGGGCGTTCGAGCAGCGTTTCAACTCGGTGGATGACGAATCGACCACGATGCTGAAAATAGAGGGTGGCCAAGACCACTTCGCCTATCATTTCGACGGTTTCAATCGCGTCAGCGACAACCTCGGCATCGGTGGACAGGCCATAGACCAACAAGCCGCGCTGGCAACCAATCCGACTCTCGCTGTGCCGTTGCAGAATTCCTATGGCGTGATCCCCAACACTTATACCCATGCCGTCAGCGGTACGGCTGGCATGTCTTTGGTCGGTGATGCGGGTTTTGCGGGCGTGTCGATCAACAATTTGGAAAACAACTATGGCGTGCCCCCAGACGGCAGCGGCGGACCCAATGTCCGCATTGACCTCCATCAAACCCGCTACGATTTCAAAAGCGAACTGAATAAACCCCTCCCGTTTGTCGAAACACTGCGTATGCGCTTGGGCTATACCGACTATCAACACACAGAACTGGATGGCGGCCTGCCGGGGACGGCGTTCAGCAAGCAAAGCTACGAAGGCCGAGTGGAGCTTGTCCACCAAGCGCTTGGGCCGTTTAAGGGTTCTGTCGGCTTCCAGTCGATTAACAGCGATTTTGCGGCCTTCGATTTCACCGGCGCGAAAACCATCGTCCCCACCTCCCAAATAGATAGCTACGGCGTGTTTGCGGTGGAATCGTTCGACTATGGACCGGTCGGTTTCCAATTGGGCGCACGGGTGGAACAGAGTTCCATCGCTCCGCAAGGCTGGTCCACTTTCAACTATACCCCGGTCAGCGCCTCGGCTGCGGGCTTGTGGAAAATTAACGGCAGCAATGACCTCAGCCTGGGCTTGACCCGTTCGCAACGCGCACCGCAAGTGCAGGAGTTGTTGTCCCACGGTTTCCACGATGCCACCCATAGTTACGAACTGGGCGACGCCTCGCTGGATATGGAAACCTCTTACAATTTGGATTTTGGTTACAAGTTCAAAGCGGACTGGGTTAAGGCCGAGGTCAACCTGTTCCACAACTGGGTCAACAATTACATCTACCAGCAACGCACCGGCCAGTTTGTCTTTCAAGACCCCGCATCGGGCAATGCCCTGCCTTGCGGTACCCACTCAGACTGCTCACCCGTGGTGCAGACCAGCCAGGCTGATGCGACGTTCAAGGGATACGAAGCCAAGCTAATATTCAACCTGATGGAAAACCACTATGGACTAGTCGATCTCACCCTGTTCAGCGATTACACCCGTGGGGAATTCGTCAGCGGCGGCGATGTGCCGCGTATGCCACCGCTACGTTATGGATTGGAACTGGATTACACCAAGGCGGAATGGTCGGGCAATCTGCGCCTGACACGGGCGCAAGCACAAAACAATCCCGGTGCCGACGATACGCCCACGCCCGGCTATGTGCTGCTCAACATCGGCACGGAATATCAAGTCAAGGACTTCCACGAGGTAAGCCTGCTGCTATTCGCCAAGGGCAACAACCTGTTCAACGAGAATATCCGCAACTCGACCTCTTACCTGCGCAATTGGGCACCGGAACCGGGGCGGGGTGCGCAAATTGGGATTCGGATGAGTTATTGAATACAGCGTTTTCAACATCAAAGGATTACTTGATAATAAAAGCCCAACTTGATGCCTTAATGGGAGTCCAACTAAAAAGTGATAACATTCATGAGTTCATCAACTATATTGGTCATAGTATATTTGTTTGTTGTCAAAAATACGGTTCTTTGGGAACTTGAATGGAAAGCGGTCTTGGTGAACTAGCTGCACACTTTGAAAACAACGGCATGCTTGTAGGCTGTCACTGGTCACCATGCAAATTCCCAAAGAACCAAAAATACGTTTAAAATATACAATACCTTCGCCAATGTCGTGAGAGACCTCCAATTAAGGCAAAGAACCGCCGATATAAAGGCCAAGCTGGTGCTTGGCGTTCCCATTGGGAGCGCCAAGCACCAGCTTGGCGAAGGTATTGAATATAAACAAAGATTAATTTTGGGGCAAAAACTCCACATCCAAAACCTCCTGCAAAGCATAAGGTGGCTCGATAGGAAAAGCCGCCTCGTCAAAACTAGTCTCATCCGCTGCCAATACACGTGCTTTTTGGTACGCCTTGGCAAATATCCCTTCCAGTTCGCTCTTCAAACCCGGATTGTCGGCGAGTAATTCGTTGATGTCGATGCGTTGAATCTTGATGGTGCGCCGCCAGCTATTGCCGCGCCGTTCGGGTTGGTATTGCCATTTCAGCAAATGCGCCAACAACACCGCCAGCCGATTGCCTAATTCCCGGCGCTCTCTTGCCCCCATGCTTTCCAGTTCCTCGATCAGATATTCGGCATCAAGTTCATTGAACCGGCCCTCTCGCAGCAAATCGGCTTGCTGCTGAGTCCAAGAGTAAAAATCCCGCTCATGCAATTGGGCATTCATGGGTTCATTTGCTACCGTATTAAGAAATTCGCCAGCAACTCACGCCCCTGTTCGGTCAATATGGATTCGGGATGGAATTGCACACCTTCAATATTCAAAGTTTTATGCCTGACCCCCATGATTTCATCCACACCGCCCGCTTCGTCCGCTGTCCATGCGGTGACTTCCAAGCAATCCGGCAGGCTGGATTGCTCGATGACCAAGGAATGGTAGCGGGTGGCTTGCAAGGGATTTTTCAAGCCCTTGAACACCCCGACATCCTGGTGATGCACCAGCGAAGTCTTACCATGCATAATGGCTTTGGCATGGATGACCTTGCCGCCAAAAGCATGGCCTATGCTTTGGTGGCCCAAGCACACGCCCAAGATGGGGTAGCGGCCTTGATAGCGCAGAATCGCAGGCACTGAAATGCCCGCTTCCTTGGGGGTGCAGGGACCGGGAGAGATGACGATCTTGTCTGGGTTAATGGCCTCAATGTCTTCAACGGTGATTTGGTCGTTGCGCACCACCTCCACCTCCGCACCCAATTCGGCAAAATACTGCACCAAGTTGTAGGTGAAGGAGTCGTAATTGTCGATCATCAAAATGCGGGTGCTCACAGGCTTTCTCCCCTTTCAAGTCCGGCTTCTGCCAACGCGACGGCACGGAACACGGCGCGGCCTTTGTTCATGGTTTCCTCCCATTCATTGAGGGGGATGGAGTCGTGGACGATGCCCGCCCCGGCTTGGATGTGCAGGGTACCGTCTTTGATGACAGCCGTGCGGATCGCAATCGCGGTGTCCAAATTCCCCGACCAGCCGATATAACCCACCGCACCGGAGTAGACGCCACGCTTGACCGGCTCCAACTCGGCGATGATTTCCATGGCGCGAATCTTCGGCGCACCGCTGACCGTGCCCGCCGGGAAAGTGGCGGCCAGCACGTCAAAGGCATTCAAGCCAGCTTTCAATTTGGCGTTGACATTGGAGACGATGTGCATGACATGGGAGTAGCGCTCGACTATCATCTGGTCGGTGACGCGTACTGTGCCGGTTTCCGCAACCCGGCCGGCATCGTTGCGGCCTAGGTCAATCAGCATCAAATGCTCGGCAAGCTCTTTCGGGTCGGCTAGCAAGTCTTGCTCCAGTTCCAAGTCCTCTTCCGCCGTCTTGCCGCGCTTGCGGGTGCCGGCGATGGGTCGGACGGTGACGGTGCCGTCTTCCAGCCGCACCAGAATCTCCGGCGAGGAACCGACGATATGGAAGTCATCCAGATTCAGATTGTACATATAAGGAGAGGGATTCAAACAACGCAAAGCGCGGTACAAATCCAACGGTGCGGCGGTGTAGGGGATGGACAGTCGCTGTGACAGTACCACTTGCATGGTATCACCCTCGACAATGTAGTCTTTGACTTTACGCACGGCATTTTCAAAACCCGCTTGGGTGAAGCCGGAAACGAAATCAGACTCTTTAACCTGCGTCGGCGTTCTATCTGGTCTTGGTGGCAAAGTTTTACTGCGCAGCGTCTCCACCAAGCTGTCCAGCTTGACCAAGGCGTTGGCATAGGCGGAGGCTTCGGCGGGGTTGGCATGGGTTATAATCAGCAGTTTGCCGTTGAGATTGTCAAACACCAACACATCCTCCGAAACCATCAGCACAATGTCCGGGTTGCCGATGGGGTCAGGCTTGTCGGTCTTCAGGCGCGGCTCAATGTAGGCCATAGTTTCGTAGCCAAAATACCCGACTAAGCCGCCGGTGAAGCGCGGGAACCCTGAAATTTCCGGGGTGTTGAATTGCGCGGAAAAATCTTCTATCCAACGCAGCGGATTTTCCACACTTAACGTCTCTTGGACTGTCCCGTCTTGTTCGATGGTGATGGTTTGTCCGTGGATTTTTACCACGGTACGGCAGGGCAGGCCAATGATGGAGTACCGGCCCCATTTCTCCCCGCCCTGCACCGATTCAAACAAATAGGTGTAGGGTGCGTCGGCCAGCTTGAGGTAGGCGCTTAAGGGCGTGTCCAAGTCGGCCAGCACTTGCCGGGCGATAGGGATACGGTTGTAGCCTTGTTGGGCGTAATTGTCGAATTGTTCGGGAGTCATTTTTTGTCTGGCACTAACTAACTATTTTGGCATTTTCTGGGAAATAATCTGAATTAAGCACCTGCTCTAACAAATAGGGGCATTCGGCAGGAATAAGCACCTTTTCACCATAAGCCTCGAAAGACTTACCGGCGGCGCGACGTGCCTGTTCCCACGCTTTGTTAAAAAGCTCATCCGAATAATGTTTAAGACTCGGTGTCGCGTCAATTCGCGTTTGAGCCTGATCGCGGAATTCAATCACTTCCTCAATCCACTTGGGTCTCGGATCAATAGCGGGTGACAATTCAAGCTTAAGCAAATGAACGATGATATTTCTGAATAATGATTGTAGGGCAACTTTTTGTTCTTTCCCCATATCTTCAATTTCCCCCAAAATATTTTCAAAGTCCATCTCTGCAATATTGCCCGAGCGAAATAAAGCCGACTGTTCTTCAGCCCAACGTAAGAAATCTTGTTGATAGGTTGGTGAATTCATGCAATCCCCTTATCGATCATAGTCTACACCGCGAGCAATTCACGCTCATACAACGCGGCAAATGGAATATCCCGTATTTCAATACCCCTGAAACAAAAAATCCAACGCCGCATTAATAATGGCGTGGCTTTCCGCTAAAGAGGTCACGCGCTTTTTCAACAAGCGCAAGGGCACCCCAGCTAACTTGGGGGTTTCCAACATGCAAGCGATGCCTTCGATCTCGAAAATCGGAATCAGCCTTTCAGGCAGCGGTTCATCGGGAAAATGGTCTCGACGGCGCAAAGGCACGACGATGCGCGTTTCCAAGCCATACAACAAGTCGCTTTGCACATCCACCAAGTAGGGTACGGCGTTTGCGTATTGTCCGCTATTGCGGTACACATCATAACGCGCCAACTCAAAAACTCCTCCATTCCTCCAAGGGTAAGCCCTCTGTCTCCACCATCCGGTTGTAAGCACTGATGAATCTCGCGTTTTCTGCCTGCCATCGCCTTTCACGTTCGTGCCGCACCAAATCGCGCAAAAACTGGTCGCAGGCTTGGGAGATGTTGATGCCTAGTGTTTTAGCCTCGTTCAACACATCGGCTGAGAGCGTGATATTGGTGGCTTTTTTGGGTTTGGCGATGGTCGGCGGCATGGTGTCATCCAATAAATCATGATGGGGTAATGCGTATAATAAGCCAACATAAAATATATTGCCAGCCAGAAGGTTAAAAGTGGGTACGACTAAAAGTGATGCGGGAGTGCAAGGCCTGCCTTGCGAAGGCATCTAAAGGCAGGCAGGCCTTGCACTCCCAGTGTAAACAAAGACCTCTGTTACCATAACCGGCGGATGTTGTTTAGGCGCTAGTCGCAAACCAGACATTACCTTCTGGTCCTCAGCCCAGCCAAGCGGTTATTGCTTCCTTGATGTTGACCAAGGCTTCTTCTTCGTCTTTGCCTTGGGAAACACAACCCGGCAATGCGGGGCATTCGGCCACAATCCAACCATCTTCGGCTAGTTCGAGTATTACATGGAATAACATAATCACCACTCTTGAACAATTATTTAAGTTGCTTGGCTTTGCCCATTTCCTTGCCATCGACAATGAACAAGGTGTTGTCTTCGCTGGAAACCAAGCGCAACACCTCGTCGGCATCGTCGGAAACCTTGAGGGTGTCTTGGCAAGATTTCGACAATTGGTCTTCGATATTGGTTTTAGTGTCGGTTAGTCCTTCTTTAGTGGAGTCGAAGGTTTTTTCCAAGCCTCTGCCTAACTTGGTGTCGCAACCAACTAACCCTATGGCAGCCAGAAAGGCCAGAAGAAATAATATTGGCTGTCTTTTCATGAATTTGAACCCTCGACAACCAGCTTTTTAGCCTTAGATATCCCTTGGTACTTCCCGCCTAGCAAGGTCAAGCAACAGCCGCAAAGCCCGGTTAACCGATTCTGAACTTTTGAAGATTTTAGCGACATCTTCATCAAGCAACACTACGTTTGTCCCTTCCCGAAAGGATTGATAATGCTTGCCACGCACACCTTGCGAGAAATCATATTCAGGTTGCAAATCATCTTCTTGTTCTGGGCTAATGAGTTGACTCATAGTTCTTTCGCTCCTTAGTTGTTGCCACTCGGGCGCTGATTATTCGGATGCTGCCATTACGTTCAGTGTAAGATACAACCAAAAGCCAATGAAAAGAAGACAACCCAATGCTAAGAAACCTTTGCTCATATTGCGAATGTTCAGGATCGGCAATCGTAATTTCCAAAGGGTCACAGAACACACTCATGGATTCGCTAAAATCAACACCGTGCTTTTCAAAGTTGGATTTGGCCTTTTCCGTATTCCACTCAAAATGCATGACTTCATCCTTAGTGATGCTGTTTAATCTAGGATTTCTGGCATCCGCGCCCAGCGCGGGTGCCAGAAATCCTAAGCATTATGCAACTCCAACATCATGCTGCTGTCATCACGCGCCGCCTTGGCCTCGTCGGAGCGCTGTGCGCCGATCAGGTCGAGGTAATCCTGGTTGATGTCCCCGGTGACGTATTCGTTGTTAAAACAAGAGGTGTCGAACAGGGTCACATTGGGATTGCCTTTTTGCACAGCGTCGATCAAGTCCGGCAAATCTTGGTAGATCAGCCAATCGCAACCTAATTCTGCTTGGATTTGCTCTTCACTGCGACCATGCGCAATGAGTTCCTCCGCCGCCGGCATGTCGATGCCGTAGACATTGGGGTAACGCACCGGCGGCGAGGCCGAGGCGAAGTAGACCTGGTTCGCACCGGCATCACGGGCCATTTGGATGATCTGCATCGAGGTGGTGCCACGCACGATGGAGTCGTCAACCAGCAGCACATTTTTACCCATGAATTCAAGGTCGATGGCATTAAGCTTCTGGCGTACCGATTTTTCGCGCAACTGCTGGCCGGGCATGATGAAGGTGCGGCCTATGTAACGGTTTTTGATAAAACCTTCGCGGTATTTGACACCGATGCGGGTGGCCAGTTGCAAAGCCGCCGTGCGGCTGGTGTCGGGTATGGGGATGACCACGTCAATGGCATGCTCGGGGCGTTCGCGCAGGATTTTGTCGGCCAGCTTGTCGCCCATGCGCATCCGTGCCTTGTAAACGGAAATATCGTCGATTTTCGAGTCAGGCCGGGCAAAATAGACAAACTCAAAAATGCAAGGTGAGTAAACCGGGTTTTTTGCGCATTGCTTGGCATGCAGCATGCCGTTTTTCTCAATGACTATGGCTTCGCCGGGCAAAATGTCGCGGACCAGCTTGAAGCCAAGCACATCCAGTGCCACGCTTTCCGATGCGACCATATAGTCCAGCCCGTTTTCCGTCATCCGTTCTCCGTAAACCAAAGGCCGGATGCCGTAGGGGTCGCGGAAGGCAATGATACCGAAGCCAGTGACCATCGCCACCACCGCATAAGCCCCGCGGCAGCGGCGGTGCACGGCGGCGACCGCCTTGAACACATCTTCGGCGTCAATCCTCAACTTGCCAATTTCTTGCAATTCGTGGGCGAAGACATTGAGCAGAACCTCTGAATCCGAATCAGTGTTGATATGGCGCTGATCCTCCACAAACAAATCATGCTTGAGCGCCAGCGCATTGGTGAGGTTGCCATTATGAGCCAGCGCAATGCCGTAAGGGGAGTTGACATAAAACGGCTGCGCCTCGGCTGAACTGGTGCAGCCGGCGGTGGGATAGCGCACATGGGCGATGCCCATGTTGCCGGTCAGGTTGCGCATATGGCGGGTATGGAAAACGTCACGCACCAGACCGCTATCTTTGCGCATATGGAAACGGTCGCCCTTGCAGGTTACGATACCTGCCGCATCCTGCCCCCGATGTTGCAACACCGTCAGCGCCTCATAGAGCTCCTGGTTGACGTTTTCGTTGGAAACGATTCCAGCAATGCCACACATAACGCTTTACCTTTTAAAAATTGACTCTGGGAATTTGACTTGGGCGAGAAGACCGGATGGAATCTGGGTCCGCAGCCATAAAGCCAGAGATTGGAAAGGAGGAATCAATTTGGACTGCTTCCACTCCGGTTCGGCCGGGAGTGAAGTCACGCCCGCCAAAAGCACCAGCACCGCGACAATCAACACGCCCCGTGCCACGCCAAACAGCAATCCGGCCAAACGGTCAGTGCCTCCCAAACCGGTGAAGGCTACCAGCTTTCCAACTAGGAAAACCAGCATGCCGCCTAGCAATAGAACAGCAATGAAAATAATAAGGAACGACACCACCACGCGAGCCTGCTCTATGGGTATCGCATGTTCCAGGTAGACAGAAACCCTATGATTGTAGAGTAACCCTAAGGAAACCGCCGTTAGCCAGATGACGAGTGAAAACATTTCCCGGATTAGCCCGCGGATTAGGCCAATCAGGGCGGATAGTGCAATCAGGCCGATGATGCAGTAATCCACCCAAAAAAAGTCGGTGAATGCGGCTTTCATGTTGCTGAATGGACTCCAAACTTAATCCGGTTCAGCCGGCTCAGCCGGTTTGGCGGGTTTTGGGGGTTTTACCGGCGCGGGTGCAGGTTTGGCGGCCTTCGGCTTTGCATGGGGGGGATGGGCATCGGCCGGAGGAGATGCCGCCTTATTCGCTTTCACCGGATGTTCGGACTCATGATGAATGGTGGCCTTAGGTTTAGCCACTTTTGCCTTTTGCCCGTAGCCAAGCGAAGTCTTGGGTTTGGCTGGAGGACTTTCCGCTCGCACCGGGGACGGCACCGGCTCTTCCTGCAAATCCCTGTCGGCTTCGGGCAGAGGTGAAGAAACCTTGGGCTTGTTTACCTTGGGCCTATGCCTGTGGTGTATGGGAGTCTTTGCAGTTTCCGGCACTATCATTGTGGCCGTATCATCAGCTAAAGGCTCTTCATGCGGGTGGGGGTGGACGGCATGGGAATGATGCCTCTTGGCCGGCGGATTTTCTACTCTTACCGGGGAGGGGGTCTGCCCATCTAGCGGCTCCCCATCGGTATCGGGTTCGGCGGCGGGCTGCGGTGGAACCGGTGCCGACTTGGATTTCTTCTTAATCCTAATGTGTTTTTTATGCGCCAGCGGTTTGACCTCTGGCCCTGGGCTTGCAGAAACTGGCGCTTTCACGGCAAGCTCCTTGGCCGTTTCAGGCGGAGGGGTTGCATGTTCCCCTTTCCTGCCGGATTTGACCGGTGCCGGACTAACCCCTTCCTCAGACACGACCGGCTTATCGTCCTCAGCCTCTACGTTGGGCTTGGGTTTCAGTGCCGATAATCCGGCAGGCTTTGGGTTGGGAGGTGCATCCTCACTGTTCAGAGGGACAATTTTGTAGCCGCTTTCAACAGGCTGCTTTTCATCCTCCTTGGGCGCTATATCCTCTGCCGTCTTCGGCAATTCGATGTTTTTTTCCAAGACATCGTCGGGGATGGACGGAATCCCGGTGGAACTGAATTTTCCCTTGTCATCGGATTTATCGAAGAGCATGGGAACGAATATGACGACCAGGGCAACGATGATGGTCACTCCGATCAGGCGCTGCTTTAATTGCTGGTCCATTTAATTACCTCTGAAACATTCATGGGTTATTGGCTAAAAACTCTGAAACCAAGGGAAAAGTGCCGAACACCAAGACTAAATCGCCTTTATTGGCGCGTCGCTTAGCCGCAGCAAACGCATCGACTGCGGCGTTAAAACCACCTTCTATGCTATCAACGGACAATTCACGGAATAATGCCCGCAGTTCGGACTCGGTAGCCGCTCGCGCCAAGGGGATCGGGGCCAAATACCAGCACTCCACCAGCGATTTGATCGGGTTGATTATCCCGGCAATGTCTTTGTCTCTCATGACGGCGAAAACCGCGTGGATTCGCTTGCCGGGGAATCTGGTTTGCAAATAACCCACCAACACTTCCACCGCCTGCGGATTGTGCGCCACATCCAGCAAAACCGGCACTGGCCCGTCGAAATATTGAAACCGCCCCGCCAGTTTGACCGTTTCCAAGCCCTTACGCAGGGCTGCGTCATTTACCGGCAACTGCTGACCGACCGAGCGCAACAATGCAAGGACGGCGGATGCGTTGAGCAATTGATGCTCCCCCGCGAGCGCTGGGCTGGGCAGGTGCTCAAGACGGGTTCCCAAACCAAACCAATTCCAGCCACAATCTGAGCGCTCATAGCCATAATCAAGGCCCTGCCGCGACAACACTATACCCTTGGCATCGGCAAAATCTATCAGGCTCTGCGGCGGATTGGGATCGCCTATGATCGCGGGCTTGCCGGGACGGAGTATGCCCGCCTTTTCCAATGCGATGGCTTCCCGGCTATCGCCAAACCAATCCCTATGGTCAATCGCAATGCTCGCAATTAGCGCAGCATCGGAATCGATGATGTTCACTGCGTCCAAGCGCCCCCCCAAGCCCACTTCCAAAATTTGCACGTCTAGGGCCGACGCGGAAAACAAATCCAGCGCCGCCAAGGTGCCAAACTCAAAAAAACTTAGGCTAACGCCATTCCGCACCCGCTCAATGCGCTCAAAGGCCGCACAGATCGCCGCATCGTCGGCGGGTTCGCCGTTGACTTTGATGCGCTCGTTATAGCGCAACAAATGGGGCGAGGTGTAGGCGCCTACACGGTACCCCCCAGCCCGCAAAATGGAATCCAACAGCGCAACGCTGGAACCCTTGCCATTGGTGCCGCCAACCGTGAGCGTCAGCGGGTTGGCAGTTCCCGGCAACAAGGCTTCATAAACTTTGCGGACCCGCGCCAAGCCAAGGTCAATGGACTTGGGGTGCAAGGTTTCTTGCCAAGCCAGCCATTCGTCCAGCTTGGCAAAACGTGTGGGCGTGCTGATTTTATGCGTCCTCTAAGACCGCCGCTGATTCCGCTGCGGCATTTCCGCCATCGCCACCTTGCATCAGCAAATCCAACAAGTCGGCTATCTTGTCACGCATTTCCCGCCGGTCAATAATCATATCAATGGCCCCGTGCTCCAATAGAAACTCGCTACGCTGGAAGCCTTCGGGCAACTTCTCGCGCACCGTCTGCTCGATCACCCGTGGCCCGGCAAAACCGATCAATGCGCCCGGCTCGCCGATATTGATATCCCCCAGCATGGCGAGGCTGGCGGACACCCCGCCCATGGTCGGGTCGGTCAGCACAGAAATGAAGGGCAGGCCTGCCTCGGCCATTTTTGCCAGTGCCGCACTCGTCTTGGCCATTTGGAACAGAGACAGCAAGGACTCCTGCATACGCGCCCCGCCGCTGGCCGAGAAACAAACCAGCGGAATATGTTGCTCCAGGCAAATATTGACCCCCCGCACAAAGGCTTCACCTACCACTGAACCCATTGATCCGGCCATAAACTCAAAGTTGAACGCCGCCACAACCAAGGGCCGGTCTTTCAACTGACCGTGGATGACAATCAGGGCGTCTTTTTCCCCGGTCTGCTTCTGCGCCTGCGCCAAGCGGTCCTTGTATTTTTTGCTGTCCTTGAATTTTAACGGGTCAAGCGGACTGAGGGTATCCCCCACTTCCCGTTGACTGCCAGGGTCCAAAAACTCATTCAAGCGCTTGCGGGCGCTGATACGCATATGATGGCTGCATTTCGGGCAGACATCCAAATTTCGCTCCACTTCAGCACGGTACAGAATGGCGCTGCAGAGGTCGCACTTGCACCACAGACCCTCGGGCACGACGCTTTTTGTAGACGCATCGGTGCGTATTTTCGACAATACCTTTTTATGAAACCAACTACTCACTTCAGTCCCCGTGGATTTGTTTTAAGCATCAAGCGATGATCGCATGGAACGTAGCAGCCCAGTGATTTCCTGCAAGGCAAGGGCGGAGTCGTCCCCCGCCGCCTCAATCCTACTGACCAAGGCACTGCCGACCACCACGCCGTCGCCTAATTTGGCTACCGCAGCCGCCGTCTCGGCGTTTTTGACACCAAACCCGACCGCGATGGGCAAACCGGTCAGCTTGCGAATTTCCTCGACCTTGTGCGCTACATCATCAAGATTCAGGTGTGAGGCCCCGGTCACGCCCTTAAGCGAAACATAATACAGGTAGCCGCGCCCCAATTGCCCCATTTTCGCAATGCGTTCGTTGGTACTGTTCGGGGCCAGCAGGAAAATCGGGTCTATGCCAGCCTCATCCAGCATGGGCAAAAATTCCGACGACTCCTCCGGCGGCATGTCCACCGTCAGCACACCGTCCACACCCGCAGCCTGCGCCTTTTCCACAAAATTGCGATAGCCTAGCGACTCCACCGGATTCAAATACCCCATCAACACCACAGGCGTGGTATCGTCCTTCTGGCGGAACTCTCTGACCAGTTCCAAGACCTTGCGCAAACTCATCTTGTGCGCAAGAGCGCGCTCGCTGGCCCGTTGAATCACCGGGCCGTCGGCCATCGGATCGGAAAACGGCACCCCCAGCTCAATGATATCCGCACCCGCTTCGACCATCGCATGGAGGGCAGGCACAGTGAAGGCCGGGTTGGGATCGCCCGCCGTGATAAATGGGATCAGCGCTTTGCGGCCATCCCGCCTCAGGCTCTCAAATTTAGGACTAATTCGGCTCACAGGGTGATTCCTTCGCGTGCGGCTATGGTGTTGATGTCTTTATCGCCCCGGCCCGACAGATTGACCAAGATGGTTTTGTCCTTGGGCAAGGTGGGGGCCAATTTCATGGCGTAGGCGATGGCGTGGGAGGACTCCAAAGCCGGTATGATGCCTTCCAGCCGGGTCAGTGCGTGGAAACCCTGCATGGCTTCATCATCGGTAATGCTGACATAGTGGGCGCGGCCCGAATCCTTCAGCCATGCGTGTTCCGGGCCTACGCCTGGATAATCCAAGCCGGCCGAGATGGAATGGGTTTCAATAATCTCACCATCCTCGTCTTCCATCAAGTAAGTGCGGTTGCCATGCAGCACACCAGGACGGCCCGCGCTCAAGGGCGCGGAATGGCGGCCCGTGGCAATGCCATCCCCCGCCGCCTCGACCCCGTGCATCGCAACTTCGCGGTCGTCTATAAACGGATAAAACAGGCCGATGGCATTGGAGCCGCCGCCGACGCAGGCGGCCAATACGTCCGGCAGGCACCCGGTCATTTCCAGCATCTGTTGTTTGGACTCCCGTCCGATGACAGCCTGGAAATCCCGCACCATGGCAGGATAGGGGTGAGGGCCTGCGACCGTGCCAATGATATAAAAAGTGTTGTCCACATTCGTCACCCAATCGCGCATTGCCTCGTTGAGCGCGTCTTTCAGCGTCTTCGAGCCGGACTCCACCGGCACCACCGTCGCGCCTAGCAGTTTCATGCGCAACACATTGGGTGCCTGCCGGGCCACGTCAACCGAACCCATATAGACCACGCATTCCAGCCCCAGCCGGGCGGCGACCGTCGCCGTGGCCACGCCATGCTGTCCGGCCCCGGTTTCGGCAATGATCCGGGTTTTGCCCATGCGTTTGGCAAGCAAAGCCTGGCCCACGGTATTGTTCACCTTGTGCGCGCCAGTGTGGTTCAAATCCTCGCGTTTGAGGAAAATCTGCGCCCCGCCCAACTCGCGGCTGAAACGCTCCGCATGGTAGATTGGGGAAGGCCGCCCCACATAATGTTGCAGGTCGTAATCCAACTCAGCCAGGAAATCCTTATCCTGCATATAACGATAATAAGCCTCGGTCAGTTCACTGATGGGCAACATCAGGGTTTCAGCCACAAAAACACCACCGTAGGGACCGAAATGTCCACGCTGGTCGGGCAAATTGTAGGTTTCAATTGATTCGAGATTGGTCAAAGTCTAGGACCCCTTTAATAAATGCCGCCATTTTTTTCGCATCCTTGACGCCTTTCGCAGACTCCACGCCGCTGCTAACGTCCAGCCCGTAAGGCTTTACCATCCGCAGGGCCTCGCCCGCATTGCCAGGATTTAGGCCACCAGCCAAAATCACCGGCAGGGGGCAATCCGGCGGTATCATCGCCCAGTCAAACCCTTTACCCGTCCCGCCTTTTGCCGCCGGGTCGTCCGCGTCCAACAGCAGCCCCGAAGACCTTGCATAATCCGCCGCAACCCGTTGCAAATCGGTCCTAGGCCCCATCCGCACCGCCTTGATGTAGGCGCGGCCAAACGCCTGGCAGTAATCCGGGCTTTCCTCACCGTGGAACTGGAGCAGATCAATGCGCAGCGAATTCAACACTTCCGCTACCCATTGCGGTTTCTCATCCACAAACAAACCCACCACGGTGACGAAAGGCGGCAAGGCATCGACAATGGCTTTTGCCTGCGCTATGTCCACATTACGCGGGCTGCGCGGGTAAAATACCAAACCAATGGCATCCACACCCAGACTGGCCGCCGCTTGTGCATCCTCGATACGGGTCAAGCCGCAGATTTTAACGCGAGTTCGCATGTTTGGGGTACGAGAATTTTGCAAGGGTATTATCAGAGACTTCAAGGGGAAATGGAACTTGACTTGCAAGCGACAGTGAATTTGCCGCTTTGCTCTTAAGGCGGTGGGCTAATGCTCATATCGTAACAAAAATCGACGGTTTATACGACACATTATAGAGCGCTGCCAGCAATTCTCATTTTGGCTAGAACGTCGTCATACCGGCATGGATGCAGGTGAAATCGGCAGGATAGCCGATTTGCTTAGGCGAACCGCCCGAAGGGTTCGGGACACGGTTGTTCCGAATGCATCCAGCAACATGGACGTGATGCCGTCTGGGAGCGCCAAGCACCAGCTTGGCCTTTATGGACGGCGATTCGTTTTGGAGTGTCAAGGCTTGCCTTGACGGGCAAAGCAGGCTTTGCCACTCCATGCGTAACATCAGCCCGTCGGGCTCGTCTCTTTGCGTTGCGCCCGACACTTAATTGGGCCGAGATTTGCACTTCCGGCCCATGTGTTCAGTGTTTGCGACGAAGTGCGGTTGCGGTACAAAAAGTTACTTTCAGGCCGATTCGGACAGGGAATGATGCAAGGGAAGCAAATCGTCTGCGGTTAGCGTGGCAAAAGCATAAGCACGGCCCTCAAGATCGGCGAACTCGACCTTGAAAATCCCCGGCCCCAATTCCTCAACAAGCACCCCGACCAAGCCGGACGGAAGCCCCAAATCTCCATGGTCGCGGCGCAAAGCTACCGTGTCCAGCAATTTCATAGACATAATAAATTCAGTTTGAGCCAAAAAGATGAAACACGCCCGTTATTCTCACTTGTTTCGGGTAATATATTAGTTTTATCTATCCCAACGCCCAATGAACGCTCTCCGCATCGGTTTCATCAGTGTGATTGTGACCAGTTGCCCAGGTGCGAAGGAGTTGGCGCAGGTATTGACGCAGGTTAAATATATAAACTGATTCCCATTCTTTGGGCAGCATTTGCCAAATCGCCGTCAAACACTAAGAAACGGAAATCTTGATGGGCGGCAACCCGCCAGATCGCTTCGGTCGCCGCCAAATGCACACTGTCGTAACCGCGTAGACGGTGTGTTTCGGCCAAATCCCCCGCACGATGGATTAATTCTTGGGTGACGCTAACAATCTCAAAACTCGGCCAATCCCGTTCGAAATCTTCGCGCCACGATTAAATATTCGGACAGATGTGCTTTAAGATCACGGACATTGATTTCCATGCAATCATTTTTTATGTAGTCATTTTGTTACTGTTGTAGTCACATTGTTATCAACAATATACCGGTTTTTTGCCCCTGCCGTCCAATCAGATGATACAACTCCCGTTCCGTTCCCCACAGTTTCGGGTAAACTACAAGTTTTTTCTATACTCAACGCCCTATGAACCCTCCCCGCATCGGTTTCATCAGTCTCGGTTGCCCGAAAGCGCTGGTTGACAGCGAACGCATTCTGACCCAGTTACGGTCAGAAGGTTATGACATGGTTCCAGCCTACAAGTATGCCGACTTGGTGGTGGTGAACACCTGCGGCTTCATTGATGCCGCTGTGGAAGAGTCGCTGGATGCCATCGGCGAGGCTTTGGCGGAAAACGGCAAGGTGATTGTGACCGGTTGCCTAGGCGCGAGGGAGGACGAAATCCGTGCCCGCCATCCGCAGGTATTGAAAATCACCGGCGCACACGCCTATGAGGAAGTCGTCAATGCGGTGCATGAACAGTTACCGCCATTGCACGACCCCTTCGTCCATTTGGTTCCGCCGCAGGGCATAAAACTGACGCCGCGCCATTATGCCTACCTGAAAATTTCCGAGGGCTGCAACCACCGCTGCACCTTCTGCATCATTCCCTCCCTGCGCGGCGACCTCGTCAGCCGTCCCATCGGCGAGGTGATGGGCGAAGCGGAACGGCTGGTCAAAGCCGGGGTGAAGGAATTGCTAGTGGTATCCCAAGACACCAGCGCCTACGGCGTGGACCTGAAATACCGCACCGGCTTCTGGGAGGGTCGGCCCCTGAAAACCCGCTTCCAAGATTTGGCACTCGCCTTGGGCGAACTGGGGGTTTGGGTGCGGATGCACTATGTATACCCCTACCCCCATGTGGACGGCATCGTGCCGCTGATGGCGGAGGGAAAAATCCTGCCCTATCTGGACATTCCCTTCCAGCACTCCAGCCCGCGCATACTCAAGCTGATGAAGCGCCCGGCATCCAGTGAAAACAATCTGGAGCGCATCCGCGCTTGGCGGAGTATCTGCCCGGACATCACCATACGCAGCACCTTCATCGTCGGCTTCCCCGGCGAGACCGACGAGGAATTTGAAGACTTGCTGGACTTTCTCGACCAAGCGCAATTGGACCGGGTCGGCTGCTTCGCCTATTCCCCGGTGGCGGGGGCTGTGGCCAACGAACTGCCGGATGCCGTGCCGGAGGACATCAAAGAAGAGCGGCTGGCCCGTTTCATGGAATTGCAAGAACAGATCAGCGCAGACCGTCTACAAGCCAAAGTCGGGCGGCGTGAACTTGTGCTGATCGACGAAGTGGTCGAGGAAGGTGCTGTGGGCAGAAGCCGCGCCGATGCCCCGGAAATCGACGGGCAGGTTTTTATAGACGGAGCCACGCACTTGCAGATAGGCGAGATCGTGGAGGTGGAGATCGAAGAGGCCGACGAGCACGACATGTGGGGGCATTTGCTCTGATATTGGGCTCTGCGCTAGTTAAGCAACATTAAACTCCCTATCCCTGCGGTGCTAACGTATGCACACATTTTTCACGCCATTGATATTACTTGATATTACTCCCCTCGCCCGCTTGCGGGAGAGGGGCTGGGGGTGAGGGCAAATCGAATGTAGCTTTACTGCCGCAGTCATCGCTAGAGAATGGCAACTTGTGGAGTGCGGCGACTCGTCGCCGCTGGACGCAAAAGGCGGCGACGAGTCGCCGCACTCCACAACATCCGGGCTACAGCCTACACGGTTGCGTAACATCAGATCTATAACTACAAATTATCCAACGGACTCGCCACCCCCCTCCCGCCCCGGTTCAACACATGGGTGTAAATCATCGTCGTCGCCACATCCTTGTGGCCTAGCAACTCCTGCACCGTGCGTATGTCATAGCCGGACTGCAACAAATGCGTGGCAAAGCTATGGCGCAAAGTGTGCGGCGATGCCAACTTGGCGATATCCGCATCACGCAGCGCCTGCTTGATGGCCCGCTGTATATTTTTCTCGTCGGCGTGATGCCGCCGCGTCACGCCCGAGCGCGGGTCGACCGAAAGCTTCGTGGACGGGAAGACATATTGCCAACCCCATTCCTTCCCCGCATTCGGGTATTTAATTTCCAGGGCATCAGGCAAATAGACACTGCCGAAACCCGCTTGCAAATCATCCTGGTGCAAAGCCCTGACGCGGGCCAAGTGCACCTTCAGCGGTTCGACCAAGCTGTCCGGCAACATCGTCACCCTGTCCTTGCAACCCTTGCCATCCCGCACGATCAACTCACGCCGATCGAATTCAACGTCTTTCACCCGCAGCCTCATACATTCCATCAAGCGCATTCCGGTCCCGTAAAGTAATTTCGCCATCAGTTGCTGTGTGCCCTTAATTCGGTCCAGCAGGTTTTTCACTTCCGCCTGCGTCAGCACCACCGGCAAACGCCTAGACACCTTCGCCTCCTCGACATCATCCAGCCACGGCAACTGGACTTCCAAAACCTCGCTATAGAGGAACAATAACGCAGACTTCGCCTGATTCTGCGTCGAAGCCGACACCTTGCCCACCACCGCCAAATGCGTCAAAAACGCCTCCACCTCGGTTGCCCCCAATTCCGACGGATGGCGCTTTTCGTTGAACAGGACGAAACGCTTGACCCAATCCATATACGACTGCTCCGTGCGGATGCTGTAATGCTTCAGGCGAAGCTTGTTGCGCACCTGATCCATTAATTTAGGCTTTGCGCCTAAAGGTGTATTAGTATTTTCCATTGGGGTGATTTTTTCGTAAAATGGACGTTGAAAACCTAAGGAATGAAGGCGTAGAGTTCAAATTATACACTTAACTGATGTTAGGAAGTGCCGTTTGTTGGCTGTTGTAGGGCGGCCTACAAGTGTTCGTTGCGTAACATCAGCACTTAAGTTAAGCCGATGTTATGCGGGACAATCGAACCCAGCAATTCTCAGTTTGGCCCGAAGCTCCGCTAGGGTAGGGAAGGCTCTCGCCTCGCCTCCCTCCGAACCGTACGGGCGGTTTTCCCGCATACGGCTCTCCATTCGGCAGTTTCCTCATCGGGGGTGCCCCGCAGCAAGCCGGGCAGGGAAAAGCGCGAACAGCCCGGCCCCCGCGAAGAAGGCATTGTTCCATCGTTTGTGGTGGTTAAGACACCGGCCCATGCCTGGCCGCTTTTCCCGCTTCCTTAGCATCGCCCTTAACCGACGGCGTATAAACCCGTCCAACATTCATGCTATTTCGTTGCAGAGCCTGGCGGGGCCTTGCCCATCCCAATCAAGCATTTTTAGAGTGATGCGGGAGCACACCGACCAAAACCACAACGGTCCGGCCATTCACGCGATAAGAGCGCTGATTGTCAAGTTGGGGCAGGTGTTCGCATTCCACAATTGCCTCATCACCGTTTAGCGAGGTGTCGGCAAAACGGCACCATTGCGAACCATCCAACTTGGGCAGCTCGAAATCAAAGGCTTCATTGTGGTTGTTGGCAATCAAATAAAGATTATCTGCCGGACGGTTCGGCATAGCGCCTGCCAGATGCATGGCAACGCTATGTGAATGTTCGCCCCAATCTGGTTGACCTAGTTTGAAACCATGCCAAGTAATTCTGGGGCCATAGCCGTCTTTCAACTGGAAGCTATCGTAGCGCAATAAGCAATGACTCTTTCGAAATGCTATTAACAGGCGGAAAAAGCGGTGCAATCCCCGATTTTTTTCCAAAGTATCCCAATCCAGCCAACTGATGCCGTTATCCTGGCAATACGCATTATTATTGCCGTTCTGGCTGCGCCCAATTTCATCGCCAGCGAGAATCATGGGCACACCCCGCGACAGGATTAGCAATATTGCCAAATTACGGATCTGACGCTCACGCAAGTTCAGAATGGCAGGGTTTTCCGTATTTCCCTCGATACCACAATTCCACGAGAGGTTATTATTGTCTCCATCGGCGTTATTTTCGCCGTTTTGGATATTGTGCTTTTCGCTATAGGCCACCAAGTCACTTAAGGTAAAACCATCATGGCAGGTAATGAAGTTGATGCCGTGGCTGGGTTCCCGTCCTCCCAATTCATACAGATCGGAACTTCCCGCAAGCCTTGTGGCCAGATGCCCAACCGCTCCGCCATCGCCCCGGACAAACCGCCTAATGTCATCGCGGAACCGGCCATTCCATTCGGCCCAACGCCCCCAGTTGGGGAAACTCCCTACCTGATACAAGCCAGCAGCATCCCAAGCCTCGGCAATCAATTTGGTATTGGCCAGAATCGGGTCGCCTGCAATCTGCTCCAGCAAGGGAGGGCTGGCCAACACATGCCCGCCTTGGTCGCGGCCAAGAATTGAAGCCAGATCGAAACGAAAACCGTCGACGTGCATTTCCATGACAAAGTAGCGTAGGCTTTCCAGGATATAACTGCGTACGAATGGATGGTTGCAATTGACGGTGTTCCCGCAGCCGGAAAAGTTTAAATAGCTGCCGTCACCGTCAAGCATATAATAAACTTTATTATCGATCCCCTTGAAAGCGTAAACCGGCCCACGATGGTCCCCCTCGCCGGTATGGTTGTAGACCACGTCAAGGATGACCTCAATGCCCGCACTGTGCAGGGCTTTGACCATGTCCTTAAATTCGTTTACCTCACTCCCCGGCATTTCGTCTGCAGCATAAGCCGCTTTAAGGGCAAAAAACGACAGCGGATGATAGCCCCAAAAGTTGTAAAGCTGTGTCCCATTTTCAGGATTTGTCCGATCACTTTCCAACTCATCGAATTCGGTTACAGGCAACAGTTCAACAGCAGTAATACCTAGTTCTTTCAGATAGGGAATTTTATCTATGATGCCACGGAAAGTTCCGGGATGGGCCACCTTCGACGATGGGTGCATGGTGAAACCCCGCACATGCAACTCATAAATTATCGAGTCGGCAAGAGGACGGTTGATGGGCTGGTCATGTTCCCAGTCATAGTCGGGGTTTACCAACAAGGCACGACGGAAACAATCCGCAGACTGCCCAGTCTTAACCCCCCAATGTCTACGTCCTGTAAGGGCTATCGCGTAGGGGTCAGCCAGCACAAAGGTCGGATTGAAATGGTGGGGAGCCAAATTAGGCCCATCCATTCGGTAAGCATATTCGACTCCAGGATCAAGCCCAGAGATAAAGGCATGCCACACATCGCCTGTGCGGTTATACTTGCGGTCAAAAGGGAACGCGACAATTTCGGTCTCCACGCCCGGCTGGAAAAGCAATAAAGTGACAGCAGTGGCATGGCGCGAGAATATGGCAAAATTAATTCCACCACGCTGGACGCTAGCACCAAGAGGCAATGGATGCCCACGCTGAAAGCTAAAATCCCCCGTGATAAACGAAAGCAGACCATATCTTGAATTAAATTCCGTAGACATGATGGATTTATTATTCATTTTCTTTAATAATCGGGGTTAACGATAAACCGTCAACCTTATCTTTTAGTAGGCTAGGATGAATGGCCTGTACCTTCCCATTCTTGCCCTGCTTACCCTCGGCTCCCTCCTTACCCATTTCAATGCTCTGAGTTTCGCTCAGGCTGATTCTAAGTTTAAGATTATTAGGAGAATCTGAGTTACGCAAGGCTTCCTCAAACGTTATCTTATCTTCTTTGTATAAATGGAACAAATGGGCATCAAAGGTTTGCATCCCTAACTCTTCCGATTTTTCCATGACCTCCTTAATCAGATGGACTTCGCCTTTTCTGATTAAATCAGTGACCAAGGGTGTCCCCAATAATATTTCAATGGCCGCGACACGTTTGCCTTCTTTTGTCGGGATCAGCCGTTGGGAAATAAATGCACGAAGGTTCAAAGACAAATCCATCAGCAATTGGTTGCGGCGTTCTTCAGGGAAGAAATTGATGATTCTATCCAAGGCCTGATTCGCATTATTGGCGTGCAGGGTCGACAAACATAAATGCCCGGTCTCGGCAAATGCAATGGCATGTTCCATCGTCTCTCTTGCCCGTATTTCTCCAATTAGAATCACATCCGGTGCCTGGCGCAGGGTATTTTTAAGCGCATCCTCGAAGGAGTCGGTGTCAACCCCCACCTCACGCTGGTTGACCAGCGATTTCTTGTGCGGATGCACAAATTCTATCGGGTCTTCAATCGTGATGATATGACCGTCCATGGTACTGTTTCGGTAGTCAATCAGCGCTGCCAATGAAGTTGACTTTCCAGAACCGGTGCCTCCGACGAATAGCACCAAGCCACGCTTGGACAGGATCACATCCTTCAAAATCGGCGGCAAACCTAAGGAGGCCATCGAAGGAATGTCGGTTTTGATATTTCTCACCACCATCGCGACACTATTGCGTTGTTTGAACACATTGACGCGGAAGCGGCCGACCCCCCTTTCCGTGATGGCCAGATTCATTTCCGGCTTTTGCTCAAACTCGGATCGTTGCTTTTCATTCATAATGGCATAGGCAATGTCTTTGATCCGGCCTGGTGACAACTTGGAAGCTTCCAAAGGCATGATTTTCCCTTGAAACTTGCCCGCCGGTGAAGCTCCTGCGGTCAAAAACAAGTCCGAACCGTCACCATGCGCCAGGAGAACCAAATAATCCCGAAATTCCACGACTATGACTCACTCACTAAAATCTCGCCTTTGCCTGCACCCGACATATCCCCCGCATAACGCCGGACCCTTTTGACTTTATCGGCCAGCGCCCCGAACTGGGTCTGATAGCTTTGCAAGCCTTTCAGCAGCAAGGGCAGGAAACCTAAAGTATGGGTTCCGCAATCATTGAAGGTGGCGGGAATGGCTGACGGGGCAGTGAGCAATAGCAGGGTACCGCGTTTCATCGCATAGCCTGGGTAGGCTCCGACTTCACCCAACACAGCAATAGTGCCGGCGGTCATGCGTGAACCAAGATAGGCCCCGGCGCTGCCCTCGATGAGTATGGAACCCCGCCGCATATGATCGCCGACCCGCTCGCCCGCATTGCCTTTGACGATGACAACCCCGCCTTGCATGCCTTTCTTGTTGCCGGGCAGGGCCGCGCCTAAAAAATCACCCGCATTCCCGCCAATGTTGATGACCCCGTTCCGGAGCTCACATGCGGCATAAGCTCCCACGCTACCGGTCACGTTGATGGTGCCACCTTGCAATTGGAAGCCGAGATAAGCCCCGCCATCTCCCTCCACTGAGATTTCCCCGTTACTATTGCCCTTGCCGATATAATCCAGTTTATCCAAGGCGTTCTTAAACACAATATTCAAATGATCGTCACCGGAAAGAGTGAAGATTGCATCGGCACGCACTTTGCGGTTGCCGTTTTGCAGTTCGATGGCGGCGATTTCATCTAAGGATTTGCCAGCCAGATTGTCCGGTGTCAGCGGGGAGACATCCACTCGCTGTTGCAATGAAATTTTTAACGTGAACGTTAGTGTACTCATCGGTATCCTCGCGTAGCGTGCGTATCGCGCACAAAAGAACTCAAGCCAAGATTTCGTGCAAGTGGAACAGGAAAGGCCCCAACTTGCCACCGTAATTACCGGCGCTGATGCGGCGGATGCCGCAAGCGGCACCCAACTCGCACACCGCTGCAATGCCCACGCGCATGGATTTTTTGATATCCGCCTCGGTCAGTCCGTCAATCACTATTTCCATCACTGACTCGATTTCCGGCGAAAGCTCGGTTTTGGTCTGGCCTTTCAAGGTCGGGCAGAACGCATCATTTGTCGAAGCATTCAAAGTTTTGTATTTCGACCCGACTTTGGAGCCGGAGCGCACCACACCGCCGGGGAAAGGCATGATGACATTCGGCACCTGTTTCATTGCCTCTATTGCCGCCTCGCAAGCGGCTAGGGCTTGTGGTTGGGATTCGGCCAGTACCAGGAAATTACCCCCTCCTATGGCTTTCACCATTCCGGTGGTTTCTTCCGTCAAAAATTCGCCGTCCATCACTGGCACTCGCCAATAACGTTTTCCCGCGATGCGTTTGGAAATCTGGAAGCCGTCGCCGAAATAGCGCAGGTTTTTGCCCAAGGCGATGGGGTCTCCCCCATCCAGCCCGGCAAACAGGGCCGAAGTCGGCGAAGTCAACACGCATTGCCCGGCACGGGTCTCCAACTGCTTCGCCAAACCCTTGCCACCCATCGCAAAAATCATCGCCGACACGCCGGGCCGCCCATCCGGGGTTTCGGAAGGGTCAAGTTCGCGCTCAATGCCCGCTTCGCAACCGCAGGCAATAACCGAGGTCGCAAAACCGGTGAAGGCCTGCGCGGAAATCTGTGCCCATTTATGGTTTTGCGCAGTTATTATGACCCGCGTGGCCCGCATCGGAAAGGCTTCGGCGAAAGTTTCGTCAATTTGTACGCCGTTTATGATCATTCGGCTCTCCAAAGTTATTGTGAGTGATTAGTGCAAATATTGCGATTCTATCCGCATTATGCCGGGAAACAAAGACGAGCAAGGCAATAAACCTGTGCAATCATAAAAACTTAGACCGCCTTGCTCGTCGCAGAGCCACACTTCCTTTGCACCACGCGCAAAATAAAGCTCACGCTCCTCCATTTCCCGTTGCGTATTTGAAGGGGACAGCACTTCTATGCACACATCGGGCGCTTTGCTAAACGGCGTTTCATCACCATGCCCGCCGAGGAATTGGCTGGACACCCAAACCACATCAGGCACTTTAACACCCTTAGCGGTTTGAATCGGACACTCTGGCAACACCAAACCGTCCCCCTTCAGGCGGTTGAGCGCATCAATCAGCAAGCCCTGTAAAATACTATGGCGGCTGTTTGCCGGACTCATCACGATCTGCCCCATTCATTCAATTCTATTTTGTAAGGCAAATCGCGCAGGGTTGGATCATCACAGACTTCGTGCCAGTTCATTGATTTACAAAACTTATATTATTATTCACAGACGCTGCATATTCGGTTATTAGTGCCAGAATGTCGGTATCGCAAGCCCCACAACCGGAACAGGCACCGGTGGCGTTCGACAGGCTTTCCAAATCATCCACGCCATTGTCGATATGCTTTTTGATTTGCCCTATCGTAGTTCCACTACAGCGGCAAATGATGTCTTTTTTACTGTCTGAAATGTTGTTATTCATTTCAAAGTTTGTCACTCCGTTGGTCTGTCACCCGCTGAAAAACTCGAAGATACTGGGTGTAAATTGAATTGATGTAATATTCAACCCAAGGGGTCAAATTCTCAGATTCACCAAACCAATCCTTCTGGGATAAAAACAGGGCTTGATAATACGCCTCTCGTGTTTCCAGAATCACGCTATCCAAGGGGTAAAATCGTGCAAAATGATAACCTGAACGCTCAAGCAGATACGTTGATAGCAGCCTCGCCACACGACCATTGCCGTCCACAAATGCATGGATAGCCAAAAAATCTAGGATGAACTCGGCCACGACTAATAGCATGGATTCCTCGGCAAACTCTTGCCCCCGATTCAATCGCTGATTGGTTCTCGCACAAATCGCTCGCAGATACACAGGAACCTTTTCCGGGGCCAAAGTCATCACATCATACCCGCTACCTCGTATCGCCACATTCTTTGATTTCAACCGTCCGGCCATCAATGGGTTAGTGGTGACAAACATGCGGGAATGGATTTCCAGCACAAAATCAAAGTCTATGAAGCTTTTTTTATCCAGCGTCAACGCCCACAAATAGGCTTCATATATCGACTTGACCGTATGGGCGCGTTCCGACAATTCCGCTGTGACCACATTATCTTCCTGTTGTGTCACCACCGCCAAAACCAAATCTAATTCTTCCACTCGGATATGCTCGTTCTCAATCTGCGAACTGGCATTGACGCTTTGCGCCAGGGTTTGGCAAGCATCCACCGAAAGCCGCCGCCATTCGTCAATGTCGCGCCCAACAAGCTGGCGGATATCAAAATGGGCTTTCGCCAATTGTTCCAAACGACCTAGAATTTTAGGCGTGAGTTGGAACCTGTTTCCCTTGCGGACGGGTTCCAATGCATCGGCGTCGATGCGATGGGATTGCGTTAAATTGCTATCGTCCATTAGGTGAGATAATCGGGTTCAATGCGGCTTAAACTTGGGAATAAACGGGATGTCTGAATTTGCCCTGTGCCATCATAGAAGCTCAGTATGCCTTGCTCGTCACAAAGCCAAAATTCTTCAGCGCCACTGGCAAAATAAAGTTCGCGCTTTTCTTCCATTTCCTTGGTCGAGTTGGAGGGCGAGACAATTTCAATGCAAACTTCTGGCGCTTTGCCGTAGGGGGTCGCTTTGCCCTGTTCGCTTCTAAATACCGGGGAGGCCCAAGCCACATCCGCGACTTTCACCCCTTTGCCGGTTTTCACAGAGCATTCGGCAATAATCGTCCCATCCTCACGCGCCCTTGCCATCGCCCGGATCAACGCCGCCTGTAGAATGCCATGATAATTGGATGCCGGACTCATCACAATTTTACCCCATTCGTTGAGTTCGATTTTATAAGGCAAATCGCGCAGGACAGGGTCATCGCAGATTTCTTGCCAGTTCATTAAAATACCTCAATTACTGCGTTTTCAACATCAATACAGCGTTTTTAATATCAAATTATTACTTTGTTTAAGTCGTAGGGAAAACAATTCAGCTAGGTTTCCACTCCGCGCTCTGTTGGAGTGCATCATACATGGCATCTGGCGACAGGTCGGCCCCGTTAGGCCATGTGATAACCCCTAATTCAACAGTGGCAAGTCGAAAAAAAACCTCTTCGCGCAATGCCTCGAAAATCGAGCCGTCGATGCGTCTGGAAAAAAGCCAATGGCTCAAAAATCCACCCAGCCCGTTGAACCATCCATAAAAGTCACCCATAGCCGATAACCGGGATCTATTTTAACTTTCAAGACCCGCCAAGGTGCTAAGGGTTTTATGCCAGGGGCTTGATAGGTTTCGGTTGTTGTAGCTGTTCGCATAATGCCCAATCCTCCAATAATGCCTGTTGATGCAGTTCCAAAACATTTGGATGACGATGCCATAGAAAATGCTGATAGTGGGCATGTAAACACTCCGTCATTTTTCACTGATCCTCGTTCCCAAACTCCGGTTTGGGAACATGTACTTGGAAGCTTAGCTTCCTAACTGGCATCACGGCAAGCTAGAGCTTGCCAGCTAAGGTTCCCAAACTGGAGTTTGGGAACCAGCACAATCGTGCAGGATAGGTTCTCGGCAAATGTCTCGCCAATTCATTGCTTGCCTTCATCATTTTTAAAAGGGAAAACAGCAAATGGATCAAACTGCGTAGGCGGAAATTTACTTAAAAATTGATACTCAAATTCAGAAATACAATATTTTTTGCTACTTTTATTTTCATCTTCTACGATAACAAATCCGATATTATACTCAGAAAGATGCCCAATATATTCACCATAAAGATATATCTTATCTCCAATAGACCATTGCTCATTATTAACCTCAAATACAAGATTTACTGTTGGATCATCAGAATATGGATGATTTTGCGATTGGTCCGACTTTATTTCAGGCTGTGTATTTTCATCAGTCTTATCAGGAGGTGTAGACTCTATTTCGGACTCTGATATTTTATCAATCTTTTCAGCTAATTTGCTTAATGCGTTATCTATAAAGTCTTTCAGTGATGAAAGCTCTTTTAGTATTTGATTATGTTGCTCCTTTTTGCTTGGTATATTATTTTTTTTACTATCTATTATATCCATAATTTTATTTGGCGGCTCACCATCTCGGAATCTTTTATCTGCCGATTTTATTGCCTCAACTATCTTTTTTATATCCTCATTAATATGTCTAGGGGCCATATCTTCGTTGTAAGGAACATGATTTAATGGATTAAGATTAAATTCAATTGTAGTTGCACTATCTTTGATCAACACAACAGGTTTATGTGCAGCATGCCTTAATCCAAGCTCAAAAAAAAACATTGGGCCTATTATCACTAAGATCGCACAACACCATATCACAATTCATAAGATTATCAGTTATATCAATCAGGACAATCTCAGAATTTGGAAAGTCTTTATATCTTATAGGGGTGAATCCTGCGCGTTTGCAAGCAGGATATATAAGATAATCATATACTGAGTCAAAATGATCAGGACTTTTAGTATTTGACCTAACAGTATATGGCATAATAACAAAACATATCCTATCAACACCTCTTACATTACTCATAGACCGAACAATCTTTTCTTTATCTTTTGCCATAAGGAGTCCCGGTTTGTATTTATGTACAGCATTTTTATATTAACAAAGGAGAATAATAAAGGACGCTAAATTAAACCATCTTGTGTGTATGTGCCTTGCAAAATGATATAACCTAAAAGTAACTCTTTGATATTAAAAATGCTGTAATGCAGTGATAATGGTCAATTGCAAAACACCCACCCCCACCACCCAGCGGATTAACTCGGCTTTGGTTTCGGCAATGTCTCTCTTAACTTCAGCCCGCAAAACCTCAATATCTTTTCTCAACGATATTTCCAATTCCTTGATCCTGACCTCAAGCCGATTTTCCGATTCATGAATATCCCGCTTCAAGTCGGCTTCCCGCGCTTCAACATCCAGTCGAGTCGCCAGTTGCTTTTCCACGATCTCGGCAATGGCGCGGGCTTGGGTTTCGGCCTGTTGCTCGGTGAATCCCCCTGCCTTTAATTTGGTGGCGAATTCCAGTGTATCGAGAATGATGGTACTCATTACAGCGTTTTCAACCTCAAATGGTTACTTGATAAGCCGTATGGCTGTGCTTCTCCCTAATCACTACAAAATTGGACAAAGTGTAGGATGGGCAAAGGCCCATCTAGAGCCGTGCCCATCATGGTCGGCGCGGTTTGATGGGCACGGCCTTGGCGGCCTTTGCCCATCCTACAAATCAACCATTTTTAAGTGATACGGGAGTAGATATTTTTTAAACATGAAAACGCTGTATTTAGGCAACATCAAGCATCCTATTGGCATAATCCCTACCTGCCGTCACAGGCGGTAAAGGTTTGTTATCCTGTTGATAAAGTTCTAGGGTTTCATCAACTATTTCGCAAAGTTCGGCGAAAACAAGTTTTTCGTCAATACCATGACATCCGCCATAAAACAGGCCGGGGCAACTGCCTATGTAACATTGGTCTACGTCGGACCATTCTACTATCTTGACATAACGGTTGGCATCGTTCATTTTTTAATAGACTCCTCTATCGCTGCCTTTACTGCTTTTTCCTGATAGGATTGGACATCGTCACCAGTCTGGCCGGAAATCACAATTGGCTTGCCCACTTTGGGGTGGACAAATTTACGGTGGCTGCCTTTGCCGCCCCTGTTCACAAAACCGGCTTGTTCCAATGCCTGAATCAGTTCCCGAATTTTTCTTGGCATTTTAAGTAATTAGGCTCTTCCACACGGATGCACAATTATTTTACTCCTTCCATCCCCCTCAATCTCTTCATCGCGGATGATGAAATTATCCAGCTTCATCGTCAAATAACGGTCAAAATAATCTTTCAAGTCTTTTTCGATAGGACCCCGGTCAAATTCGGGTTTGACGGTGTGGACATTGCCCCAGACGATGTTCACCACTTCGCCGTGCTTGACGACTAATTCGCCGTCTTTGAACACATAATCGGGTTTCGCAAACATCGCTTCTTGGTCTTCCTGCTCGCTATAAACCGTGATGTCCGCGCCTGCGCCCGCACCCAAATGACCCCGGTCCTTCAAGCCCAACAAGCGGGCCGCACCGGCGCGGGTCATGATGGCGATTTCGTACAGCGAGTATTCGCGGTCTAGCGTGCCCAGTGTGCTTAATGCCGCCGCGTCGGGGTTGATACTTGCCAACTTCTCATTGCGGAAACTCTTGTTCATCAGGAGCTTGATCAGATGCGGATACATCACGAACGGCGCACCATTGGGGTGGTCGGTGGTGAGGAAAATCCGCCAAGGGTCTTCGGCCAGCAGGAAAGTCTCCAAGCCTATCGCCCATTGCAAGGCGTTGACGAAGTTCTTGTCCCGGTATTTGAACGGCACCACGCCGCAGCCGGCATCGCATTCGATATCCATGCACACCCATTTGCCATTGTGGGCGTGGGCGGAGTTGGCAAACTGGCGTTGCGAGTCACCGGAGGCGGTCACAGTCGCGCCAAACAAGACCTGCCCCACATCCAAGGTGATATTTTTGTTTTTATTGAACGCCTCGGCAATTTGCGCCGCACCGGAGGAGAATTTACGGTCGCCCTCGGTGCCATAACTGTGAAATTGGATATGCGTCAAATGCATGGGCAAGCCCTCAATGCCGCTGATCGTATCCAGCGTCGTTTGCATATTGCCAGGAACCCCCAAGTTGCAGCCGTGGACATGCAGCGGGTGCGGGACACCCAACTCATGCACTGCGCGGGCTAAGGTTTGCAACACTTGGCGTGGGGTGACTTGGTAATACTGATGCTGCTCGTCCAAATCCAAGCTGCGCTGGTTGAATTTAAACGCGCTGATGCCGCCAGGGTTGACGACTTTTACACCGATGGTCTGGCTGGAATGGATGGTCCAAGCCACATAATTGTTGATTTCCTCTTGGGACTTGCCGGAGGAGAGCATACGCAGGAAATAATCGTCGCTGCCCAGCATCACATAGCCGCCCACGTCCATCAGCGGCACGTCGGCCATTTCGTGGTGGGCTTGGCGGGCATTGATCGGCAATACCGCCGGCTCGAAGCCTGACGTGTAACCCATTTCCGCATAGCGGTAGCCGGTCGTCAATGTGGACGGCACCGCATGGCCGCAACCGGCACGCATCAAGCCTTCCCTTTCCACCGGGTCGCCGCGATGGTCTTCCGGCAACAAATTACGGGCGATAGTGACCTTGCCGCCGCCGATATGGGTGTGCATATCAATGGCCCCGGCCATGACGACCTTGCCACGCAGATCGTACTCTAAGCCAGGTGTCTCATCGCCGGGCGCGGCAACGATGCGGCCATGCTGAATCCACAGATCGCGGACTTCGCCGTTGACGCCGTGGGCGGGGTCATAGACTTTGCCGCCGGTGAGTTTGGTTAGCATAAGTGAAGGCTCTCCTGTTAATAGTTTTTTTGCGTTATCCGCGCCAGTTTGTTTGCCGGTCGGCTTTAATCGTTTCTAGGTGACATTGGGTTCCGCAGCAAGGCGCTTCTCATCGTAGAAGGTTCTGACATCCTCATTATCGACCCGCGCATAAATCTCTTCCACAGTCAATGTCAAGCCTATGGACTCAAAGCACACCTCGTCGCCCATGAAAAAATGCTCCGACACCCAGCCTTTGCTGCGTCTGCATAGTTCGACATCGACAATATCTTGCTCTATCAGCACATACTCTTGTAGGCTAGTAATATTAAAATAAGCCAGCCGCTTCGTGGTTTCGTCCGTGCGGCGTGTATTTTTTGACAACACCTCGGCGATGATGACGGGGGTAGCCGTATAATACTCGTGCGGGTTCTGTTCTTCACAGACCACCATCACATCGGGATAGAAAAAATTGTTCCCGGCTTTAACTTTGATGTCCGAGGCGAAGGGTTCGCAGGTGTGGCCCTCCAAATGATTGCCTATTTTCCTGTACACATTGCCCGCTATCCGTTCGTGGTTCCGGCTGGCACCGGCCATTGCATAGACTTGCCCATCGACATATTCATGCTTGGTTTGGCTGGTTAGTTCGCCTTGAAGATAATCTTCCGGGTTTAGCCATTCTTCTTGATATTTGCTATTGATAGCCATAGGTATCTGTATAACTTCATAAAGTCATTCAGGAAAATAATTAGAATCAAAAATCTGTTCGATGCGATAGGGGCAGGTTTCTGGAAAAACTTCCAAGTCAGTCTCACGCTCCGCACCGATTACCGCCAGTTTATAGGCCTTGTTGATGCTGTCTTCAAGCACACTCTTCAGGCTGGGGTTGTCTTGCAGATGTTCCGCCAGCCGGATTCTTTGCTCTTTGATTGTTAGCCGCCAACTTTTTCCACGATACGCAGGCTGGTATTGCCATTTCAGCAAGTGCATCAGCAAAACTTCCAAACGGCTTTCCAGCGTTCTTTTCTCGCTTTTGCCCATATCTTCGACTTCCTCTGCCAGATGTTCGAAATCAATATTTGCATATTTTCCAGATTTTAATAAAGCGACTTGTTGTTGAGTCCAAGCGTAGAAATCGGTGGTGTATAAGTTGGTTGGCATAGATCACTCGGTATGGGTAGCATACTTTTGAATAAAAATAAAATTGATTTCTATAGGGCAGCGGAGGCTATATATTATCTAATCATATTGGTTATTCAGTTACCCTAGCTTTTACCCAACTCAAAATATTCGGCTGCATGTTGAAACTGGTCTTTGTTCAGCATGCGTCTAACATTGGGGTCGCCAAAAATGCATTTTAATTTACCTTACGACTTGGCATGAGGACTTTTTCCAAACAGTGTCTTATCGCCAGCCATTCGTTTTTTGTTCCTCTTTATTCTAAGGAGAATAAGCTAAGCCATGCACATCAAGCCGCTAGTTCTAGGATTTCTTCAACGTTTTTTTTACTCTGACTATTGATCGGTTTCCATATCAAGGCCAAAAGTGACTGCATACATACTATTTCTACTCCAGCGAAGAAATCTCCAACCGCCGCTCGATCCTATCGATGCGCTCCTTCATCCGATCAAGGCTGGCTTGCTGTCTGGCTATGTCTTCGCTAGTTCCGGCTTCGTCGCGGCGAATTCCCGCGACTGCCGATTCTAGCCGGTTAATCCTGTGCTTGACATCACTGAATTCTTGGCGCATTTCGGTCTGCAAGCCTTCGATTTGATTCCGTAGAACACGGAATTGTTCGAGTATCAAATATTCAATATTTTCAGACATGGATGATGCTCGGTTTAATTAAAATCTGATGTTACGCACGGAGTGGCAAAGCGCGCTTTGCCTGTCAAGGCAGGCCTTGACACTCCAAAACGAATCGCCGCAGGTCGGCAATCCATTACCGATGAGCGTACAGGGGCTTGTGCGTAACATCAGTTAAAATTACAGTTCTGCGAGGTAACATCCCTGTCCTGGATACCGGCATTCCCCGCCGGTATGGTGGTTTATCCCAACCCCTTTTCAATCCCTTTCAAAACCTCCGCGCCGCTAGGCAGTCCCGAATCCCGCAATTTCCGCAACGGCAGACACACCACATTGTCGCAACGGTACATATGTCCGGCATGGTCGATGCCCGGCGCACCGACAGGTATATAAACATCTGGCTCCTGCTCGAACACCATGCCGGAGCGGCCTATCACGATGGTGGGGATAGAGGCAACAGGCGGGGTTTGCCGGGCGTTGATCGTCGCAACCCACAAAAGCACATCGGCCTCGCCATTGGCTAACAGCCGACTGGTCGAATTATGGTAAGGGTCATACTCGGGGTAGCCACGGGCGTAACTAATCCGGGTCGGATAGCCGGTCTGCCAAGCGAACACCTGGCTAGCGGTGCGGTCGCCGTCTTGGCCACCTAAAGGTAGCACGGCGGAACGGGTGGCACCGGACTGGTTCAATGCGACAACCGCCTGGCAAAGCTGCTGCACGGTCAATTCGGCGTGGGCGTAGTTCAAATGGCCTGCGGCCCATGTCACTACGCTGTAACTGGCAGACTTGAGTTTGTCGATAACTGCTTGTAAATCAGCCACGGCAATGCCGCCAATCGTTTCGGCTTGCAGCCTAACCCCTCTTGCCAGGGCATTGAGCGCGGCGGCGACCTCCGGGTAGGACTCAAACGGGCAAGGCAAAACTTGCGCCTGGCGTCCGTCAGGGGCGGTTGATTCCTGCCCCGAAGGTGCGCGGCCTATGTAAATGATTGCGCGCTGGCCGGTCTCCTGTCCGAACAGGGTTTCCTTATTCCAGACGAAGCGTTCATAGAACCTGGGGAAATCGGCTTCGATATCACTGCCGAACACGACCAACACTTCGGCGCGGTTTTTCAACTCGGCCAAGGTGCAGGCAACCCAACCGGTGTCGGCCAACACCAGCAGATTGCGCAAGCCGCCTTCGGCACGGGCCTGATCCAACACTGCACCACAACGGTCGGCCAAGGACAAGGCGGCGCGGGTGTCGTTGACATCGGTGCCAAAGCCACCGAACAGCGGCAGACGGGCATCCCGCAAATAACTGGCCGCCGCCGCGACGGCATCCTCTAGCGGGACGGCTTTACCGTCTACGCGGGCTTGAGGTTCGCCGGACGGCTGCTCGAAACCGGCAATGGTCACGGCATCGCCGTTTGCCAATACCTTGACCAGATGGCCGGTGGTCTGAATTTTCAGATCGTCCGAACTAATGCCGCAAAATGGGCTGGGGACGTTTTCCCAAATTTGGCTGCTGCTGTCGGTCATGCCCTTCCCTCTTTTAAGATTGTCGAATTTAGCGTAAATAGTTGCTGAAACCCCGGTCTGTTTTCAAACCCAAGGAACTTGTTGGCACCTGGCTTGGGCCAGTAAATAGCCAATCGGCAAGCGCCTGGAGCCGGAATATCGACAAAGAATAGGTAATTCAGGCTTTTTTTTCAACTTGGATCGCCTAAGCACTGTCTATCTAACCCGCAAGAATAGTAAGATCAAGAGAATTATCCATAGAACTTACGCAAAAACGTCTACCAATGCCGTTCACCCTGAGCCTGAGCTTGTCGAAGGATCGAAGGGGGAAGGCATTCGCAAAGCCCGTTCATGCTTCGACAGGCTCAGCACGAACGGGGCTTTGCGTAAGTCCTAATCCAACCATGTTTAACCAACCCCATTGATGAACGGCCATGAACCCTCTACTTTACAAAGCCCACCCGTTAATGTACCTCACCGTTGACTCGTTGGCGAACCCGGCGGCGCACTCTTCACACGAAATTGTTAAATTGATCTTGTTTTACCTTGGCATCAATCTCTTTTGGGCTACTTGGCTATGGCAGGGAACAAGAAAAGTGGCGGAATTTGCACTGTCCTATTCTCTAGCGTATTTTTTAGCCTTGCCAGCCCTGTTGCTTTACCTGCCAACCATGCTAACCCTGCTGCACGATGTCATTGCCCATCAATTCAGCTTTGCAGATCGCACCATTCTGGTCATTTACGTATTCTTTGCAACCCAGATGCTCGGGGTTTTTTACGCCGTGGCAATCAGGCACCCCAAAAATGGACCGCCTATCGGCCTGCAAGACGGTATCGCAGTTTCCCTGTGGATGTGGCTGTTTTCCCTGCCCGTTGGGGTGGGCTTGCTATGGTTGAACGAACAGTTGAAAATTATATGAGATTAAGGTTCTTTCGCCAGTTCGCTGCTGATGCGCTCTTTCAACTCCTTTCCGTCATGGTAAATGAATAAGGCGCGCAAATGGTTGGCTTCGGCCACTTGGTAGCCCTCGTCTTCGCCTAGGCAAAGCAAGGCGGTATCCCAGGCATCCGCCCAAGTTGGGTCATCGTGCAGCACGGTGACCGACAGCAGGTTGTGGTCCACTGGCCTGCCGGTCTTCGGATTGAGGATGTGCGAATACACCTTCCCGTCCTCTTCAAAGAAATTGCGGTAGGTGCCCGAGGTCATGACCGCCTCGCCGTTCTCTTGGTGAATGGATATAATCTTTTGCACTTCACGGGTAAACGGCGTTGGTTTCTCAATGGCAATTCTCCATTCATCGCCATTGGCTTTGCGGCCCTTGACCTTCATTTCGCCGCCAACTTCGACCATATAGTTCTGTATCCCGTTGGCTTCCAGCAGATTGGCGATGGCACCCACCGTATAACCTTGGGCAATGGCGGACAGGTCGATTCCCAGCTCCGCGTCTTTTTTCAATAAACGCAAGTGCTCTTGGTCAAGTTCGATCTTGTCCATGCCGACGTGAGCTAAGACTCTGTCGATGCTGGGCTGATCCGGCACCTTCATTTCATGTTTGGAAAAACCCCAAAGGTCGAATAGGGGTTTGATGGTTAGATCGAGGCATCCTTTTGAATTGGCATTGACTGCCTTGGAAATTGACAGCAGCTCGGCGATTTCCTTGGATATGGGCAGCCAATCAGAAGTTTTTTGCCGGTTGAGTTTGGAAATTTCCGAATCTTCGCGATAATTTGACAGTTTGATGTCAATCTCGGCGAAGGTCTCCTCCACCGCCTTGTGCAGCTCCTCTGGCTTCACCTGCTGCTGGCTGTCGAGGACGATTTTGATATGATAGGTTGTGCCTTGTGCGGCCCCGGACAATTCGCTTTCTTCCCTGCCCTTTTGGCAGGCGGCAAGAAAAAAAACCGTTAAAATTGCAGTGCCAAGTGTCTTGCTTACATTCATGTTAAAAAGCGTATTTTAAATTTACTGTACATATCCGTCTACTGGTTTGCGGCCAGACGCGGTATTATTAGCCGATAATCGACCGCTGCCAATAGCAACCGTCTCTACTCTGACAACCCCTGGGCATCGCCGAATAATCGATAACCGAAGAGGAACCTATGCGAAACTGGAAAAGCCTGCTGGCGATCATCGCCGTGCTGCTAATTGTGCTGGCTGCGACTGCAATTACGCTGGGCATCACGCTGACCGATTTTCTGGTCGACTTCTGGTGGTTCAGCTCGCTGGATTACGGCAGCTACTTCTGGCTCCGTGTGCTCTACCGTTATATTTTTTCCGGCGGCGTAACCATCTTTTTCTTCCTGATTTTTTTTATGAATTTCTGGGGGGCATCACGCTATCTTGGCGTGGACCAGAACGCATTTTCCACACTGGGGCGCGAAGGGGCCAACCAATACAGAAATGTGCTGCAGATGTTCCAAAGCGGCTCCATGCAGGTCTACATCCCCGTTTCGCTGGTTCTGGCGATTATGATCGCGGCCCCCTTCTACAGCCAGTGGGAAACCGCACTGCTGTTCTTTTTCGGACCAGAATCAGGGACACACGATCCGGTTTATGGGAGAGATATCAGCTTTTATCTGTTCCGCCTGCCTCTCTTTGAAGTGATCCAAACGGAGATGCTAATAGCCTTTTCCGTGTTGCTGTTGTCCATTGCCTTCCTCTATTGGCTGGAACATCAGTTGATACCCGCCGAGAAAAAGGAATGGCCGAAGGGGGCTAGGATTCACTTGAGCGTCCTGTCTTTTGTAACCTCACTGATCTTGGCTTGGGGCTTCAAGCTAGACTTGGACGACCTGCTTTACACCTCGGTGCATGAGCCGGTTTTCTTCGGCCCCGGCTATGTCGAAATGAATTACATACTGCCGCTCATCTGGGTCTCGGTGATTGCCCTAATTGCGGCGACGGCGACAGGCATTTACTGGGTACATGCCAACAGGGGTTTGAAGTTGACCCTGACCCTGCTCGGGGTCTTCCTGGCGGCGTGGGGGCTAAGGTATAACGACATCATGCCAAAATCACTGGACCGGTTTTTGGTAAAACCCAATCCCGTCCAGACCGAACGCCTATACATGAAGAATAATATCGATGCGACCCTGAAGGCATTTGACCTGGACGGCGAAAAAATTAAAACCATTCAAGTGACCGCAGCGACCGGAGCTGACCTGATCGAGCCGGACATGCGCCAGCATTTGCACAATATTCCGGTCTGGGACCCTGAATTTCTGGACGAAGTTTACCAGCAATTGCAAGGCATCAGGCCTTATTACAATTTCACTGATGTGGATGTGGGCCGCTACATGCTGAATGGCCTAGTCGAGCAAGTCAATCTGGCGGCACGCGAAATCAACATTGAAAAACTGCCCCGCGAAGCGCAGAATTGGGAAAACACTCATCTGCGCTACACCCACGGTTACGGCGCAGTGGTTACGCCAGCCGCCCAAGATGGTGAAACACCCATGCATTGGTTCCTGCGCGATTTGAGCCTGCAATCCGATGTTGGGTTCAAAGTCGAAAAGCCCGATATCTATTTCGGCACGGAAAACCTTAATTACGCCATTGTGCCCAACAAGCTTAGGATACCCGATATATCCACTTTTGATGACATGGGGTCCAGCCAAAGTTATTCGGGCAAAGATGGCGTAAAAATATCGTCACTGTTCCGCAAATTGCTGATGTCGGTCTATTTCCGGGATGAAAAATTGTTTTTCTCGGTCAACATTGACGGTGAAAGCAAGGCATTGTTCCGCCGCAACATCACCGAGCGCATCAAAACGCTGACACCTTATCTTTCCCTCGACAACGATCCCTATATTGTGGTCACACCAAAGCGGATTTTCTGGGTGCAAGATGCTTATACGACATCGGATTGGAATCCCGTCGCCCATGACTACAAATTCACCTTTAAAAGCTACAGGCGGGAGGATGAAAAGCGCTTCAATTACATCCGCAACTCAGTGAAAATTATTGTCGATGCATTTGATGGAACCGTTGACTATTACATTGCCGACCCCAACGATCCTATCATCCAAGGGTATAGCAACGCCTATCCCGGACTGTTCAAGGACATTGCGACCATGCCGCCGAGATTGCGCGAGCAAATGCGCTACCCACGGGATATTTTCCAAGTGCAAATGGGAATCTATGCAAAATATCACCAGACCGATCCGGCCTTGTTTTACCAACAATCGGAAACTTGGGACTTCGCCAAGGTCAGCGAAAAACCGGTCAGACCCTATTATTTGACCACCATACTGGATGGAGCCAGCGAGATGCAGCCTTTCGTGTTACTCAACCCCATGACACCCGTAGGGCGCAACAACCTGAGCGTGCTGGCTGTGGCCGGAGAGCGTAATTACGACCCTTTGGGAGTACCCTACAACAGGAAAATAATCGTTTACAAATTCAGCCGCGAAGTGCAAGTTGACGGGCCATCACAAGTCAGCGCACTGATCGACCAAGACCCTGAAATCTCCCGCTTGTTCTCGCTATGGGACCAAAAAGGTTCCCATGTGGTGCGTGGGCGCATCATTGTACTGCCGATAGGCAAATCCATCATCTATGTGCAGCCGGTTTACCTAGTATCAACGGGAAACATCAAAATACCGGAACTTGCCCGGATCATTCTTTCCATGGGCAATGTCGTCGTGATGGACACCACCTTGGAAGGGGCTTGGAGCAAGTTGGAAAACCGCTTGCGCAGTGGCCTGCAATTTACTCCTGAAGGTGTGGTTGCTCCGAACGCACCACCTGGCGGAGAAAAACTGCCCTCCGTCGGCCCGATGTGAGACCATGAGACAAACAGACGTCATTATCATAGGCGGAGGCGTTTCCGGGCTATTGAGCGCCCGCGAACTCTCGGACGCGGGCAAACGGGTCGTGTTGCTCGAACAGCAAAGGCTAGGCAAGGAGTCATCTTGGGCGGGCGGAGGCATATTGTCCCCGCTGGCCCCGTGGAAGGCGGCGGACCCCATTACTGCGCTTTGCCGCTGGAGCCAATCCGCCTATCCTCGCTTGACGGAGGAATTGCGAGCAAGCACGGGTGTCGATCCAGAGTGGATTCGCAGCGGCCTGCTGTTCACTGATTGCGCGGAGATTGGACTTGCCAAGGCTTGGGCCGAAACCAACGCCACCCGCTACGAAGCTTTGGCCCGCAATGACCTGATGGCCATCGAACCCAACATCCGTGCCGAATTGAAAAACCCATTGTCATTGCCCGACATAGCCCAAGTGCGCAATCCCCGCTTATTACGCGCACTGAAAATGGATCTGGCCAGGCGTGGCGTCGAGTTGCTTGAACAGCATCCGGTCGATGCAATCAAAATAGAACACGGCAGGGCGGTTGGTGTCGTTTCCCGCAAACAATTGCTCACCGCAGAGGATTATGTGGTGACTGCCGGGGCTTGGTCTAGCCTGCTGGCGGTTAATTCGGGCTTGCCTGAACTGCCCATCATACCGGTCAAAGGGGAGATGCTCATCTTCAACTCGCCACCCGGCTTGCTAGGACACATGGTAATCAGCGGCGGACGTTATCTAATACCGCGCAAGGACGGCAAGATACTGGCCGGCAGCACCATTGAAAACGCCCAATTCAACAAATGCACCACCGACAAAGCCTATGAGGGCTTGCGCCGCTTTGCCACCTCCCTGCTGCCCCCGCTCAAGCAATGCGCTATAGAAAAACACTGGGCAGGACTGCGCCCCGGTTCGCCCGACGGCATACCTAGCATAGGCCCCCATCCTGAAATTGCCAACCTGTTTTTCAACTGCGGGCATTTCAGAAACGGCTTCGTGATGGCCCCCGCCGCAGCCCGGCTGCTAGCCAACCTCCTGTTACAGCAAACTGCCATCGTCCCGCCCGAACCTTATTTGCTGCGATAACTGTACGAGTTAAAGGCTTGCCGATGGCATGTAATCACACTATAATGGTGGTTTAGCGCCGATGTAGCTCAGTCGGTAGAGCGGCACATTCGTAATGTGCGGGTCGGAGGTTCGATTCCTCTCATCGGCTCCAAAATGTCAAAGGCTTACCGTCACAAGACAGTAAGCCTTTTTTATTGCGGTCACACTGGGGTCACACCGTGAAAAATTTTGGGTACATTTTTCCGCTGGGTGGCTGTCATGGTGAGGCCAAGAGGTTTTTCAATTCTTTGGCAGTCAATATGGGCGGGTTGAACCCATCGCGGAGCGTCAACAGGTCATTGTCGCCAGTCACCAATGCATCCACTTCAGCGAAACGGGCCAAGGCCAAAAACACATGGTCATGGGCATCGCGGCATTCGGGGATTTCCGGCCACTTTTCTGGCAGGGTGACAATTTCCGCCCAAGGCAGGAAATCCGCCAGCGACTCGTTTCTATCCTCTGCCGTCAGTTTGAACTTAGGATAAGTCAGCACACGCATCAATTCAGCGGCGGTTTCGCGGCATACGACGGGTGTGACGGTTGCGTTTTGCCAAGCGTGGCGCACCCAACTCAAGCGGCCCTTCTGGAATAACAAGGCAGATAGGACGATGTTGGTGTCGATGACGACACGCAAGCTCATTTTTGGCCTCTAGCCCATGCCACGGCATCATCTACATCATTTTCAGCAATGCCGAGTTGAGCCAGCTTTTCCCGCACGGCATCGGCTTTTTGGACTCGGACCGGGGTCAGCACGATGCGTCCGCCCTCAACTTCCACATCGAAATATTCAGCGGAAGGTACTTGGGCTATCACAGCCTTCGGCAGGGTGATTTGGTTTTTGGAGGTCATTTTAGCAAGCATGGCAATCCCCTAAAGTAAGGAAGTAAGATTATATGCCCTCAGGCCTGTTTTGCCCATAATGTCTGATTAAGTTCCGCCAGCAGGCTATCCAGCCCACCATCGAATATTTTATCAATGCGCTTAAAACCGCCGTCCTTTTGCAATGCGCCAGTGTCCAAGGTTTCCCGGTCCAGCACGAAGTTGGCGGATGTAGCCTAAAATGCCGGCGGCGATTTAACCCGTTTTCACCCATAAACAAGCCATTCATCCCTTAGAATATTTCAACCTAAAAACTAGCGTTTTCTAGCCAGTACGTTATCAACACGCTACCCACAAAAAAATCCGCCCCGATGGGCAGATGGTAATGCTTCATGCTCAATACTGCCCCAAGTGTTCAATCCTAAATGCTTGATCCCGTTCAACGCGGTTCGCTATTGCGATATACCGGGCTATCCAAAATTGTCCGTTTGTTTTTTGCGAAAGCAAAAGCGGAGTGCCATAAAATTTATGTTCCGCCCGCGCCTTCTCCCGTGTGTCGTCATTGTCTAATATGAAATCCCCCTTGGTTTCCGCCAACAGCAAACCGCCGCCTTTTATCCGGTCTTTTACGCCTATGATGAAATCGGGGAAATAGCGTTCTCCACCAGGCAGGACAAGTGCAACTGACCACGGTTTACGCGGTTCGTTGCGATGCCACCATTGCACGGTTCCCGAGGTGTCTGCATCCAGCAGTTCGGCAAATTTACGCTCCGCCTCGTTCAGGTCTTGCGGCATCACGCCATAGACATTCAGTCGTGAAAGCAAGGCTCCTTGGGGTATTTCAACAGAAGAAGGTAAGGATGCGGTTTCAACAACTTCTCTGCAACTTGCCAAACTAACCCGTTCTGCATCCCGTAACAGGTTAGGGAACGTTGCCAAAATCAAATGCAGTGCTTGGCGCAACTCATCTTCTGACAGCCCCATGCCGCCCACTTCATTGTATTCCAAGTGTAAACGCTCCATTAAAACGGCTTCTGCTTCTCGTGGGTCGATGGCTTGGGCATCAAATAAAACCCGTTGCGCATGACGGGCTAAAGCCACACTCGAAAGCTTTGCCTGAATGTTTTTGTTGACTTCCTCATGATTTCCGAAAATATTCTCAATCGTTTTTCGGGTGATCTTGACGGTTTTTCGCAAGCCAGCCGCTAAAACCCCCGCTTCCAGCTTGTAGGCTCCAATTTTCTTCAATAATTCATCGGTGGACGAGGGTAAACGCTCGGTCTGAAATCGAGTCGGCGCGTCCTTACGCAATGAGTACAAAGAATTGCCGGGTTGAGGATTCGTCGTTGTTTGAGAATTTGGCGTTTTGGGTCTGGCGGGAGTTTGCGCCAAAGTCAAATCAAAACTCGGCAATGCCTCGCTTAGGTTTTTTTGCGTTGACAAGGTTTCAGGGTTTGCCGGTACATTTTCTAGCAAGGGGTTAGCCGAATTACTAGGCAGGGGATTGGTCAATAGTTGAACATTTGACGGTTTTGGTGAAGTGCTAGCTTGCATCCACAGCAAATCGAAGCCGGGCAGCGTTAGGGTGGCTCCTAGTTGAATGTCTGGAATCTCAGGTGTGGGGTTGCCACCCTCCGCCAAAGGCTTCCAAGGTGGCGGTACATAAGGCCGTGGCAACAGGGACATTTGCCCGTTTTGTGAAAATTGCACTTCGGACTCCCCGGCAATGCGAACCAAAAGAGCATTGTCGGAAATCGCCGAAAGCTTGGTTTTAATCGTATTGATCTTATCACCTGCTTTGATTAACCCGCTTTGGCTCTCATAATCGGCCAAAAACACATAGCCAAAGCGCAATGGGTCCGGCAAGGTTTGATTCAAAGCGAGTGGCTGCAATTTGCGATGCACCCGCAGGATGCGACCGACGACTTGAATGCCAAAATCAACATCCTTAGCCCCGCGCAAGGAGACGACGGTAAACGCCCTAGGCGCATCGAAGCCCATAGCCACCGCCATTTTGAACAGCAAGACTTCCTTGCTCTCGTCCAATGCCACTACGAGCAAATCGTCGGTGGGTTCATCGGCGGTATAGGAGGCTATTGCACCATTGGGTACTCCCAAGGCTACCAGCTTGGCTCTCGCTTCCTCAATGGCGTTAGTTCCCTCTTTGCCTTTATTGGCGACTTGCACCAGCATCAAGGGTGTGAGGTTCACCCCGATTGAGACTAATTGCGCCTTGATCGCCTGATGGGTTTGCCAGCCTTCGGCGAGTGCTGTGCCGGAAATGTCGGCTAAGGTTTTATGGTCGTCTGAGGCAAGATAGGCGATGGACTTGACGCCCGGTTTGATTAGCCCCGCCTCCACGGCATCTGTGCGGGACACCGGAAAGCGGTGTAATTCGCCCATGCCCGCCGCCTTTTTGAATTGTTCAATGTCGGCATCGTCTGGCGTGGCGGTAATCAACAAAGTGAAATCCGGCTTCATCGTCTCCCGGTAAAAACGCATGGCCTCGGTCTCATGGGTGAAACCATGATGGGCTTCGTCCACGACTACACCAATGCGAAACCCGGCTTGCCGCAATTCCACAATGAATTGATCCAGCGATAGCGACAAATCCCCATTCTTGCGCAAGCGTCGGCTGTCCGCGTTCCGTGCCGCAACGGATGCCCATGTGGTCACAAACACGTCCCCGCTTTTGGTGGCATAGGCGATGCGCTCACACGTCAAATCGCGGACGCGCAAGCCGGTGAAATCGGCTTTCAGCGAACCTTTGGCTTGCTCAACCAGATTGGCGAAGGGCGTAAACCAAAACCAAACAATCTTGGCGTTGTGGCGATGGTCGGGCCGGGAGAACGTTTCGGCAATCAAACCGGCCATCAAGGTCTTGCCTGCCCCTGTAGGAGCTTCCAACAGCACATTGCCGTTGAAGGCGGTTGCAGTGCGCTGGCTATCCTCGTCTTGCGCTTGCTGTAGCTGGCTTTCGGCATAGCGGAAGATTTCCAACACATGGTTGACGGCTTCTTTTTGATAATATTTGGGGGTGATGACGCTCATGCTTGCACTAACCGCTCAGAACGTCCCATTCGGTTGCAGGAATCGCCGGTCCAATCAAGTCGTCCCCAGCATTGACCACGCGCATCATCCCGGCCAACTCTGGGGGTGGTCGGCGGCGTTTGCGGGTAGGCTCCGAGGTGGCTGCTTTAGTCTCTTCAATCACGGTGACAATCACGCGCAAGGGGGTTTCCTTTGGGGCATCGTTCACCCAACGCAACTGGCCTTGGTCGTAAATTGCTTCATAGCTACGCAGCATAATCGCCCCCAAAACGGTTGATTAAAAAGGCGGGGATTTGTTCGACAGAGATAGTCTCGTTGGGTAAATATTGGCGCAGCCAGCCCGGTTGCCAACTGTACACAACGACAATGCCATTACCCTCCGCCAAATCCAATAATTGGCTTATGGTTTCTTCGTTGGCCTTGAGGCAATACGCCAACCTGCCATCAGGGAGTTCGGCGGTTTGCATTGCCGCACCAGTGGTGTAAGGCTGCAAGGCATCTGTGTGAATCAGTTGCAAGGCTGTCCACACTTGTTCATGTTCGATGCGGCTCAACACCGCTTCGGCGGGAATGCGGCGGGTGCGCAGATAGGCGAAACCTGTCCTGAGCTTAGTCGAAGGGTCGCCGCCCAAGCCTTGCACTGCCTCGCCCTTTTTGTTGGTGTATCCGCATATGATACGCCGAACCCGCTCGGCGCAGACCTCACGGCAAAGATTTTTGCCGGGTGCGTCGTCCGTGGCCTCGGTGTTGGATACCAAGATAAAACGGCGGTTGCCCCCGTCTTCGGCATTTAATTTCATGACTGCATGGGCGGTTGTGCCGGAACCGGCAAAGAAATCCAAAACTAAATCATCGGGTTTCGTGGCGATTCGGAGTATGCGTTCAATCAGGCGGACGGGTTTTGGGGTGGAAAAGGTCGTGGTATGTTCAGACAGTATGTCGAGTAATTCTTTTTTTGCCGTGTCGGTATGCCCTACTTCCTCAAATGTCCACCAAGTAGTAGGAACTACACCATCGGCATTTTTCAATAAATGCTTGTACCGTTTGAAGGCAGGGACTTTGCCTAATCCATCTTTTCCCCAGTAGATAAAACCATTTTTTTCGTTGTGTTCGTGCCTTTCTTGACTATATCGCCAAGCTGCTGTTTTTTTGGGCCAGATTTCTTCACCCGTGTTTGGCTGTATAATAGGATAGTAAAGATTCGGTCGCTCTGTTGCACTTTTATTGCAAGTATAGTCACTTAACCTAAATATACCTAAACTGTCTTGGAATCGGTATTGTCGATCCTTTTCTTCTCCGCGTGGCAGTAAGTTCCTATTCCATGCACTGCTAGCTTGGTAAACCAGAATATATTCGTGCATGGGTGCGATAGTTTTGTGGTCGTTGGATGAAGAATACTTTTTTTGCCAAATGCAAGATGCAATAAAATTGTTCTCACCAAATACCCGGTTCATCAGCGGACCAAGATTGAAAACCTCATTGTCATCAACAATACCTTCGCCAAAAGTTACGCCGCTTTTGCATGAATCCTGCCGATTTCTGCGGTCTGGAAAATACTGTCGTCGATTAAAAACGCCTCGCCATTTTTGCCGAGCAAATTTAATATCCGCCGCGTGTATTTTCGCGCCC
>CAIZPP010000326.1 GCA_903934875.1 uncultured Methylococcaceae bacterium
CCTCCTCGGCGAAATCCAGGCTGCGCGAATCCATGACCTGTGCTATGCCTTGGCTTTCCAGCCACGCCCGTTTGTCCGGGCTGCCGGCGGTGGCAAAAATCTTCACACCCAGCGACCGGGCCAACTGCACGGCGGCTTGGCCCAGCCCGCCTGCCGCCGCATGAATCAGCAGGGTCTGTCCGGGCCGCATATCTTCCAAACAGCGCAGCACGGTGAGATAAGCGACGGGCAAAGCGGCATTCGATGCATAGCCCAAACTTCGCGGTGCGGGTGCCACCAAGGCGGCTTCCGTCACTACCCGCTCCGCCAAAGCACCGGGGGCGATGCCGAACACCCGTCCACCCACGGCCAATCCTGCAACACCCGCACCCAGCGCTTCGATGGTGCCGCAAAACTCCAAACCCAAGGGTTCTCCCCGTGCTTCGGGCAAGGCATCCAAGGCAATCAGCAAATCCCTGAAATTGATGCCGGCGGCCATGACCCGCACCAAGACTTGGCCCGTGGCCAAGGGCGGGCAAGCCCGTCCGGCCAACTCCAGGGTATCCAGCAAACCCGGCACACCAACCCTAACGGCGGCGGCTTGCAATGGTACAGATGTGGTGCCCGCCTCTGCTTGGTGCACCGTTTCCCCGCGTCCTGACTCTTGGGCGATGCGCCGGGCGAGGGCCGCCACACTGCCTAGTTGCTCCACTGTAGCCGGGCTCAGCTTGACCCCGGAGCTGCGTTCTATGCGGGCAGCCAGATCCATGGAAATCAGCGAATCGATGCCTAGTTTGTCCAAGGGCTGGTGCGGGTCTATGTCGCTGGCATCGGCCTCCAAGGTGGCAGCGACGCACTGCCGCACACACTCCACCCAGTCACAGGACTCGTCCGGGGTGTGCTCCGGCTTGGCCGATGCGACCGGTGGTGGAACTCCCTCCCCCGGCGGCAATGCTGTTGCAATAAGGGTTTGATCTGGGCCGGAATAAGGTCGCGTGGCGACCGTTTCCGGCATTCGGCCTGTCAATTCGAAGGAACCGCCCGCAGGTCCGGCAACGGAATCCACCCAACTGAGGGCTTGCCCGGTTTCCCATAACACCGGCCTGGGCTCTGTAGGCAAGCGCGGTAGCCAATAGGATTTGCGGGTAAACGGATAGGGCGGAAGGTCTAGATGGGCGCGGGGCCGTTGCAACGCCCGGCTATGCACATCCAAACCCGCATACCACAATTCCGCCAGCGCGTACTCTAGGCCTTCCACGCCGGACCTCGGGTCCAGCAGCACAAGCCGGCCGGTGGGCGCAGGCAAGGCGGGAGCGAACGACTCCGGCCCTAGGCATAGGACGAAATCGGCGGACTCACCGCGCTGGCTGGCGGCTGCACCGTCCAATGGAGATGGATATCCGTCCATCTCAGGCAGGTGATTGCGCTGTTGCTCCAGCCAAGGATGCCGGCCAGCAACAGGCAGACAGGCGATCTTAGCCAACACAAGGTTCAAGTCCTCGACCGGACGGGCTTGCTCAAGCACCTCCAAGGCCAGCCGCCGGGCGACCAAACCATCGGCAACCAATGCCGCCAGCGGCCAAGCAGGCCATTGCGCAGCGACGGACGGCGGGCGCAACGACCAACGCGCACAGGTGGCCCACAGTGCCGAAGCCACAGCCAAGCTAAGCCCAATTCCCGGTGCTTGCCGTGACAAGCACTGGCCGGGTTCCTCGCCGAGTTCTTCACGCCACTGTTCAAGAAAGGCTCGGAAGGTGTGGTTGCCTTGCCACAGGCGTAGTCCCAAGGACAACAATTCCAAAGCGGCGGAAGGCTTTGACAAGAGTCCTTGCAAAGCTGCCTGCGCAAGGCGCACGGGGACCAATTCCAAGCCGGTGTCCCCGTCCCGATAGGTGACGGCGGGGCGGCGTAAGTCTAGCGGGGCCGCATTGCCATAACATACGATGCCGGCAGCGGCCTCGTCGCTGATCACGCCGACGGCGGCCAAGGCGGCCGGACGGGCCGCAGCGAATGCATGTATCAAGCGGGGTTCCAAGCCGCATTCCCGCAGCAGGCTGATGCAAGAACGCAGATGCACATAATCGGCAACGGCAAGATCGTCGGCATCGAAACCGGCTGCCCGCAAACGCAGTTCCAGCGCCTTGGCAATGCGGTTCAAGCCCGGAAGCTGCCCGCGCAATGCCCGCCAAACCGATAGCGCGGTTCCGGGCAGTACGCGTAGCGCCAAACTGGGTGGGGCATCACCCTGAACATGTATCGGCAGATCGGGCCTGCGCAAGGCGGCAAGCGCCTCGGCATGATTGCGGGCGGTGATCAGGATTCGATGTGTAAGTGAGCCGCGCCGCGAGGCCAGCGCCCTGCCCCACTCCAACAAATCCGGCGAATGCGGCCTTTCCATCCTTTCTGCCATGCTCACAGCCAGCGTCTTCAGGGCGGTTTCATCGGCGGCGGACAAGGCCAGTGCCACTGGCGGGCTAGTGTCGGTGCGCAGCTCCCCCGTCACAACCGGCGGCTGGGTCGGCGGTTCGGCAAAAATCGCATGCCCCCCCGCGCCACCAAAACCGAACGCGCTGAGCCCCGCGATTCTGGGACGGCTAAGCCAGGGAGTCAGGGTCCGGGCCGGCGCTAAGGGCAACGCGGCAAAGTCTATCAGGGGATTGTCCTGCTGTAGATTAATAGTCGGCGGGATCATACCGTGGCGCATCATCAACAGCAGCTTGACCACGCCTGCCAAACCGGAGGCTGCTTCAAGGTGCCCGATATTGGTTTTGACTGAGCCTAGCACTGTGGGCGGGCCACCATTGGCGGCGCATTCGGGTGCAAGTGCGCGGGCCAAGGCCTCCACCTCGATGGGATCACCGAGCGCGGTGCCGGTGCCGTGGCATTCGACGTAAGACAGCCGGTGCGGGGCCACACCCGCCTGCTCCAAAGCGGCGCGGATGACTTCCGCTTCCGCTTCGACCGACGGTGCGGTGAGGCCACCCCTTAGCCCCATATGATTGATGGCCGAACCCAGCAGCAGACCGTGGATGCGCTCACCCGACGCGATTGCGTCGCTGGTGCGCCGTAATACCAAGACCACCGCGCCTTCGCCCGGCACATAGCCATCGGCAGCTTGGTCAAAGGTCTTGCACAGGCTGTCTCCGCTCAACATGCCCGCCTGCGAGAAGGAAACCATTTTCCAAGGGCTGAGCAGGGCGTTGGCCGCTGCGACGATGCAGTAATCGACAGAACCGTCTAGCAAGCCTAAGCGAGCCTGATGCAGGGCCGCAAGCGACGATGCACAAGCGCTGTCAACGCTGACGCTCTCGCCGCGCCAGCCGAAAAACGCGGACAGGCGGTTGGCAAGCAGTGCTGCGTACACACCAATGGCGGAATAGGCATCGGGGACACGGAACGGCGAGGCCGCGTGTTGCAGGTAGTCGTTCGCCATTGCCGCCGCATACACCCCCACCCTCTGCCCGCGCAAGGCCTCGGCTGCCAGCCCGGCATCCTCCAAGGCGTGCCAAGTTTCCTCCAATAACAGGCGTTGTTGGGGGTCAATGGCGCAGGCTTCGCGGCTGGAAATGCCAAAAAAAGCTGCGTCGAAACCGTCGATGCCATCTATTAGGCCCGCCCGGCTATTGACCGTCCGCCCCAGAGTTTTACGCTCGGGATCATGCAGCAGGCCGATGTCCCAGCGCTGCGCGGGAATGGGGCGGATGGCGGAACCGCCTGAAGCCAACAACTGCCAAAGCGCATCAGTGTCATCCGCTCCGGGAAGCCTGCAAGCCATGCCAATGATGGCGATAGAAGCCCTAGTGCCTAGGCCGTGCTGGCCAAGGCCTGCGGTTGTGACATCACTCATGCTTGCAATCCTGTGAAAATCATAAGGTATACGGTGTCAATATTATTGCTTAATACAAAACATTGCACTATTCTGAAAGTGTCTTTATTGCAGAATCGGCCAAAAAAATGTCAATAAGTTCCAGCAGCGGCAAGCTCGCAACATGGGTTATGGGTCCGGCTACGAGTGCTAATGAAATCCGGTTTAGCCCAGTCGTTTCAATCCACAGCCATTTGATTGTTGACGGACAGCCGCCGTTTGTTGAACCCGGCGAGGGGTCCGACTCATGAGCCAAGCTTGGCCTTACCCCGGCTCGCGCTGGTGGAAATTCGATTTTCACACCCACACCCCGGCCTCGAAAGATACCCAAGCATGGCAGAATGCCATTGGAACATCTGACGAGGTGACACCCGAAAAATGGTTGCTCAAGTACATGGCAGCCGAAATCGACTGTGTGGCTGTGACCGATCACAACAGCGGTGCTTGGATCGACAAGCTCAAAGATGCCTATGCTGTAATGCTAAGAACTCCGCCAGATGGCTTTCGTGAACTGCACATTTTTCCAGGTGTCGAGATATCCGTTCAGGGTGGTTTCCATTTGTTGACAATCTTCGGCCCTGAGAGCGCATCGCGAAAAGTTAGCGACTTGCTTGCAATAGTGGGGTACGCAGGCACTGAGGGTGATAGCGACGGCGTGACTCGCAAAGGCGCGGCTGAAGTCGTGCAGTTTGCAGTGGATGCCGGCGCGTTGCCTATCCCCGCGCATGCCGACAATGACAAAGGCTTGCTTCAGGTTTTGCCAGACTCCAACAGCACTCGTATTGATGCTAATACAATAAAACAAGTCATCGAAAATCCCGCCATCTTGGCGATGGAGATTACCAATCGGGATGGTCCATCGCCTACCCTGTTTACTCAGGCCAACATCAACTGGGCACGGGTTCTAGGCAGCGACTGCCATAGTTTTCGAGGCGATGCCATACCCGGTTCCCGCTACACTTGGGTTAAGATGGCCAGCCCGACACTGGAAGGGCTGCGTCTAGCCCTGCTGGACGGCAACGGCGTATCGGTCCGCCGTAGTGACGAAGGCCCATTCGATCCGTTCCGCTTGCCCGTGCATTTCATCGAAGCCATCGAGATCGAAAAAGCCCGCGTGATGGGCAACGGCGAGCCTGTCAAGATGGATCTGACCCCGTATTACAACGCCTTGATCGGAGGCCGTGGCACAGGGAAATCCACTGTGGTTCATGCCTTGCGGCTGGCCTACCGGCGCCAGGAGGAATTGCTGCGTTTTGACGAAAAAAGTGAGCCGCGCACCGTGTTTGAACGCTTCCGCCAGATTGCCGGAGGGCGCGGCGACCGCGAAACCCCCGGCGCATTACGCGGGGACACTGAGATTCGGATCAGCCTCATGCGCGACGGTGTCCGGCATCGCTTGCGCTGGCGGGCCGACGGAACTGGTGTCGTGGTCGAAGAATGGGACGGCCAAGGCTGGCATGCCTCCGCTTCGCAGGCCGTGACAGCGGAACGCTTTCCCTTGCGCTTATTTAGCCAAGGGCAAATTGCGGCTATGGCCAGCGACAACCGGCAAGCCCTGCTGGATGTGATCGACGGCGCCGCAGCGGATATCGCAGCGCAAAAGCAGCGTTTCGAGGAAGCCAAGCAGAGCTTTTTCAGCCTGCGGGCAAAGCTGCGCGAATTGGACGGCAAGCTGGCCGGGCGCGAAGAAACTCAACGCAAGCTGGCCGATGTGCAACGGAAGCTGGAGACATTTGCCCAATCCCATCATGCCGACGTGCTAAAAAACCTACAACAAGCCACCCGACAGTCTCGCGAAGTTACAGCCTTGCTGGAGCGGGTTGGACAGTGGCCGACGCAGATACGCGAACTGATTGCCGAGCAAAGCCTTGATGACTGGCCCCACGGCGTATTCGATGCACAAGACGATGCCGATATCTTGGCTTGGCGGCAGTCTGTGGAGCAGGCCAGCAACGCCACCCGGCAGCAGCTTCTCGAAGTGTTGGGGCAATTCAACCAGACCATCGACCAAGCGCAGCAAGACCCACGCTACCAAACCTGGGTCTTGCGCATGCTACAGGCAAAGCAAGCCTATGATGAACTCAAAGCGGCGCTGACTGAGCAAGGAGTGCAAGACCCGCAAGCATTTGGCCGTCTCGTGCAAGAGCGCCAGCAACTGGAAACGGAACTGAACCGATTCCAGTTATGGGCACAGGACAGGGAGAATTTACAAATCCAAATCGCCGAACAAGACCAACAACTGCTTGAGGCGCGTCAGGCCATCACTGCATCAAGAGAGGCGTTTCTGCAAGCGCATCTTAGCCACAATGCCTATGTGCGTATCACCGTGAAGCCCTTTGGTTTTGATGCGCGTAGCATCGAGCGATCCCTGCGTGAATTGCTAGGCGTGAACGATGACCGCTTCGGGGACGATATTCTGCGGGTGGATCATTCAGGTCAACCCACCAGTGGCTTGGTCCATGAGTATCTGAAAACTGCTGTTGCCGGTCAGTCGCTGCAAGGGCTTAATGAATTAAAACGTCGCCTGTACACCATTGACGCAGACTTGGGCGGACATTTCCGCAACTATTTGCAGCGCCAAATTTCGACCCATCCCGAGTTGGGCGACCGTATCCTAACTTGGTTCCCGGAAGACGACCTGAAAATAGAATACAGCCGCAACGGCGACGGGACCGGTTTCACCCCGATAGAACAAGGCTCGGCAGGGCAGCGTGCCGCTGCGTTGCTGGCTTTTTTGCTGGCTTTTGGCGATGAACCTTTGGTGCTGGACCAGCCCGAGGACGATCTCGACAACCATTTGATTTATACCTTGATCACCCGGCAGATTCGGGAAAACAAACGCCGCCGCCAAATCATCATCGTCACCCACAACCCGAATATCGTGGTCAATGGCGATGCGGAGATGGTGCATGCCTTTGACTTCGGCGCGGGCCAGTGCTTCGTGCGACATCGCGGCGCCTTGCAAGAAAAAGCTGTGCGCGATGAAGTCTGCCGGGTCATGGAAGGCGGTATCGAGGCATTTAAAAAACGCTGGGCGCGGCTGGGGCGGGGAATCTAAACATGTCGCCCACCCGCTCCGAACTGCTGGAAAAAATCCGTCTCGGCGAAGACAGTTTTCTCGAACTCAAAGACGTGCGCTTTGCCGGACCCAAAGTCAGCGCCCCGCATCGTGACTCCTTGGCCGACGAATTGGCCGCTTTTGCCAACAGTCAAGGTGGCACTGTCGTACTTGGTGTTGATGACAAGACCCGCGAGGTATTTGGCATCCCCTTGGACCGGCTTGATGCGGTGGTAAGTTTTGTCCGCGACCTGTGCCAAGACTGCATAAACCCGCCCTTGGCAGCGTTGACCGAGCGGCTGACCTTGCCGGATGTCACCGGCACCGAGCAACCGGTGTTGCGCATTGAAATCGGGCGCAGCCTGTTCGTGCATAAAAGCCCTGGCGGTTATTTCCATCGGGTGGTGGACAGCAAACGGGAAATGTCCCCGGATTATCTGGCGCGTCTGTTTCAGCAACGCAGCCAAGCCCGCATTATTCGTTTCGATGAGCAGTGTGTGCCTGAAGCCTCCTTGGACGATCTTGAACCTGGCTTGTGGCAACGCTTTGCCAGCGGACGCACACTAGACACCCGCGAGGATTTATTGCAAAAACTCGCCATGGCCCGCCGCGACATAGATGGCTTGATTCGCCCCACGGTGGCCGGTGTGTTGCTGGCAGTGGCCGATCCCTGCCGTTTTTTGCCCAGCGCCTTCATTCAGGCGGTGGCCTATCAAGGCTCGGCGATTGCCCCGCAGAGCGAGGCAGCCTATCAGCGTGATGCCCAAGATATCACCGGGCCGCTTGACGCGCAAATTTTTGCCGCCTGTGACTTCGTGCGAAAAAACATGCGCGTCACGGCCCGCAAACGGGAAGGTCGGGAAGACCTGCCCCAATTCGATGGCGTGGCGGTGTTTGAGGCCGTGACCAATGCCGTGGCCCATCGGGATTACAGTCTATACGGCAGTAAAATCCGGCTTCGGCTATTCGACGACCGACTCGAACTCTATTCGCCGGGTTCGATTCCGAATACGATGACAGTGGAAAGCCTTGCTTATCGGCAGGCCGCCCGCAATGAGGCCATTACCAGCCTATTGGCGCGTTGCCCCGTGCCTGGCAAAGATCAGACTATGGCAAGCCATCGCAGCCATGTGATGGACAAGCGCGGCGAGGGAGTTCCGGTCATTCTTGACCGCAGTTTTGAATTGAGCGGCAAAAAACCCAGCTATCGCTTGCTTGACGAGGCAGAACTGCTACTGGCCATTCCCGCCGCAAACCCTGATTGATTCATTTTTATCATACCTGTTTGGCCGAAACTTCTTGCCAATCAGGATCGGATTTGTAGATAATCAAGCGCGGTGCTAGAGTTGAGCCAGTTGAAACTTAAAATCCCCCGCTTGGGTGTTTATCGGCTTAAGCTCCATTGCAATGCCGATTCCACAGGCATGGCGGGCAAAATCCAGACGGGCAAGCCATGCCATGTACTGTAAAAAAACCATTCCGACAACCGAGACGAGGCGTTGACTATTATGGAACCCATTCAAATTGATAGCATTGTAGAATCCATCACATTCTTGAAAGCCAGAGGCGACGGGACTTACTATAGCAAAAGCCTTACCGAGGCAGGTCCAAGCAAGAAGCAATCCAAAGGCTTGAAACCACTTGAGCGGATGATCAGAAAACTGGTAAAAAGTGAATTGGCGGCGGCCAACACCTATCTTGAAAGGCATGAAAGGTCGAACCGGCGCAAATCCAACGGCTGGTTATGGGATATGGGGAAAAACCTCAAAAAGGCTGCAAGCACGGCGCGCAAAAGCGCGAAACGGCCCAAACTCACCGTGGTCAGGTAACATCCTCCCGATAAACTGCCATTACTCACAGTAACGGAATCGCAATCATGGTAACCAACATTTCCGAACCCACCCCGGACAGCAACGACTCCCCATCCGATATAATCGTATTGGATATCGGCAAACGCGATGCCGACGCGGTGAAAAAACTGCGCAAAGGCAAGGGCAAGTTGTTGCGCAAGGTCAACAACGCGGTCGAGCAATTACGCGAGGCGGGCAAGATCAAGACAGACGCACAAATTGTCCTCATCGTAGTCCGCGAAAAAAACGCCAGCCTATTCGGTGGCGATGAAGACGACGACGATGATGATGACGAAGACGACGATTGAGCTAACCTTGTTGACATGTTCTCCACTGCTGCAAAAAATCCGTTCGCGCCCAATGCACCGGTTCCGCAGACATTAAAGATTGTTCTTTGCACCCTAGTCCCGGACGGGGGCGAAGGAAGTCCCGAAGCAATCAACCCACGCCTGCTTGACGGGCCGGAGCGCGAACGGGCCGCCCGCTTTGTCTTCGCGCGGGACGGCTGGTCCTATGCGGCGGCCCATGCCTTGCTACGGGCCATGTTGGCCGAGTTTCATGGTCTGCCGCCACTCGCCTGGCGCTTCCGCGACAATGGCCACGGACGCCCGGAAGTCGATCCAGCCATTACCCCGTCCAGCGCACCGCGCTTCAATATCAGCCATACTCATGGCATGGCGGTCTGTGCGCTGACCGCGGGGACTTTGCCCGAAGGATTTGAGATCGGGGTCGATGCCGAATGCTTGGATCGTTCGCCAGACTGCCAGGCATTGGCGGACAGATATTTTTCGAGCAGCGAGTCGGAATGCCTGCGTAGCCTGCCGCCAGCCAAGCTAGATGCCGAATTCCTCAGGCTCTGGACCCTCAAGGAAGCCGTCGCGAAAGCAACCGGACTGGGACTGGGCTTGGATTTCAGAACCTTCCAATGTAGCGTAAACCCGTTATCAGTTGCATTTGACAGCCCCGGCTGGGGACCATCCAATGCATGGGATTTGCAAAATTGGTCCGTCGATCCGCGCCATTGGGTTTCCTTGGCCGTGCGCCGCCCGCCGGGAACCCTGATAAACTTGGAAGTCCGCCATCTGCGCGGCACACCCTAGGTCATTTCGGATACTCAATGAGCCAAACATTCATCCGGGTAGAAAAGCCGAAAAGGAAGCTACTCAATCCCGAGTACATCCCTACCCCGCTAGTCTCCCGCGAAGAGCGCAGGCCGATTCGAATACTCGAACTCCATGAGCATCGCCGACTAAGCGCCCCAACCGTGATTATGCGCTTCATAGGATTCGGCCTGCGCAGACTCGTTGGTAAGTTAAGGGGCCAACGGGATGCCCAGCGCATGGCCGTCGAAACCCGCAAGCTATTTCAAGGCATGGGGGGGCTATGGATCAAACTGGCACAGCTTTTATCCCTGCGCTCCGATATGTTTTCGGATGAACTGTGCAAGGAATTATCGCAAACCCTATACTCCAACATCGGCTTTCCCGCAGCCGCAGCCAGAAAGACCATAGAACAGGAACTAGGCTGTCCCGTTGGGAAGATTTTCTCCCAATTCGAAGACGCCCCCCTTGCCGCTGCGTCCATCGCCCAGGTCCATCGGGCGGTGTTGCGCAAGGAAGGGGTGCCGGTGGTGATCAAGCTACTCCGCCCCAACGTGACGGAAGCATTTCGCCGTGACATGGTCTTGTTGCGCTGGTTCGTGGGCATTCTCGGCATGTTAATGCCCCTGCGCCACCTGAGGTTAAATGAAGCCTTGGACGAACTCAACGGCATGGTCGAAGAGGAACTCAACTATGCCTATGAGACATCCAATAGCCGTAGACTGCGCAAAGTGTTGCGACGCCACGAAGTTTACGTGCCCTATGTGTTCCGAAAATACTGCACTGAAAAAATCATCGTCATGGAAGAAATTTCCGGGGTACTGATGAGTGAGGCCATCGCCGTCAACTCCAGCAAGCCCGAACGCTTTGCCGCGTGGTGCGAGGAAAACTCGGTGGAACCCAAGAAGGTGGCGACCCATTTGTTTTTGTCCAATATGCGGCAACTTCTGGAAGACAATCTTTTTCATGGCGATATGCATCCAGGCAATATCCTGTTATTGCGCAACAACCGCTATGCCCTGATCGATTTCGGCACTATCGGCTCGATGGAACCCGGCTTTCTACAAACCTATTTTGGGGTTCTGCGGGCGGTAAACAAGCGTGAATATGACAAGGCGGCCAATTTGTCCTTGCACTTGTGTACGGAACTGCCATCCTTCGATATAGACAAAATGCGTCCTGAACTCATCAACGCGTTCAAACTCTGGCAGGCCCGCAGCGAATTTGAGACCCTGCCCTACCATGAACGCTCATTAAACGCATCCAGCAAAACCATAGGCCAGGTATTCATGAAGTATCGCCTGCAAATCAGTTGGGCCGCGTTACGGATGGGCCGCACTTGGGGCACACTGGATACCTCACTGGCTTATTTCTACCCCGACATGAACCATTCCCAGATGTTTTCGCGCTATCTGAAGGATGCCGGCCGCAGGCAACGTGAAAACAGGCTAAAAAACCTCCGCGAAGGCGTGGTTCAGATGCTGGAAACCGCCAACCAATATCGGGTTCTGCTGGAACCCGTCGTCCAGCGGGCAACCATTACCTATAAACAGAAAGTCAATAAACTGAGTCTGGTGGCGACAACCGTCATGCGCTTTGTGAATGTGGCCTTAATTTTGATGATAGGCTTCATTGCCCACGTCTACTTGCACCAGCATTATCCAGGCATAGGCGACTACCCCGGCGCGGCCATCGTCAAGTTATTCCCAGTGATGCAAGAAGAGGGGTTTGAGATAACACTCTTAGCTTTGTTCATGATGGTCATCCTGATGAGGCGCCTGATCAAAATCGTCAGCGCGTCTTATTTGCGCTAGGCCCTATTCCCACCCGACACCTCATGGACACGCTATGCAGATTACACCGGAGCGGCTAGGCAGCGCGGCTTTCCGCGCCGACCAGGGCGCTTGTGCGGCCTATGTGCTAGGCGGGATGGTCAAAGGGATTTCCTCTGTGCGGCTGGTACGCACAGCCGCCAAAGTCGGCTATCTGGCATTTTTTGGCGCAGGCGGCATGAAACCGGAAGCCGTGCGGGAGGCGGTGGCCGAATTGTCCGCCGATCCTGGCCCGATTGCGCCTTGGGGTGTGAACTTCCTGCATAACCCTCTGCTTCCGGCGCAAGAAGACGCACTGGTTGATGTGTTGCTGGCCAATGGCGTCAGACGGATAGAGGCATCCGCCTTCGTCAGCATCACTCCGGCCTTGGTGCGCTATCGCTTGTGCGGGCTGGGCTTCGACAGCCAAGGTCGGCCAGTGCCACGCCAGCGGATTCTCGCCAAGGTATCCCATCCCGAGCTAGGACGCCGCTTCATGGCCCCGCCGCCGCCGGAACTGGTGGCGGGGTTGCTTGCGGCCGGGCGGCTCACGGCGGAGGAAGCCCATGCGGCAGAAAAACTGCCACTGGCAGACGATGTTTGCGCCGAGGCCGATTCCGGCGGGCACACTGACCGGCGGCCCTCTTTCGCGCTGATTCCGGCATTTCTGCGCCTGCGCGAGGAGACCGCGCAAGCCTACCCGGACCTGCGGCAAGTACGCATCGGCGCTGCCGGTGGCATCGGCGCACCGGAGGCGGTCGCTGCCGCTTTCGTGCTGGGAGCCGACTTTGTACTGACGGGTTCCATTAATCAATGCACCCCTGAGGCCGGCACTAGCGATGCGGTCAAGGACATGCTCGCCACCGCCCAGCCGCAAGATTTCGACATGGCACCGGCAGGCGATCTGTTCGAAATCGGTGCCAAGGTGCAAGTCTTGAAGCGCGGTACCCTGTTCGCGGCCCGTGCCAATCGTTTATTCGAACTTTACCGCGCCTACCCTGCTTTGGAAGACATCCCGATGACGGTTCGGGCCGAATTGGAAGCCAGGGTGTTCGGCCGCGGCTTGGATGCGGTGTGGCAGGAAACCGCCGAGTATTACCGTCAGGCCGCGCCTTGGGAACTAGATAAAATCACCCCCAAAAAACGCATGGCAATGATTTTTCGCTGGTATTTCATTCATTCGCAACGACTGGCCCAACAAGGCGACACCCAGCAGCGGGTGAACTTCCAAATCCACAGCGGGCCTGCCATGGCAGCCTGCAATAGTTGGCTCTCCGGTACGCCTTGGGCAGACTGGCGGCTGCGCCATGTGGATGTGCTGGCGGGACGGCTGCTTGACGGAGCCGCCGAAGTGCTGACCCGGCGCTATGCCGGCTTTGCCGCTGACTAAGGTGATAGCCAATAATGAAAACGCTGTAACCGATCTTAAGGAGACTGCTTTGTGACCACACCATCCCATTTACCCCCAGGGCCAAAATTGCGCTTCTGGCAACCCTTGGCCTATGTGCGCTCACCCTATCGGTTTCTTCGCGCTGTCCACGCCCGCTACGGCGACCCCTTCACCGTGCGTACCAATGCACTGACGGTGATGACCGCCGACCCCGAAGGAATCCGGCAGATTTTCACCGCGCCCGCCGAAACCTACCATGTGAGGCTGCCTAGAAGCCAGCAGCGGGTGCTCGGCAGGGAGGGACTGAGTGGACTGGACGGCGAAGCCCATAGGCGGACCCGCAAGTTGATTTCCCCTTGTTTCCACGGTGAGAGCCTGCGCGGCTTGGGCGGCATGATCCATGCCGCCACCGTCGATGCCTTGGCCGGCTGGCGCGATGGGGAAGTCTGGCAGGCGCGGGAGGCGATGCGCGAGATTGGCTTGGAGGTGATCCTGAAAACCGTATTCGGTGTCGAACAACGCGAACGCCTAGTTATGTTCCGTGCAGCGGTGCTGGAATTCGCGGCATCCTTCGGCAATCCGGCGTTTCTGCTCAGCGCACTGCTGGGCATCGAACGCGACGATTGGCCACCGAACCGGCGCTTGGACGCGGCCAGGGAACGCATTGCCGCGCTGCTACAGGAAAACATTGCAGAACGCCGAGCCACCGGCACACAGCGGGCTGATATCCTCAGCCGCTTAATGGAGGCGCGCTTTGATGACGGCAGCGGATTCAGCGACGCGGCGCTGGTGGACAATCTCATCACCAATCTGGTGGCCGGGCATGAGACCAGCGCATTGTCCCTAGCTTGGGCCTTTGCCTGGCTAGGCCGCCACCCCGAGGCAGCCGAGCGTTTGCAACAGGAAATCGGCACCTTAAGCCGGGATGATGACATCGCCGCGATCCAAGCCCTGCCCTACCTGGATGCCGTGGTGAAAGAATGCCTCAGGCTGTACCCGGCGGTGCCCGAAATCGTGCGCATGTTGGCGAAACCTTTGCAGTTGCGTGGCTACGAAGTGCCGGCGGGTGTCAATGTGGCAGCCTGTGCCGCAGTCCTGCACATGAACCCGGAGATTTATCCCAACCCGGAGTGCTTTTACCCGGAGCGCTTCCTGCAAAGAAACCTCAGCGGCTTCGAGTTCATTCCCTTTGGCGGAGGCGACCGGGTGTGCATAGGCAACCATTTCGGCATCTTCGAGGTCAAGATCGTGCTGGCGGTGTTGCTGTCACGGGGACGTTATACCTTATTGGAGAATAGACCAATGCGAATCGCACGGCGCGGCTTTCTGATGGGACCGTCCAGTGTGCGGGTGAGATTTCAGCGAAGATGAGCCATTTATCTGATCCCCGCGAACAACGGGTCCACATAACAGGCATAGGCTACAGCGGAGCTGCGGGCAACGGGATTGTCCAACTGGCCCAGCGGCTACGCGATGGAGACAGTGCGCTTAGGCACTTGTCTCTTGAAGAACGGCCAATTCCGGCGCTGCAAGTCGGGGCCTTGCTAGCACGCGATTGGAACTGGCGGGCATCTGAGGGTGCCAAAACGGTGGCAGCGCAGGTGCTGGAAAAGGCGGAAAAGCTGTTGCGGGGCGCAGACGCTGCACTGCGGGCCGATGCCGCCGCCTTGCTCGAAGCCAAGGGTGGCGCACACATCGCCCCGGAGCGGCTGGGTCTAGTGGTGGGCGGCAGCAACTTGGCGCATTTGATGCTGTGCGACGAAATGGCCCGCTTCGGGCGCAACCCGGCATTTGCCAATCCACGCATCGGCTTCCATGCGCTGGACACCCATGTGGCAGCCACGCTGGCCGCCTTGGCGGAGGCCCGAGGCCCGGTCATGAACGTCGCGGCGGCGGCGGCCAGCGGTGCCGTCGCAGCGGTGGCGGCGCTGGACCTCATCCGCGCCGGGCGTTGCGATGCCTGCTTGGCGGTAGGTGCCATGCAACGCCTAAGTCCTATGGATTGGCATGCGCTGGCCGCACTCGGGGCGCTTAACGTAGCAAGCGAAATGCCCGTTCCCTTCGGCGGCAGCGGCAATGGGTTCGCACCTGGCGAAGGTGCAACTTGCATCTTGCTAGAACGGGCCGACCCTACGCGGCACCAGCAACGCGGCAGCGCCGGGTTGGCCGAACTGGCCGGCGGTGCCTTCATCTCCGGGGCCGACCCCCTCCCCCATCCTTGCCGTCAGGATGAAAGCCGGGTTATGGCCTTGGCGCTAGCCGATGCAGGCATCGAACTAGGACAGGTCGATCTGATCACCGCCCATGCCACTGGGACAGCGAAGGGCGACGAAGCTGAGGCGGGGGCCTTGGCCGATCTGTTTGGCACCGCACTGGAACAGGTTTGGGTGGCAGCCCCGAAGGCAGTGACCGGGCATTGCCTAGGCGCGTCCGGCATGGTCGGCTTAGTCGCAAGCGTGCTGATGCTAGGCGAAAACCGCGTTTACCCGCTCCCCAAATCTTCGGCCTCTCAATTCGCAACGCTCAGGCTAGCCATCGGTGGCGCGGTAGACGCACCTCTCCGGTGTGCTGTCAGCAACGCCTTTGGGTTCGGCGGCTTCAATGCCTGCTTGGTTCTGCGTACCCTAGCCCCGTAGGGTGCGCATTGCGCACCGTTTGCGATGCCGGTTGATTCGGCGCA
>CAIZPP010000327.1 GCA_903934875.1 uncultured Methylococcaceae bacterium
AGCGGCGACGAGTCGCCGCACTCCACAAGTTGCCATCCTCTAGCGATGACTGCGTAACGTCAGTTAAATAATGCTGATAAACTTTCCCCGAAATTAGCCATTGAAATTGTCCAGTCACCTTAGGATTCTGGAATGTGGATAGTCAGGCTGGCGTTAAGCCGCCCCTACACTTTTATCGTGATGTCGCTGCTCATCTTGATTTTGGGCATCCTGGCGATAGTCCGAACCCCCACCGATGTGTTTCCGGGCATTAATATCCCCGTGGTCAGCGTCATTTGGAGTTACACCGGGCTTGCGCCGGAAGAGATTGCCAACCGCATCACCGGGCAGTTCGAACGTGCCGCAACCACGACCGTCAACGACATCGAACACATGGACTCGCAGTCGCTGAATGGGATGGCGATCATCAAGCTGTTTTTCCAGCCCAGCGTGAAAATTGAAGGGGCGATTGCCCAGGTCACCGCCATCGCGCAGACCATGCTGCGCCAGTTGCCGCCCGGCAGCACTCCGCCTTTGATCATCAGCTATTCGGCCTCCAACGTGCCTATCTTGCAGTTGGGCTTAAGCAGCAAGGTGTTGTCTGAGCAGCAACTGTTCGATATCGGCACTAGCCAAATCCGCACCCAGTTGTCGACCATCGAAGGGGCGTCCATCCCCTGGCCTTACGGCGGCAAACAGCGGCTGATTGCCGTCGATTTGGACCCGCAGGCATTATTTGAGAAAGGCATTTCCGGCAACGATGTGATGAATGCCATCAATGCGCAAAACCTCGTGCAGCCCCAGGGAACGGCGAAAATCGGCGCGCGGGAATACAACATTGAGTTGAATAGCTCGCTGAAACGCATAGAGGATATCAACGACATTCCGCTGAAGACCGTCGGCAACTCGATCCTCTATGTCCGCGATGTCGCTTATGTCCACGACGGGTCTTCCTTCCAAACCAACATCGTCCGCAAGGACGGGCGGCGCGGGGCGCTGCTGACCATTATGAAAAGCGGCGGGGCATCGACTCTGGAAATCGTAGACCGGGTGTTGCAGGCACTGCCCAAGATACTCACCACCACACCGGAAGGATTGGCCATCGAAAAAACCATAGACCAATCTTTGTTCGTCCGTGCGGCGGTGGACGGCGTTATCCGGGAGGGAGTGCTGGCCGCCGGTCTCACATCGTTGATGATTTTGCTGTTTTTGGGAAGCTGGCGCAGCACCTTGATCGTCGTGACCTCAATCCCTCTGTCCATCCTATGCTCGCTGGTGGTCCTCAGTGCGTTGGGGGAGACCATCAATCTGATCACGCTAGGCGGCATGGCCTTGGCGGTGGGCATTCTGGTGGACGACGCGACGGTGGAAATCGAAAACATTAACCGTCTGCTGCCGCAGGGCTTGGGGCTGCGCGAAACCATCCTGCAAGGTGCGCAACAGATTGCCGTGCCCGCGTTTGTCGCCACCTTGAGCGTCTGCATCGTCTTCGTGCCGATCTTCTTTCTGCACGGCATAGCCGGCCTGCTGTTCCGGCCATTGGCCGAGGCCGTGGTGTTTGCGATGCTCGCTTCGTATCTGCTCTCCCGCACCCTCGTGCCCACGCTGGTGCTGTATCTGTTCCGCTCGCAACGGCGGCAAGCAGGCCAAGAAGCCCCCAAACCAGGCGTTTTCCTTAGGCTGCACCAGCGTTTCGAGGAAGGCTTTGAGCGCCTCAGGGACGTTTACCAAGAAATCCTCGCGGCCTGCCTGCGCCGCCGCCTGCTATTTGCGGGTGTATTCCTGCTGTTTTGCGGGGCGGTCATCTCCATAGCCCCGTGGCTGGGTTCCGATCTTTTCCCTGAAATCGACACCGGACAAATCCGCCTGCATATTCGCGGCCCCACCGGCATGAGGGTGGAGGAGACTGCGGCATTGTGCGACCGCGTCGAAAATGAGATTCGCCGCCACATTCCCCCCGCAGAGTTGCAGGGGATTCTGGACAACGTGGGAGTCCCCTACAGTGGCATCAATCTTTCCTACAGCACCAGCGGCACGATAGGCACTTCAGATGCCGAAATTCTGCTATCGCTGAATCCCAACCATCAAGCGATTGCCGACACCGTCGCAAAGCTCCGGCAAGTCCTGCCGCGGGCCTTTCCGGGAACCGCCTTTTTTTTCCAGCCAGCCGGCATAGTCAATCAAATCCTCAATTTTGGCTTGTCAGCCCCCATCGATATCCAACTGGCCGGCCCCAACATAGACGGGAACTATGCCGTGGCGCGCAAGCTTTTGCAGAGTGTGCGGGCCATTCCCGGCGCGGCAGATGCCCATATCCACCAATTGTTTGACCTGCCTAAACTGAAAGTCGATGTGGACCGCATCCGTGCGCAAAGCATGGGGCTAACCCAGCGGGATATCGCCAACAATGTGTTGACATCCCTCAGCAACAGTTTCCAGACGGCACCCAACTTCTGGGTAAGCCCGCAGGGCATAGTCTACAGTCTGAGTGCGCAAACGCCCCAGTCCCAGGTCGCTACGCTGGAGCAGATTCGCACCTTACCGGTGATTGCCGCCAACGGACAGGAGCAGGTTCTCGACAACCTCGCCACGGTTTCCCGCCAGGCGAGTGCGGCGGTGGTCAACCATTATAATACCCTGCCGGTCATCGATATCTTATTGGGTGCGCAGGGGAGGGACTTAGGCGGTGTGGCCGACGATGTCCAGCGTGAATTGGCGGAGGTGCGGCGGGCAGGCCTGCCCCGTGGAACCCAGTTGACCCTGCGCGGCCAAGTTGAAACCATGCAAGCCTCCTTCGCCGGACTGCGCGTCGGGCTGATATTTTCCATCGTGCTGGTCTATTTGCTGATGGTCGTCAATTTCCAATCGTGGACCGAACCCTTTATCATCATCACCGCGCTGCCCGGTGCGCTGGCCGGTGTGGTCTGGATGTTGTTCATCACCGGCACGACACTGAATGTGCCATCGCTGATGGGGGCCATCATGAGCATAGGCGTGGCCACGTCCAATAGCATCCTGCTGGTCACTTTCGCCGGCACGCAAATGCGGGAGGAGGGCAAAGACTCCATCCAAGCCGCTTTGACGGCCGCGCACACCCGCTTCCGACCGATTCTGATGACCGCGCTGGCTATGGTCATCGGCATGTTGCCTATGGCGTTGGGGCTGGGCGAAGGCGGCGAGCAGGATGCCCCGCTGGGACGTGCCGTGATTGGCGGGTTGCTATTCGCGACCGTGGCGACATTGTTTTTTGTGCCTGTGGTGTACAGTTTCCTGCGCCGTAAGGGCTATCGAAAATTACTGGACGAGTCGGTGGCGGCATGAGACGGGGATATGGCTGGAGCCTTCTTATTATTGCACTGGCATTCGCCGGGCTGACCGGATGGAGCATCCAAAAACGGCTTACGGCCCATGCCCAGTTGGAAGTGTCGACTCAGGCCAACACCCGCCAGCCGGTGGCTGTCGTCCACCCGCAGCCATCCCCGCTATCCAGCGAATTGGTGCTCCCGGCCAACGTGCAAGCCTTCCGGGAAACCCCCATCTACGCACGCACCAATGGCTACTTGAAGAAATGGTATGCCGATATCGGCAGCAAAGTGAAAGCCGGGCAATTGCTGGCGGAGCTGCAAACGCCGGAAGTCGACCAGCAACTGCAGCAAACCCAGGCGGCCGAGGCCCAGGCCAGCGCCAACTTGGATATCGCGCAGAAGACCAATGACCGCTGGCAGGCATTGCTGAAAACCCATTATGTGTCGCAGCAGGAGGCAGACCAGTATGCCGCCCAACTCCACGCCCGCGAGGCCGACTTGCGGGCGGCCAAGGCCGATGTCCGGCGCTTGCGGGCGACGCAATCCTTCAAACAAGTGACAGCGCCTTTCGATGGCACGGTGACTGCCCGGTTTGTGGACGTGGGCACATTGATTAGCGACGGCACCACGCAACAGCTATTCCGCATTGCCCAAGCCCATATCCTCAGAGTCTATGTCTCCGTGCCACAAGCCTATAGCGTAGGGATGCGTGTCGGCTTGGATGCGGAATTGCTTATTCCCGAATACCCGGCGGGCCATTTTTTCGGCAAGGTAGTCCATACCGCCGGTGCCATTGATCCGGCGTCACGCACTCTGTACACCGAGGTGCAGGTGCCCAACCCGAAAGGGGAATTGCTGCCGGGTACCTTCGGGCGGGTGCGTTTCACCTTGCACAACACCACCCCTGGCTTGACTATTCCCGCCACTGCGCTGCTCTTCCGCGCCCAGGGAACCCAAGTCGCCATTGTCGGGGAACAAGGCAGGGTGCGTTTGCAAGCGATCCGGCTTGGCCGCGATTTGGGCGCCAGCCTGGAAGTGGCCGATGGTTTGCAAAGCGCAGACCGGGTTGTGTCCAATCCGCCCGATTCAATCAGCGATGGCGATGTAGTCGAGGTGGTCGGCGGTTTGTGAATCCGCGGGCCGGGATTTGTAATCCCGGCCGGCTTTGTGGCCAAGGCCCATATTTCCACTCCTCTATTGAATGTCAGCATGAAAAACCATCCCGCCGCACGCGGCGCATTCTTGGCCTTGTTGTCGGCCCTGCTATTCGGGGCCAGCACCCCACTGCTGCAAAGGTTAGGCGTGGGGGTAGGCGCTTGGATGACTGCCGCCATGCTTTATGCAGGGGCGGCAGTGGCGGGGTTATTGCTGCGTTCAGGCAGCGCCAAAGAAGCCTCTGTGCGGCGTGTGCACTGGCCGCGCCTTTTCTGCATGGCATTGTTTGGCGCGGTGATCGGTCCCGCAGCGCTGGCCTGGGGCTTGCAGCGCACTAGCAGCATCAGCGCTTCGCTGATGTTGACGCTGGAGGCGGTATTTACTGTGCTGTTGTCTTGCCTGCTGTATCGGGAGCAGATGGACCGCCGCGTGGGGCTGGCAATAGCCTTGTTGACCTTAGGCGGCATCCTGTTGGTGTTGGACCGTACCGGGAATGGAAGCCCGCAGCTTGCCGGCCTGCTTGCCGTCCTCGGGGCCACCGTCTCATGGGGTTTGGATAACACCTTGTCGCGGGCGCTGGCCGATAGCGACCCCGGGCGGGTGGTCTTGGGCAAAGCCGCGCTGGGTGCGGCCTGTTCTTTTATGCTTGCGGCAGCGAGCGGTGAAACCGCTTTGTCCTTCAACGCCGGAACGGGCCTTTTTTTGATTGGAGCGACCGGCTACGGGCTTAGCCTGCGTTTTTATTTGCTGGCACAACGGGCATTCGGTGCGGCCCGGACGGGTTCGGTGTTTGCCACGGCGCCTTTCATAGGCGCGTTCATCGCCTTCGGATTGGGGGATAGGGGGGGCAGCCTCTATCTGCTGGGTGCTGCCACGCTGATGCTGGCGGGGGTCTTTCTGCACCTCACAGAACAGCATGAACACGAACACCGGCATGAAGCTTTGCAACACGAACACACCCATACCCATGATGATGGACACCATACCCACGGACATGCCACTATGCCAGTGGGCGCGCACAGCCACCCTCATGCGCACGAGCCTATGCGGCACAGCCACGCGCACACGCCTGACTTGCATCATGTCCATCAGCATGGCGAAAAGAGACAGTAATATGTGGAGTGCGGCGACTCGTCGCCGCACTCCACAAGTTGCCATCCTCCAGCGATGAATACGTAACATCAGGTGATTAGAAAGTACTTTCGGTGTACAGCGTTTTCATGTTTAAACACTAACTAAAAATGAATATTCAAACTGTCTCTGGTTTACACAAATAACCAGCGCAGCCACAAGCCATATCAATCAAGCAATTGATGTTGAAAACGCTGTAATTCAGTGTATATTGTCTAAACAACACGCATCGATAAGGAACCCCTATGGCAAAACCTAACAAAAAAACCAAGCCCGCCGCCGACGGAGTGTTGAAAACCCCCACCGGGATCAAGGGTCTGGACGAGATCACCGGAGGTGGCCTGCCGCAAGGCCGCCCGACCTTGGTCTGCGGCGGCACTGGCTGCGGCAAAACGCTGCTGGCAATGGAGTTCTTGGTGCGCGGAGCCACCCAGTTTGACGAACCGGGCGTGTTCATGTCATTTGAGGAAAAGTCCGACGAGCTGACAAAAAACTTCGCTTCTTTGGGTTTCGACCTGAATGAGTTGGTGGGCCAGAATAAGCTGGCCATCGACTATGTGCATCTGGAACCCAGCGAGATCGAAGAAGCTGGCGAATACGACTTGGAGGGGCTGATCATCCGCCTAGGCCATGCCATTGACACAATAGGCGCGGGGCGCGTGGTGCTGGACACTATTGAGGCCTTGTTTTCCGGGCTGTCCAATGAGGCCGTCCTGCGCTCGGAACTCCGCCGCCTGTTCCGCTATCTGAAAGACAAGGGAGTCACCGCCATTGTCACCGGCGAACAGGGGGAGCGGACCTTCACCCGCTTCGGGCTGGAGGAATATGTCGCCGACTGCGTCATCTTCCTCAGCCACGGCATCAGCCAGCAAATTGCCACACGGCGCCTGCGCATCGTCAAATACCGGGGTTCCGCCCACGGCACCAATGAATACCCGTTTTTGATCGATAGCCAAGGCTTCTCGGTCATGCCGGTATCGTCCATAGGCCTTGACCATCCGGCTTCCAGCGAACGGATTCAAAGCGGCATCCCGCGCCTGGACACCATGCTGGGCGGCAAAGGCTACTACCGGGGCAGCAGCATACTCGTCACCGGCACCGCCGGCACCGGGAAATCAAGCATGGCCGCACATTTTGTCGATGCCGCCTGTAGGCGCGGCGAGCGTTGCCTGTATTTTGCCTTTGAAGAGTCGCAAAACCAAATCATCCGCAATATGCAATCCATTGGCATTGACTTGGGCAAATGGGTTGCTAAGGGCTTGCTCCAATTCCAGAATGCACGGGCCAGTTTGTGCGGTTTGGAGATGCATCTGGTCATCATGCACAAGGCGGTTGACAGATTCGATCCTGCCATCGTCGTTGTCGACCCGATATCCAACCTCGTTGCGGCTGCAACTGAGGCAGAAGTCAAGTCGATGCTCTCCCGCCTGATCGATTTTTTGAAAATGAAGCAGGTCACCGCCTTTTACACTGACCTGACTTCGACCAGCGGTAGTCTGGAACGGACCGAGATCGGCATTTCGTCGCTAATGGACACTTGGCTACTGTTGCAAGCTATGGAAGGGAGCGGCGAGCGCAACCGCGGATTGTACCTCCTCAAGTCCCGGGGCATGGCACATTCCAACCAAGTGAGGGAGTTCATCCTCAGCGGCGGGGGCATCCAACTGCGGGATGTGTACATCGGCCCCGGCGGAGTGCTAACCGGCTCAGCCAGGCTTGCCCAGGAAGCGCGGGATAAAGCGGAGTCGCTAATGTGCAAACAAGACATGGAACGCAAGCGGCGCGATATCGAACGGAAAAAAACGGCGATAGAAGCCCAAATTGTCGCCTTGCGCAGCGAGCTTGAAGCTGAAAAGGATGATTTGGACCGCATTCTCGCCGAAGAAAAACAGCGGGATGAAACTCTGGCCTCGGAAAATCTGGATAGGGTCAAGGCCCGGCAGGCGGACACAGCGGCTGGCCTGCCGACGAGTTCAGCAAAAACCGGCACAGGAGGCCGCAAATGACGAATGCAGAGCATAGCTCCAAAAAGCCAAAAACCGTCGAGGCGAAATGGATGCTCAGACTTTATGTCGCCGGGCAGACACCGAAATCCCTCACTGCCTTTGCCAATCTGAAAAAGATTTGTGAAGAGTATTTGCAGGGCAGCTATCAGATTGAAGTGATCGATCTGATAGTGAACCCGACCCTGGCTAAAGACGACCAGATTCTGGCCTTGCCGACATTGGTGCGAAAACTCCCCGAGCCGGTGAAGAAAATCATCGGTGACCTCTCCAACACCGAGCGTGTGCTGGTGGGACTAGACATACGGCCTATCCTTTGAGTCTAGGCATTTTTGGTTGGGAACATGAGCAAGAAAACCGACATCGAAACCGCACCGGTCCAGGATTCCGCTACGGCATTTGAGCTGGCGCTGAAGGAAACGGGCCAAGAATACTATATCCTTAGGCTGTATGTGGCGGGCATGACACCGAATTCGCAACGGGCCATCGAGAATGTGGAACTAATTTGCAAAGAGCACATGCAAGGGCGCTTTGAGTTGGAAATTATAGACATCTATCAGCAGCCTGCTCTCGCCAAAAAGGGGCAGATCGTCGCTGCCCCCACGCTGGTCAAGGAACTCCCCCTGCCGTTGCGCAAATTCATCGGCGACATGTCGCAAACCGAGCGGATACTGGTCGGCTTGGATGTGCGCAAAAAGGATTAAGTAGGCTCGTTGTATGGCAACCGACAAGCAGTCACACACTGAGCTTCTGGCTGAAATAGATGCACTCCGCTCGCGCCTTGAGGAAGCCGAGACTCTGATACAAGCCATACAAGGAGGCGAAGTGGATGCCCTCCTTATTTCCTTGCCGAAGGGTGATCAGGTTTTTACGTTGAAAGGAGCCGAGCACCCTTACCGCGTATTGTTGGAAACCATGGACGAGGGGGCCGCCTTCCTCGTTACGGACGGTGTGATCGCTTATTGCAACAGGAAGCTCTCGGACATGCTGCAAATACCGATGGAAAAGCTCCTCGGCTCGCCGTTGGCCGCTTATCTGGCATCCCAGGACCAAGCCTTGGTGGCAGACCGCTTGGTAGACCCCCCGCGCCAAGGTGGCTGGGATGAAATTACTTTGAAATCAGCGGCGGGGAACACCCTGCCGGTGTTATTTTCCTGCCGCACCGTCGAACTGGCGGGTAAATCGGGTACGGGCGTGTTGTTTACCGACATCAGCACGCGGAAACAAGCCGAGCGGCAAATCTTGCGCTTAAATCGGCTCTATGCCATGTCTAGCGCGATGAACAACACCATTGCCCATGACCACGACCGCGACACTCTGTTTCATGAGTTCTGTCGCATCGCCGTCGAACTGGGAGGGTTCCGGCTGGCCTGGGTGGGCTTGTCAGACCCTGAGACCGGCTTGGTCAAGGTGACGGCGGCGGCAGGCGAGACCGGATTTCTTGATGGCATACGGGTAACAGTCAATGATGTGCTTGAGGGAAGATGGCCAACAGGCATAGCCATACGCGCAGGAAGCCATTCCATCTGCAATGATTTTTTGCATACCGAGGGTACCCGTATTTGGCACGAAAAAGCCCGTGTTTACGGTTTGCTGGCCTCGGCGAGTGTGGCCTTCAAAGAGAACGGCGTGGTCATCGGGGCTTTTACCCTGTATGCAGGCGAACTGGATTACTTCAACGAGCAACAGATTGAATTGCTGCAACAGATGGGGGCCGATATTTCGTTTGCGATAGATCATCTAATTCTAGCGTCCCGTCTGCGCGAAGCCGAGAGGCAAGCCCATATTGCTGCCGAACGCGAGCGTAACGAGTCCGCATTGCGCGATAGCGAAGAGCGGCTGCGGCTGGCTTTGGATGCTGCCCATTTGGGTACTTACGACTGGGATCCCAGTTGTGACTGGGCCATCTGGTCGCGGCGGATGGAGCAAATATTTGGATTCAGGCCAGGGGAGTTCGCTGGCCGCTATGAGGATTTCGCAGGCCGGGTGCATCCAGAAGACCTGCCCAAGGTCGAGGCCGAGATTGTCCGCAGCAGGACTGAGCGGAACCGTTACGCCTGCGAATATAGGGTCGTCTGGCCGGACGGCAGTGTGCACTGGGTTTTCGCCCTGGGTGAGTTCAATTTTGACGCTGATGGCCAAGCCCTGCACATGCGCGGGACCGCCGAGGATATCACTGAGCGCAAGCGGATGGCGCTTGCTCTGTATGAATTGGAGGCGCAGCAGGCGGCTTCGCGCTATGCGCAAAGCGAACAAAAATTCCGTACGCTGACTGAGGCTATGCCACAAATCGTCTGGATGACTAGGCCGGACGGTTGGAATATTTATTTCAACCAACAATGGGTGGATTACACCGGGTTGACGCTGGAGGAAAGCCACGGCCATGGCTGGAACATCCCCTTCCATCCCAATGACAAGAAGAGGGCGTGGGATGCCTGGCAACTGGCGACGCAAACCGATGGCGATTACTCGCTTGAGTGCAGGTTGCGCCGCGCCGATGGCATTTACCGCTGGTGGCTGATCCGTGGCGTGTCCTTGCACGATGCGGATGGCAAGGTCGTTAATTGGTTTGGCACTTGCACCGACATCCAAGACATGAAGGAGTCCGAAGAAAAGCGCATCAACGCGGAGGAGGCGTTGCAACGGCTCAATGCAACCCTGGAACGCAGAGTGCAGGAGGAAACCGAGAAAAACCGCCTGAAAGACCACTTGCTGATCCAGCAATCCCGCCTCGCCGCGATGGGGGAGATGATCGGCAACATCGCCCACCAGTGGCGGCAGCCGCTCAATGCGCTGGGGCTGGTTTTGGCCAACCTCGTAGATGCCGCCAGCTACCAAGAACTGACGCCCGAGTATTTGGACAGCCAAATTCGCACCGGCGAGCGGCTGATCCAGAGCATGTCCGGCACCATTGATGACTTCAGGCATTTCTTCCGTCCCCGGAAACGACCTGAACCGTTCAGCGCGGCCACAGCGATCAATGAGGCTCTGTCCCTGATGTCGGCCAGCTTTGCCAACAACAACATCAAATTGCGCCTGGACGTGGCGGAGGATGTGCAGATTGCCGGATTTGCCAATGAATTTTCCCAAGTACTGCTCAATCTATTGAGCAATGCCAAGGATGCCATCTTGGCCCAGCACAAAGCGGACGGCTTGGTGACCATCCGGCTTAGCCGCGACAAGTCCTGCGCCAATGTCGTGGTGGCCGACAATGGCGGCGGTATCCCCGAGGATATTATGGAAAGAATTTTCGACCCTTACTTTACCACCCGCGAAAAGGGGACCGGCATCGGCCTGTACATGTCGAAAATGATCGTCGAAAGCAGTATGTGCGGGTCCATCAGCGCAAATAATATGGGTTCAGGCGTGGAAGTAACCATTATCTGCCCGTTACCAATACCCGGTCAAGCCAATGAACGGCCCGTTCAAGGTCGCCGTGGTTGAAAGGCTGCCAGCCGGGTCAACTTTATAGCGGAGTACTTTGTAGCCGGCCTCCATCGAAGCGGGGTAGCCGAAGAAAGTCGTCCGCCAGCCTAGCATTCCTAGGAGACTGCCGGTGAAGTCCACGTTTTGGGCACCAAAGCCGCCAAAATTGCCGTCCATCATCAGAAAAAAACTCGGCGTGAGATCGACGGATATCCGCCCGCCTAACAGCGGGCTGGTGAAGGATTTGCTAGCCGACGGGCTAGTCTGGATCGCCCCGAACGGGCCTGAAATCGAAAGGCTGTTGTCGAGCCAGAGAGTCCGCGCACCGGCGTAGACATCTAGCATGTTCGGGCGCTTTCTCCCTTGGTATTCAGGGGTTTGCGCAGCACTGGCTCCAAAAATCCGGTACATCAAGGCATAATCCATAATACCCATTTCGCTATTGATGCCATCGCTTACCGCCCCGTAGGTAGGTTTCAGTTTTAGGTTCATATACGTGCCGTCGACAAAAAACGCGAACCGGTCATAGTGCGCCTCGAAACGGCCCATGAAGCCGAGCGGGACGCGCCGTGACTTGTTGACGATGTCGATGAAGTTGACATCAACCGATCCGCTTTTTTTGTCCGAGGTAAAACTGCCGTTGAGGCCAGGCAGCCACAGATAGGTGGAAAGATTGAAGCCCCATGGGCTTGCGCTGGATGGCTTGGCCAAGGTGGTGGCCGGCGGCTCTTCGGAGCGCACGCCCACAGGCAGCAACATGGCCGCCAGAAGTGCCAATGCCAGCCGACAGATGGGCTTTGTTGTATTGGACAGGGTGTAGCTTGTCATGATGCTCCTGTTGCTGGGCGCTGATGTTGGAATGGCGGGGGAGGGGGGTTATGTTGCGTTATTGCCGCAACGCCCCACATCCAATAGGGCCGCATTTTAACATCTCGCTTTATCAATACCTTCGCCAAAAGTTACGCCGCTTTTGCATGAATCCTGCCGATTTCTGCGGTCTGGAAAATACTGTCGTCGATTAAAAACGCCTCGCCATTTTTGCCGAGCAAATTTAATATCCGCCGCGTGTATTTTCGCGCCC
>CAIZPP010000328.1 GCA_903934875.1 uncultured Methylococcaceae bacterium
CAATTGGAATAGACCCGAAACTGTCTCCCTCAACCCAGACAAATCCGACCATCAAAAAAAGCAGGAACTCACACAAACTCAAAGCTGAAAATGCGACATCTTACTTGACAACGACCGCTAGTCAGCCTATTCAGCATGTCTTATGCCATTGACCAAGGATTGCGGTGTCCGCGCCAAACATCCGCCATCAATACTTCAACAATGACCGATGGTGTATCCCATGGGTGCGACTAAAAGTGATGCAGAAGAACCGGCAGTCATTGAATTTACACCCGGAGTGCAAGGCCTGCCTTGCCACGCGGAGTGCAAGGCCTGCCTTGCCACACGGAGTGCAAGGCCTGCCTTGCCACACGGAGTGCAAGGCCTGCCTTGCCACACGGAGTGCAAGGCCTGCCTTGCCACACGGAGTGCAAGGCCTGCCTTGCCTCTAGATGCCATCGCAAGGCAGGCCTTGCACTCCCGCATCACGTTTAATCGCAGCAGTATCCCATCGTAGCGCCCCAAAAACTTGACTCTCTGGCAACAACCAAGAAGCAAAGCTGTTTTGAATTCAACAACCCCACTGCCGTCAGATTTTTGGCGACTCTCTGTTGCACGCGTCGAGTCACCCGGCTGTTTGCCGTTTACGCTATGGAATTGCTTATTTTTGATGGGTTTTTTCTGGAAAACGCAGTTTCCAAGTGCCCGATAAAAAATTGGCATGGTTTTTGACCCATCAACATTAAATAACAAAATGAATTGTATGCGTAATGTCACGGGGAAGACCCTTGGTATGCGTTAAAAAATACTAACCCTAACCCGAATTGTAGAGTTTTATGATGATTAGGACTAACCCAAAACAGAAAGTCAGGCTTAAACTATTGGATCAATCTTTGGTTTCGGCGTGGGGCGGGGCCGTGGCGTATATCTTCCTAACGGCGGGAACGGCCTTTGCCGAAGATGCCAGTGACCCCGTGGCAGCGGTCAAAACGAACGCCACCCCTAGAGTGACCGCCACTTCGGGTGATGGGTCATCCACTTCCAGCAAGAATAGCGCAAAGGCAAAGGCCAAAGCGCGCCGAGCCGCCAACCAGCCTGCCGCCCCGAAGCAGCCCTTAGCCCAGGCAGCTCCCGAGGCGGACGGCTTTGCCGCTTATGACTGGGACGGCGACGGTAACATCACCCGTGAGGAATGGTCGCGTGGGCCGAAGCCTAAGGCTGCCGCAGCGGCCGCAGTGGGTGCTGAAGGTGCGGCAGCCGCTGGCCCAACCACGCCCGACTATGCGGCGCAGGAACGGGCGGCAGAGTTGGCTGAGTCCAACCCAAAACAGCTAGGCGATGTGACGGTCACGGCGCAGAAACGCAAGGAGTCGGCGCAGAGGGTTCCCACGGCCATCACCGTGCTTAGCGGTCAGAGGATCATCGACCAAGGCATAGGCCGGTCAGCCAGCGAAGTGCTGAATTATGTGCCCAACGCCTCCGCCGGCACCCAGTTCCACGGACGTCCGCGCTGGTGGATACGCGGCGTAGGCACCGGGCAGCAGCAATTGGACCTCACCAACCCAGTTGGCTTCTATCAAGACCAAGTCTATATCAGCAACTCCACGTCCACAGGCTTTCCCTTGTTTGACCTGCAACGGGTGGAAGTGTTGCGCGGACCACAGGGTACTTTGTGGGGTAAGAACACCACCGGCGGTGCCATCGACTTGGAATCGCGCAAACCCACGTTGTCGGAAAACCAAGAAGGCTACATCAAGCTCGGCTACGGCACTTTCAATGATGATATTGCCGAAGGTGCTTATGGTGCCCGCCTCACCGATACCATTGCCGCGCGTGCGGCCTTCCATTATGAGCACCAAGACGGGCGTTTTAATACCCAAGACCCTGTCACCCACATGCTGAATGGCCAACGGCAAGGAGCCTTCGACGACGGCATGTTCCGTGTGTCTTTTCTCGATAAGATCACGCCTGACCTTGAGGCGCAGTTCAATGTGCATTATCGCAATTACGACACCCAAGGTGGTGTGACCACCCAGAACTTGGGGGCGGCCAATCCGGTGACGGGCGTGTTAAACAAAGACCCCCTGACCGGCTACACCAATATCCCCAGCCAAGATTCCAATGTCATCAGCACGGCTAGGCGCACGGTCCTCACCAGCAACCAAGTCAACCAAAAAGGCACGGTGCTGAACCTGACGCAGAAGTTTGGCAATTATTCGCTGACCGGCATCACTGGCTATGAAGATTGGGATTCTAAGACTTATGGCAGTAGCGCCCAAAGCCCGCAAAGCTCGTGGCAGGTTTCCCAAGAGTTCCGACTGGCCTCGCCGCGTGAGGATCGCTGGAACTGGATCACAGGTCTGCATTATTTTTATGAGAAAATCGATTCTACATCGACCACCTCGACCCTGCCTTGCGGTGTCGGCCTGACCACCACGCAGATTGCGGCGCTGCCGAATGGGGGCGGATGCCTGTCCGGCACGGCTGGACAACAGGCTTATTCCAACGCCCATTACAACCACTCAGACGAAAGTATCGCGCTGTTTACCAGCCACACCTTCAATATTACCGATGAGTTCCTGACCACGGCGGGCTTGCGCTACACCCACGAAAGCAAAAATGTGACCCTGAGCAAGCAACAGGCCGTGGCCCCGGCCAATGGCACACTCAACTATAACGATGCGGGGACCAGCGGCGGCGTGGCCGGCAACGGAGCGGTCAGCAGCAATCCGTTATTTTACGATGTCACCAACTGGTGGCAATCGGTCAATCCCGCCTATCTACCCAAACAAGTGGTGCTGAGTTCGCAGACGGTGAACAGCAATGGCACGGCCACCAACTTCGTAGGCAACAAGAGCGTCAATTGGGACATGATCACCTACGATATTACGCCGCAATATCGGTTTAATGCCACCGATATGGTGTTTTTCAAACAAGCCAGGGGGATGAAATCCGGCGGCTTTAATACGGGTGCCTCCACGCTGGCCGCACTGAATGCCATCATCAAGCCCGAGACGCTCATTTCCTATGAGTTGGGCCTGAAAACTGGATGGTTCAATGGGCGCTTGAAAGCCAATACCACGCTGTTTTATTACGACTACAAAAACGACCAGTTGAATATCACCGCCGTTCCCAATCCGCAGGTGCCGACTGCCCCGACCGGTTATATCTATAACGTCGCTGCCGCGCATTCCCAAGGCGCGGAGTTTGAAGTCGAGGCATTGCCCCATCCCGATTTGCATCTGATCGGTAACATCGGCTTGTTGGACACGCGCTTTGACGATGTCGGCAACATCAATCAAACCGGGGTGCCACTGGCCAACCAAATCCTCGTCGGCAATGAAATGGTGCGGGCGCCGCACTTCACCAGTTTCCTGCAAGCCGACTACCGAGTCCCTTATACCTTGCCGTTTGACACCCATGTGCTGGCCAGCGGCGACTGGCGTTACACCTCGCCGCAGTACTATTACGTCAATTTCCAAGACCAAGGGAAGGTTGACCGAGGCTATATGCAAGGCGGTTATTCTATCGTCAACTTTAGGCTAACGGTGGCAAGTAACGACGAGAAATACAGCCTCACCGGCTATGTCAACAACGCCTTGGACACTGTTTATCTGAACCATAGCGGCACCGGCACACCAGCCAACTTTAATACGGGCACACAAATCTACGGTGTGCCGCGCACTTTCGGTTTGCAGTTGAATGCCCGGTTTTTTTAAGCCTGATTTTATATAGGGCTGAGGGAAATAAAGCGATATAAAACTCCCTCACCCACCGGGAGAGGGCTGCGGTGAGGGCACATCAAAACGCGCTTTACTTACGCAGCCGATCTAGTAGTAACCATATGACAAATAAGGATAAATCCATGACGATTGAATTTCTGTGGCAATTGCCCACCAGTGGCGACGGGCGCTATGGCGATGCCAGCCAGACCCGGCGGGGCGAGCGTACCCAAAGTTCCCGTCCGCCTTTCACCGAAGGGGTCAGCGACCCGCGCGGAAACCGTTTCAATTTTCTTGACTATTTGCACCAGATTGCGCGTGCGGCGGACCTGTCCGGCTTCGACGGCATCCAAATTCAAAACGATTTGGAAGGCGATGAATCTTGGATTGTCGCAGGTTATCTGGCGCGTAGCTCGCAGCGCCTGAAACTATTGACCGAATTTGAGGCATCTAGGGGTTCGGCGGTTTATGCCGCCAAAAACGCCGCCAGTTTCCAGCGTTTCACCAAGGGTCGCTTTGCCTGGCAAATCAGCCAAGGGGGCGATGCAGCCCTGCGCCGGCAGCATGGCGATTTTGCGCCTGACAGTGCGGTTCTTCCTCGCATCGGTGAGTTTATTGAAGTGGCAAAAGGCGTTCTTACCCAGTCGCCGTTCAGCTTCAAAGGGCATTTTTTTGAAGTACTGGACGGAGGGTTCAAAGGGCCTTTGGCCAACAAACCTGTCCCTCCGGTCTATCTGTCTGGCAACACCGCAGAGGCTTACCGACTGTCGGCGCAATGGGCGGATGTGCATGTGCTGGATGCCGCACCCGCAGAAGAGCTAAAGGAAAGCATCGCCACACTGCAAGCTTTGGCCGCCGAACACGGGCGCAGCCTTGCGTTCGGTTTGCGCATAGATGTCCTTGCGCGTGAAACTGAAGATGAAGCCGTGCATGATGCACAACGCTTTTTAGCCCAGTCGGGCCGGGCCGTGGGTGCAAGCAACCCTGTGGTCGGGCCTAATCTGTGGGCTGGCTTTGCCACTGTGCAGACGGGCGCCGCCGCATCGCTGGTGGGCAGTTACGGGCAGGTGGCGGAACGGCTGGTCAAGTATGCCGATATCGGCATATCTAGCTTTGTACTCGCGGCCATCCCACATTTTGAAGAAGCCTATCGGATCGGTGAGCAGGTGCTACCCGTTGTCCGTTCACGGATTGCGATTGAGCAAGCAAAAGCCGCTTGAAAAATTTTGTATTAGTGAGCAGGAGTTGAACTTATGACTATCGACATTTTCTGGAGAATCCCCACCCACGGCGAGCCAAGTTCCCATCGCAGCCGCAAACCTTGGCGCGGTGACTGGTTTCCGGGTAATGACAACTTGACCAAACCCGGCCTAGGTGGAGGCGAAGATGGCACGACCTATATTGATTATTTGGCGGAAATTGCCCGCGCGGCGGAAATTTCCGGTTTCCAAGGCGGTTTGATCCCTTCCTTCCCCAGCACCGACGAACCTTGGGTGATTTCGTCTTTTTTGGCTAGGGAGACCAAGACCTTTCGTTTCATGATCCCCTTCCAGCCGGGATTTCTGAATCCCGTGGTCGCCGCCCGTAAAACGGCCAGCTTGCAACGCGCCACCGGTGGCCGTGCCTTGTACAACATCATTACCGGCGGCGGCGGGCCGCAGCAATTGTGGTGGGGCGACTCCGTCCCGCATGATGACCGCTACACACGCACCACGGAATTTTTGGACGTGGTGCGCGGCGTATGGCGCGGCGGTCCCTTCTCTTATCAAGGCAAGTTCTACCAAGTGGAAGATGCCGGCCTGCCTGATCCACTTTCACAGGAAGAATTCCCGGAGATTTATTTCTCCGGGTCATCCGATGCGGCCTTGGCATCGGCATCCAAACATGCGGATTACTATTTATCCTGGCTGGAGCCTTTCGACGCCCTGCGTGACAAGTTCAAGCGGGTGAAGGAGCGGACCGACGCACTGGGCCGCAAGATCAAAACGGCCGTGCGCGTCGATATCCTGGCCCGCCCAACTGCGGAAGAAGCGTGGGAGGAAATACGCAAGGGCTTTGCAAATGTCGATCCCGCTGCCTTGGCCCGCTTCCAAGGCACAGGCGAGCCTAGCGAGTCAGTGGGTGCCGCCCGTCAGCGCGACTTCAGGCCCACCACCATCAACAGCTATAAGGACCTAATCACCGAACCCAATATTTTCTCGGGCTTCGGCTTGTTACGGGGCGGGCAGACCCAAGGCATCGTCGGCAGCTACGAGCAGGTGGCGCAGCGTTTGGATGATTTGGTCCAACTCGGTGCCGATTCATTCATCTTGGCCAGTACACCGCATTTGGAGGAAGCCTACCGCGTCGGTGAGGAAGTCCTTCCCCTAGTGCGTGGCCGCCCGTCGGGTTCTGCGGTGCTGAGGGCGGTGGGTTAAATTAAGACTTTAACCCTCGTTCCGGTACCTCAGGGCTTCGGGATGTCTGCATCGATTGTGCACAATGATTTGCTCTTAGCGTTGCGCCTTTGCGTGAGTAAAAAATCGTTACCCAAAACACAGCCAGGCAGTACGGCGAGGAAGCAAAAAGAAAGTCTTACGCAACGGCGCAACGACGCAACGTAAAAGCAGTGGTGATGGCAGCGTGGAAATGATGATGGGCTTCAAAGTGCTAGATCGCAAGCCTTGGTGCTTTGGGTCTAGGCTTCAAAATCGCCATATACAGTTTTGGAACACTACCCTTTTCCGCTGGGAGAGGGGATTCAACTATAACTTTGCAGGTAAACAACATGTCAGTCCCAGTCACAAATCTTCCCACATTGACCCCGGAAATACGGGCGTTTGTGGATAAAACCACCGAAGAAGCCAAGCTGGCGTTCAAGGTTTTCCGTGAAACCGGCACCACCACCGCGCAAGGCACCGTGGGCTTCGTCGAGCGGGTACCCAACGAGGAAAAGTTGGTGATCCTCAATTACCCTGGGCCGTTCAACCCCGGCAAAGAGGTTACCCCGACAGTGGTTGGCTTTGACGGCACCGTCTATCTAGGTAAAGGTAACGGCGGGGCGGGCCGTTACTTGAAGCTGTTCCAGCAACATGCCGATGTGACGACCATTTCGCATGTGCATAGCCCGCATCTAGGCGCTTGGGCGCAAACCCACCGCAGCCTGCCGATACGCTATGTGCCGGTGATCCGCTTCAAACTGTTCAAGGAAGTTCCGGTCTACATCGACCGCAGGCAGCAAGAGGTGGATTTCATCCTCGACCGCATCCAAGAAAACCCGCACACCCAAGCCATTCTAGAAGCCAATGGCGGTTCGACGGTGTGGGGCAAGAAGGGCTTGCGCGAACTGGCCGAATATATCCTGATTTTGGAAGAAGGGGCTAGGCTGCAAATCCTCGCCGAGTCCATAGGCGGGTCCAGAGATTTGGGTCCGGGAGTTTGGAAGCAGCAATGGAACATGGGTGGTTTGTACCCACAAGCTTTGGAGTTGGGATTGATTCCGCCGACGGATAAATAGTAAAAAACCGACTCGGTTTTCCAAACCGAGTCGGTTTTTTTGGTTGTTAAGTGTCCGAATAAATTTAGGTTACGCTGTCCGTATAAGCCTAATGGCTTTCGCTGATTAATTTTGACCGATTGCTAAGATTGGAGGCAGACTGGTCAAAATTATGTTCTAACGTTAAGGATATAAAAGCTTCTTATTTTGAATTTACTTATTTTTTAACTTCGATGACGATGTTTGAAATAACGCCGTCATTCCGGTCATGGATGCCGGAATCCAGCGTCCAAGGATGGCAAACTTGAAGCCACGATAAGTGTCCCCGTATCAAAAAACAGGAAACTACAGGTTGGCGAGTGATCCGAATCAAGCATTTGTGCAACCGACTGGATACCGTCCATGGCCTGGATTTCGGCATCCCTGCCGAAATGACGGCTTTTCTTGGCTTGACTGGACTTGTGTATAACGATGAGAGCTGGAGCTTGGGAACGAGTAGAAAAATGGAGAAAGACCGACTAGGGAATGCGGTCTTGGAAGCCCTAGCTTTCGGTATTACAGCGTTTTCATGTTTAAAAACTAACTAATAATAAATCTCCAAACGACCTCCTGATTCAAAAAACTCCTGGCACAAGCATACGCCTGATTAAGTAACCGTTTGATGTTGAAAACGCTGTATATGATGACCCGACCAAAATGAGTGCCACCCCCCATCAAAGCTCCGCCACCAACCTGGACCTAGACTTAAGCAAGCTCAACCTCAAAGCCATGCCGCGTGTATTGGGGCGGCTGACCCGCTTAAGTTTCCGCTATCCTTGGCAATGGTTTTTTGCGCTGTCTTGCGCCATCGCCTCCGCAATTTTCAATTTAATCACCCCGCGTTTGTTGGGAAGGGCGGTGGACCAAGCCCATCATCTGCTGCTTGACGGCCACACCCACCCGGAAGAAACCCGAGCCGCTTTTTTGCAACTGACACCCCGCTTGTTTGGCGAGGCCACGCAACAAGCCTACCAACTCATCATTGACGGCCACGCCCATTCCGCCAGCCCCCGCGCCGCCTTGCTGGCCACCGCGTTGATGATTGTCGTCGCCTGTGCTTTGCGCGGCACCCTGACCGGATTGCAAGGCTATTGGGGGGAAGTCGTCGCCCAGCGTGTGGGTTACGATTTGCGTTTGGCTTTCTTTGAAAAACTCCAGCGCCTCAGTTTCGGCTTTCATGATGTGAACCATTCCGGCGACCTGATTGCCCGTGGCATGTTGGATTTGGAAGGGGTCCGCGCCTTCCTCGAATCCGGCTTTTTGCGGGCCGTGGTCTTGCTGCTATTGGTAAGCTTCGGCGCATGGCGGTTATTAAGCATGGATGTGAACTTGGGCCTGATTGCGCTGAGCTTCGTGCCTTTCGTGGCTTGGCGTGCCACCCGTATGGGTTTATTGCTGCGTTTAAGCTGGCAGCGTTTGCAGCAACTCATGTCCGACCTGACTTTGACTATGGAGGAAAACCTCCAAGGCATCCGCGTCGTCCGTGCCTTTGCCAGCAAAAACTTGGAACTGGCAAAATTCGACCAGACTGCCCAGTCGGCTTTGCGCTTGGCCAATCGCCGCATCACCATACGCATGGGATCGATGAGCATGATGAACGCAGCCTATTACACCGCCATGGGGCTAGTGCTATGGATAGGAGGGCAACGGGTCAGCCAAGGAGTCATGACGGTGGGTACCTTGACTGAGTTTTTGACCTTCATGACCCTGTTGCAGCAGCCGATCCGCCAAGTGGGCATGATCGTCAATTCCAGTTCCAGGGCCACCTCAGCCGGTAGCCGCTTGTTTGAAGTGTTGGATGCTGTGCCGACCATAGAGGATGATACAAACGCACGGGACTGGGTGCCGGGTGCGGGCGTGTTGCGCTTCGAGGCTGTGGATTTTGCTTATGACCGCCGCCCAGGCGGCCGGAAGATACTCTCCGGCATCAGTTTCGAGGTGGGTCCGGGGAAAACCTTAGGCATCGTCGGCCCACCCGGCAGCGGCAAATCGACCCTGGCTCATTTGATCCCGCGTTTTTACGATGTCACTGGCGGCAAGATCACCCTAGACGGCCAGGATATTCGCTCAGTGACACTGGATTCGCTACGCCGCGCTGTGGGCTTGGTGCAGCAGGAGATTTTCCTATTCGATGTCTCGGTGCATGACAACGTGGCCTATGCCGAACCTTGGGCCGAAGAACAGCGTGTGGTGGAGGCTGCCTCCATCGCGCAGATCCATGACCATGTTGCCGGACTGCCTGATGGCTACGGCACCCGCGTAGGCGAGCGCGGCGTGGCCTTGTCGGGCGGGCAGCGCCAGCGCATGTCCATTGCCCGTGGCTTGCTGGCGGGGCGGGCCATCATGGTGTTGGACGATTCCACCGCCGCGATAGATACGGCCACCGAGCAACGGGTGCGCTCCTCGTTGCGCACAGCGGTAAGCAATCGTGGCACCATCATCATCGCCCACCGGCTCAGTTCGCTGCTGCATGCCGACGAAATCCTGGTCTTGGACGAGGGCAGGATCATCCAGAGGGGTACCCATGCCGAACTGTTGCGGGAAGGGGGCAACTACGCCGATCTATGGGCGCTGCAAAACCGGACGGATTCCCACACGCCGACGACGACGCGGCTTCGGGCAAACCCAATTTTGGAGGTAGCTTGATGAGTGCTATGCGAGGTGATGGAGGCGGTGGCCATGCGGGAGGCTTTGGAGTCGGTCACCACCACGATTTTGGCGATGATGCCCTGACGCGTTTTGATACGGGGGTCGTGCGCCGCTTGTTTGGCTTTGTCCGTCCTTACCGCCGCATCTTGGCGGGGGCTTTGCTTGCCGTTGCGCTGGCGACAACCGTCCAAGTCAGCATTCCTTTGACGGTTCGCTACGCAGTGGACAGCGCGGTGGGCCATTCCGAATTTCCTTTGCCTGCCGTGCTGGTGGGATTTGCTTTGTTGATTATTCTCAACGGGGTGTTGGGCTATTTGCAAGAATCCATTGCGGCGCGTTTGGCGCAACGGGTCATTTTCGATTTGCGCCGCGCCATGTTTGCCCATTTGCAGGACGTATCGCTGTCTTTCCTCGACCAAACCCAAGTCGGGCGGCTGATGGCCCGTTTGCAAAGCGATGTGAACGCCTTGCAGGAATTCATGGAAAACTCGGTCTCGGCCATCGGCGACTTCTTCCTGCTCCTTGGCATCATTGCCGTCTTGCTGTGGATGGATTTGCGGCTCGGCCTGTTGACACTGACTGTATTGCCCGTCCTAGTGTTGGTCCGCGCCATTTGGATTCCCTGGGCGCGGCCAAAATTCCGCAGGGCCAGGGAGGCATCCTCCAGTGCCAACGCAGCCTTGGCTGAAAATATCAACGGCATCCGCACTGTGCAGGAAAACCGGCGGGAAGCCGTCAACTTTGACCGTTACCGGGTACGGGCGCGGGAGAATCTGGATGCCCAAATTGCCTCGTCCCGCGCCTCCCAGATCATGGTTCCAGCAGTCGATATTTTGACCGGGGTGGCGATGGGCATCGTTGTCATCGTCGGCGGTGACAAGGTACTGACAGGCGAGTTGGGAGTGGGGGTCATGGTGGCCTACATTTTTTATGTGCAGCGATTTTTCGACCCCATCCGCACCCTGTCCATGCAGTACACCACGATGCAAAGCGCCATGGCCGCAGGGCATCGCATCTTTGATGTGCTGGATGTGCCAGTGGCGATTTATGACAAACCCGCGGCCATCACGCTGAAAGACCAAGAACCGTCCATCGAATTCCGCCAAGTCACTTTCGGCTATCGCCCTGGGCAGCCCGTTTTGCACGATGTCTCGCTGTGGGTGGAGCCTTACCAGACCGTGGCGCTGGTCGGTCCCACAGGCTCCGGCAAAACCAGCCTCACCGCCCTGACCCACCGGTTTTACGATGTTTGGCAAGGTTCGGTATTGGTGGGCGGTGTGGATGTGCGCGATGTGACGTTAGACTCGCTGGGACACACCATCAGCATGGTATTGCAGGAACCCTTCCTGTTTAGCGGCATGATTTTCGACAACATCCGCTACGGCGTGCCCGGTGCCAGCCGGGAAGACGTGATTGCCGCCGCCAAAGCAGTCAGTGCGCATGACTTCATAGTACGCATGCCCGAGGGCTATGACACCTTGTTAGGCCAGCGGGGCAGGAACCTGTCGATAGGGCAGCGGCAATTGCTCAGTTTCGCCCGTGCGTTGCTGGCCGACCCGAAAATCCTCATTTTGGATGAAGCCACTGCCAACATCGACAGCTTCACCGAACGCGACATTCAGCAAGCGTTGAAGAAGTTGTTGAAAGGTCGCACCAGCCTGGTGATCGCCCACCGTCTGGCGACGATACGCGATGCGGACTTGATCGTGGTTCTGGACCACGGGCGCATTGTAGAGCAAGGCAGCCATGCGCAACTGCTCGCCAAGGGTGGCCTCTATGCCCGATTACATGCCAGTAGCCACGGTTCTTTTGACGATTTGTGACATTACAGCCTTTTCAACATCGGATAATTACTTGATAGCCGGTATGAAATGGCAGGATATTCAGTTAACTTCAAGGGTTAACTGAATATCATTTTTTAGGTATGTTTTAAAGATGAAAACGCTGTACATACTCCATAATCACTATAATTTTTGACAAAGTGTAGGATGGGAAAAGGCCCCCTGGGGCCTTGCCCATCTTGGTCGGCGCGGTTTGATGGGCACGGCCTGGTGGCCTTTGCCCATCCTACCATCAACCATTTTTAGAATGATACGGGAGTAAAGATTTTTCCATGCTTACTCGCGTATCACTCTAAAAACGGCTTATTGGTCCGATTTTGTAGTGATTAGGGAGTAATACATACCATTTCCAGAAATGTATGCCAACCCATCATTTGATATTAAAAACGCAATTAGATAAAGGTAGAAAAAACCATGAGTAACTTAGCAACCCGTACCCCGTCCCATCAGATTGAGCCGCTTTTCGTCTCGCGCTGGTCAACAAAAGCCTTTACTGGCGATGAAATTCCAGAAGCCACCTTGTTTCGGAGTTTCGAGGCAGCACGCTGGGCACCCTCCGGCAGCAACGGGCAACCTTGGCGCTTCATTTATTCCAAGCGGGGTTCAGAAACCTGGCCCCAATTCTTGGCTCTGCTGAACGAACGCAACCAAGTGTGGGCTGCAAATGCCTCGGCCTTGGTCGTGCTATTGTCGAAAAAAAACCGCCTGACCCCCGAGGGAGTGCGGCCGCAACGCTCGCATTCTTTCGATGCCGGCGCGGCTTGGTCCAACTTCGCCCATCAGACGCACCTGTCGGGTTGGAGTACACGAGCGATAGGCGGCTTTGACCGTCCAGCCGCCCGCGCCAGTCTTGCCATACCAGAGGACTTTGAGATTGAAGTTTTCATCGCCGTGGGCAAACCCGCCGACAAATCCGCGTTGCCCGAGCCTTTACAATCCGCCAATCAACCATCGGACCGATTGCCGCTGTCCTCTCTGGTATCAGATGGCCGCTTTGCCTTTGCCTGGGCGGAATGAGAAACTACGGCTACCAACTTTTTGCAAACCCAATAGGCCCAAAGCATGAGCGGATATAAGCCCCTATCTAGTGAAAAATACCCTGCACTGTTGCGCGTCCTGCATTGGTCCGCCGCCGCCGTCTTTACCTTTTTGTTCGTCACCGGACCCATCATGGTGGATTTGGGCAAGGACGACCCTCTGCGGCGCGATTTGTTCAATTTGCATAAGTCAGTGGGGGTGATTGCGATCATCCTACTCATCATTCGCTTGGGCGTGCGCCTGCGTTCCGTGCTGCCGCCTTTGCCATCCAGCCTGCAAGACTGGGAAATAAAATTAGCCTACTGGGGCCACTGTGTGCTTTACGCATTGATGGTTGTCACTCCCTTAGTCGGCTGGGCGGACTCCAATCTGCATGGCCGGCCCGTTAAACTATTTGGCCTGCCTTTGGTGAAATTGTTTCCCACCGTCGAGGGCATAGGCAACACGCCTGGCTATGTCCACACCGTACTGGCTTACACCTTGTTAGGTTTGGTCGCCATCCATATTGCCGCCGTCATCAAGCATCGCTATTTTGACCGCGCCGATGTGCTGCAACGCATTGTCTAACAACGTGGCATAATAGGCGTTAGCCATAAGTTCTGGCAACGTCTTTTTGCCGCCCGGCAAAACGGCTTATGTGCCACTTTCACCAGGAGTCCCGCTTTGCATTTATGTACAGCGTTTTTTCTTAACAAATAAAATAATAAAGGACACGAAATCAAACCATCCTGTGTGCGAATTGCTTTGCAAAATGATATAACCCAACAAGTAACTCTCTGATATTAAAAACGCTGTAGAACCATGCCACTATTAGAAACCATCGCAGCCTACAACGGCTGGTTTTACTGGGCCTTGCTGTCCGCCGTTTTTGCCGCATTGACCGCCATTTTTGCGAAACTCGGGCTAGTCGGTGTCGATTCCGATTTCGCCACGCTGTTGCGCACCTTTGTGATCGTGGTGGTGCTGGGTGGCTTGGTCGGCGTGATGGGGAAATGGTCCAATCCTTTGAACCTATCGCCAAAGACCTTGGGGTTTCTAGTCTTGTCCGGTCTGGCAACCGGGGCTTCTTGGATTTGCTACTTTCGCGCCCTGAGTATCGGCGAGGCATCCAAAGTCGCCCCAGTCGATAAACTCAGCCTAGTGCTCGTGGCTATTTTCGCCGTGATATTCCTAGGTGAACGGCCTAGTGCCAGGGAGTGGTTGGGCATTTCCCTAGTCGGTGCCGGTGTGGTCATCTTAGGCTTGAAGCGATGAATTTCATGCGATTCGCGTAATGATAGGAGTATCGGTCAACGATAATTCTAGCTTTAGGATGCGCCGAGGAACGAGGCGCATCGGTCACGTTTGCATTCCTTACGCGATGACGATGAGTTGCCCATACGGCAACCCACGGATAACATCCCTCCTAGGGATGTTATCCGTTCTTTCATGACAACCCGACCTACGAAATTGTGCAGACGTGACGGCGACCAAGGCCAATTAGTCCAGCCAAAGCAGAGCCGACTAGCCAGATGGCAGAAGGGATGGGCGTGGTAGCGTTGGTAGGCGTAGCCACGAAGGAGTCCCATTTATCGGTGGCATCATGATAGTACCCCACGACCTGTCCGTTATCATTGATGCTGGCGGCATAGGCATAGGCACCATCAGCCCCCGACGGGTTCAGGGTTGTAAACACGCCATTGCTTTCCACGTAGGCATGGTTTCCGTTGACATCCCCGTAATACCCCGCGACTTGTCCACTGGTGTTGATGCTGAAGGCATAGGTATAAATTGCCCCCGGCGCGTTGAGTGTGGTAAAGCTATAACTGGCCGCTGTTGCAGACAATGGCAAGTAGCCAATGATAGTGGCTAGGCATAGTAGTGGCAGGTGATGTTTCAAGGTTATCTCCAAGCAAATTTTTAGGTTTATCAATGGCGAATATAACACTCGACGAACAGCCATTCAATGCGTTGCTCTTAGCGTTGCGTGCCTAAATTTCTGCCAATCGGGCTTCTATGTCCATTCGTTCGTGAAGAATACGCACGATCTCAATGAGGCTTGTATCCATTTCATGGTAGAAAACAATATGTTTGCCTACTTGATGTTTGCGGTATCCCTCCCGTATTTCTCCGCACTCGCGCCCTTTAAGATGATCCTTAGCCAAGGCGCGAAAAGCTTTATCAAGGGCAGTTAAATAACGGTCTCTCTGTAACTTACCCCATTTGTTTTGGGTATAGAGACCAATAGCTTTCAGGTCTGACAGGGCTTTATTGGTGAGAACAAAGCCTGTCATTAGTTGACACTTTCTTGGTCAATATCGGCTATCAGGCTTTTCAGGGTATAATTGGCTCTGCCGCTTTCCTCACCTTCAATAAGCGCCTTCTGTAGAGCCGCTAACTTTAGCTGTCGTTCCTCAAGCAGCCGCAAGCCAGCACGAATCGTTTCGCTTGTCGAACCGTAACGCCCCTCGTGAATCTGTTGGGCAATGAATTGTTCAAAATGTGCGCCAAGGGTGATACTGGTGTTTTTGTGTTGCATGGCTTGACCCCCATCATAAATACCATTAAACATTATCCAATGGTACATTGTCAGTCAAGCCTTAAATGACGGCGCAGGGCATTTGTCTAAAAATGAAGGTCCGTAGGGCGGAACCATGGACGGGTTCCGCCGAATGTTATAGGTCGGTCGCCAGTATTCGGCGGATCACATCCTTGTATCCACCTTACAACGCGGTTGGTACAATAGCTGTTCTCCGCAGATTGCGCCGGATTGAAAATGCATACAAGGTCGGGCGCGTCTCTTTGCGTTGCGCCCGACATCCCGACTAACAACTTCCCCACATCAAGCCGCTAGACTTACGTCCTTTGCCGTCAGTTCCCTGATCAGCGGCAACAATTGCTCGCCTATCCGGTAAGCCTCTTCCAAATGTGGATTGGCGGACAGGGCAAATGTGCTGATGCCCGCCTCCGCATAGTCCTTGATGCGCTCGGCCACTTCCTCGTAACTGCCGACGATCCCCACCGGTGCGCCGGGACGGACCAGCCCGAAACCTGCCCAAAGGTTGGGGCCTTTGATCAATCCGTTGAAGTCTTCCTTGGACGGTCCTTGTGAATTGTCGGGGGAACTCGAAATCGGCACGGTTTTGGCCGTCACTTTGTTCCAACGGTCACGCAGGTCGCCCCAAGCATCCTCGCTGGTGTGGCGCGCCACCACATCGGCTTGGATGGCAAAGCGCAAGGTGCGCCCGTGTTCGGCCGCGCGCCTTGATAAATCATCAATGCGCCCGCGTGTCGCCGCAATCGAGTCCAGCGGCAGGAAATGCACATCGGCATGTTTGGCGCTCAATGCCAATGCCTCTTCGGTTTCGCCCGACAGGTAGATGAGCGGCAGTTCCGGCCCAGTCAGCGCCAACCCGAAACCGCCGTTTTCCACCTCATAGTAGCGGCCTTGGTAAGTGAACGGCGGATGGTTCCAAAATCCTTTGACGACATCCAAGAATTCATCGGTTCTGGCGATTTGCTCGCTGATGCTCCAACGATGCCCGTGCCAAGATTTTGCGGTATGTTCCTCGGTGACGAGGTTCCATGCCAGCCGGCCGCCGGTCAGCCGTTGGAAGCTGATGGCAATTTTTGCCGCATACACCGCCGACAAGAACGGCGCAGGCAGGGAAGGCAGGAATGTCAAGCGCCGCGCCTCGCGGGCCAAGGCACCGGCGACAATCCAAGGCTCCTCCCCGGCAGGGGTTTGCGGAATCAACACGCCGTCAAATCCGGTGATTTCAGCGGCCCGCGCAATTTGCGCCAAATGGTCGTACCAGGTGTAACCGTCGCGGCGCACATCGGTGCGGGCGAATACCGGACGATCCGTGATGGCCGGGGTGTAATCGCCCCGGTTCCAATGTTCTTTGTGGATGGAACGGCCATCCCCGCTCGCCGGCAATTGCCAGAAAAATTCAATGCTCATGGTCGGGCTTCCTAACGGGTTGCGATTTTGAAGGAGGTGCTGCCGCGCACTAGGGGCAAGACTTCCTCTCCGACATGGAAGGCTTCTTCCAAGGCCGGTGTGCTGGAGAGGATAAAGCCCTGCACACCCAATTGGATGAAGCCGTCGATGGTTTCGGCGGCCTGCTCGTAGCTGCCGACAAAACCCAACGGGGAGCCTTGGCTGCCCAAGGTGCCAAAGCCGGCCCACAAGCCCTCGAACACCAAGTCTTCGATACGCGTGTTGCGGGTGATCTCGGTCCGCCACGAGCCTACCCCGTCACCGCGCCGTTGGCCGCGCTGGTTGCGTTCGCGGGCATCCCAATCCACCTGCGCCCAAGCGCGGCGCACCACTTCCCAAGCCTGTTCCGGCGTTTGCCGGGCAATGATGTTGAAGCGCACGGCGGGCTTCACCGTGCGGCCATCTTTGGAAGCCAGCTCCTTGACACGGTTAAACTTGACCTTAAGATTTTCCCGTGGCTCCAAGTGGGTCAGGTCGTAGTCGGCATGTTTGCCTTGTGCGGCGAGGGCGGCATCCGAAGACCCGACAAAATACAATTCGGGGAAAACTTGACCGGCCAAGGGTTCAGGCAAGCCGGCCTCTTCAATTTGAAAGAATTTGCCGTGGTAGCTGAACGGCCCGCCGTTCCACACCCCCTTCAGCACATCGAGAAACTCGGTGGTGCGGGTGTAGCGGTCGTCATGGGCGATGCGGTCGCCCCACCACAATTGCTGCGGTCCGCCGCCGCCGGTGATGATGTTGAACAGCAAGCGCCCGCCCGATAGACGCTGCAAACTGGCCGATGCCTTGGCGGCATACAGCGGGTTCAGCCAGCACGGCTGATAGGCGATCATGAAGCGCAGGGTTTTGGTGTGCCGTGCGATGGACGAGGCAATCACCCACGGGTCTTCGGAATCTGGAAAGGACGGGATCAGCGCACCGTCGAAACCGGAAATCTCCGCCGCCTTGGCGACCTCCAGCAGATAGTCGTGATAAGGGAAGCGACCGTTTTCCCCGTCGGTCAAGGTCGGTGCCGGCTTGCCTTGGGAAACAGGGCCCCAAGTGCCGCGTGTGTAAAAAGGCGCAGCCAAATCGCCCTTGCAGCCGTGAATAGGAATTCGCCAATGGAACTGTGTCATGATCGCCTCGTCTGGTTTTGCTTAGGAAACAACAGTTCAGCAAAAACAATACCATATTGGAGTGTCAAGGCCTGCCTTGACAGGCAAAGCGAGCTTTGCCCATCTATGATTTTCGCCAAAATGAGAATTACTGGAGCCTTGACAGGCAAAGTGAACTTTGCCACTCCATGCCTTGCATCAGATTATACGATCAGGGGGCGGAATGGCGGGTTCAACAGAATGGCCCGCCATCCACGCCCATTCATCTGTTGTTGCGCAAGCAGCATTAAATCCACACAATGCTGATTTGCCAACAGGCATAGGGCTTAGGCAAAACCCCGTTTGTGCTGAGGTATCGAAGCATGAGCTGGGGTTTGCCTTGGCTCCACTAAACCTAACCCCTATAAAACGGGTATCGGCTCAACCTTTCCGCTGCTGAAGGAAGGTATCCAGTGCGCCTTCCGGCAAGTCAACACCACCGCGCGCTGGAGCGCCTTTGTTAATTCCCAAAGCGGGTGCATGGGAAAACGAGATCAAGCCGCTTGGGATTGGACGGATAATGCCAAATCTTTAAGCGGTGCGGGGTCAATCCAATCATGGATGGAAAAGTCCTTTTCAATGAAACCCCATTGCAACAAAAAGTCTTTGAATTCGGTCAAGCCCGCAATGGAACGCTCCGACAAATCCACCGCTAGGCTTTGATGCACTTTGTCGCCGTAGGCGAACCGCACCCAGCTTTCAGTCCAGTTGGTTTCTTGGGCAATCTGGCGCACGGCCTCGGCGGGGTTTTGCCGCGCCCAAACATCGACATCCCGGATGCGGGCGAGGAAGCGGCGGACCAAATCCGGGTGTTCGCGCAAAGTTTGTTCATTGACTGTCAACGGGCGCGGAGTGGAGTTGTTGATGTGCGCGTGCAAGTCTGGATGGAAACCCAGATCGACCACCACATGCGCCCCCAACAGATGGGTGGTTTCTGCGCCACGCACGTCTTTTACATAGATGGCATCAACCTCGCCCCGGGCCAAGGCCAAGGCGGTGTCGGTGTAGCTATGCGCCCTGCGCCTGCGCACTTTCGTGTCCGGGGCTAGGACCGTTTGCTCCGCATCGCGGCGGCTGGCCACATCCACCCATTCCGCATCGTTGTAATCGAGTCCAGCCAACTGCAAGGCCAGCAATAAACCACGCAATGACGTGGCCCGCGCCACATCCACGCTGTCGGCACGGCGGCTACTGGTTGGCAGACCTAGCTTGCGCCCGCGCAAATCCGCCGCCGTGCGTATGCCTGACTCGGGCAAGGCAATGATGGTTTGATATTCGTCTATCCAAGAAATGCCGATGACACGGGTCTCACGCCCCTTGGCCTTAGCCCAGATGGCCGGCACCGAACCGCCGAGGCGGAACGAATGCGGCAGGCTGTGTTCAAAATGCGAGGCTTGTTCCGCCGGATCGTTGGATTCCTGCAAGGACTTGATGGTGATGCCGTCAGCGGCAAACTCCTCTTGATACCAGCCCAGTTGCGCACCCAGCCCCAAGGGTGTGGGGATGCTGCAACGGGTGTACCAGAGGGCTTCGGGTTTTGAGGCTTGGGTCATGGTGTCGCCTTATTGTGGTGGTTGAAAAACTACTTTCTGGGACTGGGAACACTTGTCGCCTGCTCAAGCGGTGCGCTGGAGCATGAACGAGGCGCAACCCGTCAAGTCCGTCGAGGAACGCCCAGCAATTCTCATTTTGGCAAAAACGCCGTCATTCCAGCAGGGATGCAGGAATCCAGTCACAGGGACGTGAAGCCTCAAGTTTACGATAGGCTTGCCGTAGCGTAGCTTGCCATCCTTGGACGCTGGATGCATACGGGACATCCGTGTCCCGTACCCTTCGGGCGGCGAAGCCGTGCAAATCGGCTATCCTGCCGATTTGTCCGGCATCCATGACCGGAATGACGGGCTATTTCTCACACCTAGGCTCAAAATGAGAATTGCTGAGGAACGCCTCGATTTGGCGGCTGGATTGCAAAACAATGATATTTTTCTTGTCTTTAAGCGTTTCAAGCCGTACAAGAATGCGCTGTCGCCGGGTTGCGGGATAACGCCAAACATAGTCGATGAATTCCCATGTCAACCGCTCGTTGCAGCCTGCCGACATGTCCGGGCGCGTCCTGCCATGAAAGCGCAGCCGCCTTAAGACAATCCGCCATAAGCACAATAAACGGGGCCTATCCAAAAAAATAACCGTATCGCAGGCAGCGAGGCGAAGGTCCAGCGTTCCGCCATAATTGCCATCAATGATCCATGCTCCACGGTCGGTTAATCGGGCCACGGTCTGTGCAAATTCTTCTTTGTCGGACTCAATCCAGCCAGCCTTCCAAAAATGGGCATCAAGATGCACCACCGGCAGACCAAGCTTCGCGCCGAGCTTAGCCGAGAATGTGGATTTGCCCGCCCCGCCGGAGCCGATGACTAATACCCGCCGCAAATGAACGGCAGTTATGTGCTTTGCAAGCGCCTGCGACAAGCTTGTCTTTCCTGTGCCGGGAAGGCCGGAGAAAATATACAGAGTTGGCATGCCATCAACTTTATTTTTTTATCGCTACCGTATCGACTTCTCTAGCGGTAACTTACCAGTGCTGAATGGCCGGTGAGGGTGTTGCTCAAGCAACATTACATCCACACTATGCTGATTTTTCAGCATCCTTTTTATGTCAATACGGGGGTATTTTTTGATAATAACAAGGAACGTGCCAACATCGATGCTTTCTTCGACAATATGAGTCAGCACTTTTTGCAGTGATATTTTTGGGTGAACGGCCTAGGGGCGGGGAATGACCGGCAATCCTCATTTTGAGCCAAGGTGTGGGAAATAGCCCGTCATTCCGGTCATGCCGCCTAAGCAAATCCGCTATCCCGACGATTTGTCCTGCATCCTTGCTGGAATGACGGCGTTTTTGCCAAAATGAGAATGGCTGAACTCAAAGCAACTTGATGGAAAATTGTTGACCCTTGTTATATTTTGATACGATGATGGTGCGCTGCAATGCATAATAATAATAACTGATGTTACGCATGGAGTGGCAAAGCCTGCTTTGCCTGTCAAGGCAGGCCTTGACACTCCAAAACGGAACGCCTCAGGTCAGCAATCCTTTGCCAGTAACAGCGCAGGGGCCTCTGCGTAACATCAGATAATAAATCTGATTTGCATTTGATCGGAGAAAAATCCTATGAAAACTAATAATCCGCTTGCAATTCTGGCAATACTGATCCTGCTTCAATTATGGGGGGGATGTTTGTTTGCCGCAACCGGACAGTCTTATCAAGAAACCAAGGACCGGTATTACCAAGATCATTCAGGCAAGGGGAAATTCGGCCAATACTGGGAGGCAATTCCGATTCAGAAATACTGGAACCCCAAAGATTTCTACAAACCCCCCACCACAGTGAAGGGCGAGATGACACGCGACATGTGCGTGACGTGTCATCAGGCCACCACGCCGGGGGCCTTCCATGCTTGGGAGGGTAGCGGACATGCCAGGCTTCAAGACATTCGCAGTCTAAGCAATACCGGAGACGCCCGTTTTTACAAGAAGGGCAAGTTGGCTGATGTGGAGAAGAACCTGGTCAAGCAAGGCTTGCTGGCCGAAGGCGAGCCATTGAAGGAAGTCGGCTGCATCGACTGCCATGGTCCGGTGGGGGCAAAATCCATTCAGCATGACAAGGATTTGGTGATGCCAGACCGCGCAAAATGCGGAACCTGCCATGTGGACGAGTTCGCCGAGGCCGAATCCGAGAAGAACCAGGAATGGCCGCAAAAGCAATGGGGCAAAGGCCACCCCTCCCATGCGGTGGACTGGCAAGCCAATGTCGAGACGGCGGTATGGGCGGCGATGCCGCAGCGTGAAATAGCCCAAGGCTGCGATCAGTGCCACTACCAGCAGAACAAGTGTGACGGTTGCCACACCCGCCATACTTTTTCCGCCGCCGAAGCCCGCCAACCCGAAGCTTGCGCGACCTGCCACAATGGCGTAGACCATAATGAATTTGAAAACTTCATGATGTCCAAGCACGGAACGGTCTACCAGACTTTGGGCAAGGCTAATTGGAATTTCGACGCGCCGTTGAAAGATGCGTTGACTACGGGAAAATATACAGCACCTACCTGCCAATACTGTCATTTTGAGGCAGATGGCGCGTTTTCCCATAACTTGGTCAAGAAAGTGCGTTGGGCGTTCAACCCGACCAAAGCCATTGCAGACAATCTAAAGCATCCCTGGTTTGAGGAGCGCAAGGCGATGTGGGTGAGAACCTGTTCCAATTGTCATTCGCCCAGCTTCGCGGAAAGCTATCTGACCGCCGCCGACAAGGGTACGATAGCCGGTCTCGAAGTCGAGCAGGAAGCCAAAAAGATAGTGGATGAATTGTACAAAAGCGGTTTGCTGAGCGGGCAAAAGACCAACCGCCCCATCCCGCCCAAACCCGAGGAAGATGCCGCTGGCGGGTTCTTCCAATTGTTCTGGGCCAAGGGCAACAACCCCTCCCATGTCGAGCGCGTCTATGCGGACATGTGGGAGCATGACGTCATCAAACTTTACAAGGGCCTGTTCCATAGCAATCCGGGCGGATTCACCTACACCGAAGGCTGGTCTCCGCTAATGCGCGATTATGCCGAAATCATGGACGAAAACAGCCGTCTGCGTGAAGACAAGGCTAACATCAGCCCAAGTGCTGGCAAATACGAACCGCAAGCCGTTGAGGAAGACAGCAGCGCGGTCCGCTACTTGCTTGGGGCTGTATTGGTCGGTGTGGGCATCATGCTGTTCCGCAGCCGCAGGCAATAAGGGGCGGGCATTATTGAGGTGAAAAATGCAAAACGCCTGCTCATATTGTTGCAATCGGTTTCCGGTATCGCTCTCATTCTGGCGGGTGTGCTGCTGATGGTGTTTGGCCCGCCTGAATTTTCCAGAACAGCCATCCGCTATGAAAAGCTTGCCGAACTGAACAGCGGTGAGGCGGGCTTTCCCGATCTTGGGGGCCATTTTCCTGCCGAACGCTTGACCCGTTACCGCATTGGACCCAAAATCGGCGGCGGTGTGGAGTTGGACGTGGCACACTACCGCGACGGCCAAGGCAAGCCGGCCAGCGCACTGGCCTATCCCCCCGCTTTGGCTCCGGCGCAACAGGGCAGTGGGCCGATTCGCCATGAATTGTGGGAAGCAACGGCAAAAGCCATACTCTCGCACACCGGGGAGGATGCTTTGTTTGTCTCTTGGTGGGACGATGCCCAACGCATCCGGTTTCTAACCGGGCGGGATTCTTGGATAGATGCCCCGGTTGCAAAAGCCTTCCCTGATGAAAAGGAAAGGAAGTTTTGGCAACAAGTGGGCGGCGGTTTTAGTTCCGATGACTCCAGACTGAAACAACTGGCTCGCTGGCTGTCTATGGATGCCGATTTGGCACTAGCTGAAATGGATAAGCTTACCCCTAAAAATCAGCCGATCTACTTTCTGACATGCTTGGACGATCTGGCACGGTTGGGCGAAATCAAGGCGTTGAGCGGAGTCAAAATGCCGTTTGAGGCCAGAGACTTCCCGCAGATGGCGATTATCCACAACCAGATCGCCGAGGTCAAACGCTGGGTGGGGGAGAATGGCAGCGCTTCGTATCTGGTTCAGCAACTACCTACTGGCGGTGTCCGCGCCTGGCGAATTACCAACGAGGTGGGCATAAAAACCTTGTTCGCCCGCCTGCTGCCTTTTACAAGCTCGTTAGCCAATCCGCTTTCCAATCAATCGCTGGTCTACCAAACCGGCTGGGGAGGCTATCTATCGGTTTATCAATGGCAGCGGGACTGATCGTACGGCCATCTTACTGATTTACTGATGTTACGCAGTCATCGCTAGAGGATGGCAACTTGTGGAGTGCGGCGACTCGTCGCCGCTGGACGCAAAAGGCGGCGACGAGTCGCCGCACTCCACAAGTTGCCATCCTCTAGCGATGACTGCGTAACATCAGTAAATCAGTAAGATGGCCGTACGATCAGTCCCGCTGCCATTGATAAA
>CAIZPP010000329.1 GCA_903934875.1 uncultured Methylococcaceae bacterium
CCAAGATCAGGCCGGCATAGGAGGTAATGTGGCGCGTCGATTGCTTGAGTTCAAATCTTGGCATACGGGTCGGGTGAATGAATAATGAACGAATACGCCCATTATATCAATATCTTACGCTAATGTCAGCACGGATTCAGGATCAAACTAGGGCAAACCTACGGTGATATGGTAAAAATGCTTGGTGAACCAGACCACAGCCGTTCCGAGGATCGCATGGTTCAAGAAACCATAATTCTTTTCATACCACTCTGGAATATCGCAGAATGGCTTGGAGACTTTAATCCAAGTATGATACAAATTTATACCTACGAACGTTTCGGTACGGTAACCATTGATAATAATAACCATATTATCCGTATAGAAGCAAAGTAATCTGCAACACGAGAAGTAGGGTCAGACTCCATTGAGTGTTAGCGTGACAGGAGAGAAAAGAGTAAAAGCTACGCAGCCCCGGCTTTCTCCCCCAGCGCGGCAGCCCAACCGTTCGCTCAAGCGGACGCGGGGTTACGTTTTGGCTCCGTGGCGAGGCTTTCCCGCCGCGCCGCTTAGCTCGGGCGTTGGGCGCTTCAGGAGTAACGATGAGCTATTTAGAAATCCTTAAGAACAGCATCGCGGAGCTTGTCGAAGACTTCCGGTCTAATCCATTCGACTATCTGTATGAGGCTGATCTTCAAGCGGCTCTCTTCTCAATCGCACGTGCCAAATTCAAATCAAAAGAAATGGCTATCTGGATGGAAGGTGGGTATCACGCAAGCGGACTCTTTCCAGACAAGTACGCCGTGGGCACAACTCCGGTAAAGTGCGAATACCCCAGTGGCAAACGATTCGACATTGCAATCATTGATCCCAAGAGAGTCGAGCCATTTGAATCTACCAGAGCAAGAACCGAGGGGTGGAAGAATGAGCGGTTCTGGGCCCAGCCTCTTTGTGCAGCGGTCGAGATTAAGTATTTGCAGTTGGGCGATAGGCTTAATCATCGGGCTGCGGGGCTAAAGTCTGATCTTGCCAAGTTGAAGGGCTACCAATTCGCTGATCCTGGATTCTGCGGCATCGCGATGCTTTTCGTACAGGCGTCTGCTCAGTACAGCGAAAAGCCATGCGACGGAATGGAAAAGATTAAAGACATTTCCGCAGTCAGCGAGGGATTCTATGTCGCAGTAATTGGGCCTACAGAGATGTCGTGGTATCGGGCGAAAAGCGCCTAACAATTCGTTGGAGGGCGACAGCCCCGACGGGCGTCGCCCTCAACTCAAACGTTGGGCGTTCACATGACGGCAACCTTATGCTCGTCTAGCATTGACAGATTGTAGTCTTGCGGCTACAGTTCATCTATGATTGAAATTCGCAAGACCGAGGTATACGCCCTGTGGCTGGATGGACTGCGCGATCTAAATGCAAGAGCGCGTATTCAGGCTCGTGTTGAACGGTTGGCCGCAGGTAACGCAGGCGATGTCAAACCTGTAGGCGAGGGTGTCTCCGAGTTGCGAATCAATTACGGCCCTGGTTATCGGGTGTACTTTACAATGCGTGGTCGCGAGTTGGTGGTTCTGCTGGCGGGTGGCGACAAGGGAACACAAACCACAGACATAAAAACTGCCCTGCACCTCGCGCGCAATCTGTAAGAGAGCATGATGAGCAAAACAGTTACTACTCGCTATGATGTTGCCGAACACCTCCGAACCCCGGAAGAAATGGCTGCCTACTTGGACGCCTGCTTTGAAGAAGCAGATGGCAATTCAGCATTCATTGCCAAGGCACTTGGCGACATTGCCCGCGCCAAAGGCATGTCGCAGGTCGCCCGCGACGCTGGGCTATCCCGCGAAAGTCTTTACAAAGCTCTCTCCGGTGAGCGTAGCCCCGACTTCGACACTATTCTAAAAGTAGTGAATGCACTGGGCCTAAAGTTGCACACCGAAGCCAGAGCGGTAATTCGCAATAGCGGTGGCTTGCCTCATGTTGCGCCGGAAGTATAAAAAGCCAAGAGCAAAAGCCATGTAGCCCCGGCTTCTTCTCTCTGCCCCAGCGCCCAACCGTTCGCTCAAGCGGACGCGGGGTTACGTTTTGGCTCCGTGGCGGGGCTTTCCCGCCGCGCCGCTTAGCTCGGGCGTTGGGCAGGTCGAAGAATGAGTGCTTTGGGTGATCAAACTGTCCGTTGAGTTACTTTTTGAATATGAAAATAATGTAAACTAGAGGCTTGATTGAATAGCCACCATTTCTAGTTACGCTTTGAAAAAGATAGCACATGCCCGATAGACGACACAATCGAATTGGCTTTAACTTAGCCGAACCCATTTATAAAGGCACTAACTGCCGACATCGTTCACTGCCTCCATGTCCTTTGGGTACTGAACACAAACCATACAGTCTAAAAACGTCTCCATCTGTTAAATGGCCAAAGTTCTTAAATATCTGGAAAGAACATCCACACGTCAAAGGAAATGGCCCGTTGTTAGATGAAAATGACTATCCTGATCAATGTGCGGTCAATTTGTACGAAGCTCTCCAGACGGCTGGTTTCGACACTAGCACTTTTCATGGTCAACTATCGTGGCAGAAAGACAAACCAAAATATGCTATCCGAGCGCAGCAGCTTGCCGATTGGTTCACGACCAAAGTGGGACCACACGAAACATATAATGGCAGTGAGGTTTTTGGCAAAATCCAAGGTCGAACCGGTATTATATTTTTCCAACATTACTGGGGCACAGGAAATCAAGGCAATCATATTGATCTTTGGAATGGAAGCAGATTAACGGCTATTACCTCAATTTTCAGAACTAATGAACACCTTAATCTATCATGGGCTGGTTTATGGACTGACTACACAGACCCTAAAGCCGTCTGGTTTTGTCCGGTTTCTTAAAGTGAAACGAATCGCTTATGTTTTGACCGGAAGTTGCTCCGCACTAGTCATGGGCTATTTTATTTGGCGGCTTGCTAAACCTTTATATATCCATTTTATTGCTAGTGATGATGACATAAATACACTAGTTTTGGCTTATTTGGCAACTCAAATTTTGCTTGCCTGCCTTGGTGGTGGGGTAGGTTATTGGCAATTCATCAGACTCGACCTAAAAAACACTAAGGAACCTCGAAAAGGGCAGTAAGGCGGAACCATGGACGGGTTCCGCCGAATGTCATGGGTCAGTCGCTAGCATTCGGCGGATCACATCCCTGTATCCGCCCTACAAGGCCGTAAGGCGCAATAGCGGTACTCCGCGTATTGCGCCGAATGGGGGAAACAAAGAGCAAAAGCCATGCACTCCCGGCGTTTCCTCCAACCCCCGCCGCCCAACCGTTCGCTCAAGCGGACGCGGGGTTACGTTTTGGCTCCGTGGCGAGGCTTTCCCGCCGCGCCGCTTAG
>CAIZPP010000330.1 GCA_903934875.1 uncultured Methylococcaceae bacterium
CCCAACGCGGCTTGGCGGGAGAACCCGCTTGTGGAGTGCGGCGACTCGTCGCCGCCTTTCGTGCCAAGCGGCGACGAGTCGCCGCACTCCAGAAAGTGCAAACTGCTAGCCCTAGCAATTGGGCTGAACGATGACCAAGGCCCAACGGCCTATGTGCCACTTTCGCCACCAGAAGTCCCGATACGCATTTATGTACAGCATTTTTATCTTAACAAAGGATAATAATAAAAGACACTCAATTAAACCATCTTGTGTGTATGTGCCTTGCAAAATGATATACCCTAAAAGTAACTATTTGATATTAAAATCGCTGTAAACCATGCATGACACGAAGAAACTATTATCTGGACATTTTTTGTTTCAATCCTTGGGTGAAGAGGCAATTGGGGAGATCGCCAAATTGTTTAAAGAGCGCCGTACTAAACGCGGGCAAACCCTGTTTCTGAAGGGGGGCAGATGCCATGACATGATGTTGGTCGTCGAAGGGATGGTCCATATTGTTGCCAATTCCCCGGATGGCAAGGAAATCATATTGAATGCAATAGGCCCTGGTGGAATCATTGGGGAACTGGCCTTGCTGGATGGCAAACCCCGTTCCGCTCAAGCGGATGTGGTTGAAGACTGTCGGATGTTCGTGATCCGACGCGGGGATTTCTTAGGGTTGTTACGCCAAAAGCCGGACTTGGCGATTCAGTTGATAAGCGTACTATGTCAAAAGCTGCGGGACACTAGTTCACTGATGGAAAACATCGCGCTGAATAGCATACCTGTGCGATTGGCCCATTTTATGCTTAAGGAAACCAAGGTCGATTTGGACAAAATCCAAGCCCATGAAACCTTCATTTTAGAGCACACGCAAACCACAATCGGCAATTTTATCGGTAGTGGGCGCGAGAGGGTCAATAAGTTGCTTCGTGAATGGGAAGGCAAGAAAATCATCCGCATTGCCTCCGATAACAAAACCGTCACCCTCCTAGAACCCGATGAGCTCAGAAAGATTGCTGCAAATCTTTAGCGGAGGTTTAGCCCTTTGCAGAAGCATAGTAGAAAACATGATAAAACCGGAAGTCAGGGCATCAGTCACCATTGTCGTCAGCGTTTTTGCCATCTTATTTTTTGCGGGCAGGCTAGGAGGCTTTCAGGAACTGGAACTTAGGGTTTATGACTATTTGACCCAAGCCAAACCCTATTTTGCTGATTCAGCCAATACCAATCCGATAAGCATTTTGCTCCTCAATGAAAACGACATTCACCAACATGGCCCTTATCCATTTTCGGATGGGTTCATCAGTCTGATTTTACAGAGGATTGAAAACTTCAAACCCCGTGTTATAGGCTTGGATATTTACCGTGAAACACCGACTGGGGAGGGTACCGAAAACCTCATCAACACCGTCAATTATTTTAATAATATCATAGTAATCAATAAGTTTAAATCTAGCAATGAGCCTGGAGTTTTTGTCATGTCCGAGCTGGACAATCCAGAAAAAACCGGGTTCAGTGATCTGTTGGCAGATGGCGACGGAATTGTCAGAAGAGGTTTATTGTATTTGGATGACGGTCAGACTAACCAGCGATCTTTCGCCCTGCAACTCGCCTTGTCCTACCTCAAACCCGCGAATATAACGGAAGAGTATGCCAACCCGGCAAGCAAAACATTGCAATTGGGCCGGGCAGTTTTTACCCCCTTGGAATCTAACGATGGTGGCTATGTCAACGCCGATGCCCGAGGCTACCAATTTTTGCTGGATTTTACCCAGCCGCCCGACTCGTTTCGCCACTTCTCGGTTGACGAATTATTGGGTGATTCACTTAATCCTAGCCTCATTGAAGATAAGGTGGTGATCATTGGTGTCTCCGCCGACAGCATACATGATGATTTTTCCATTCCCACTAGGAACGCTTCTGGCTACCATCAATCCATTACTGGCACCGAATTGCATGGATTTATTGCCAATCAGCTAATCTATGCGGCTGTCAGTGGCCTGTCCCCTTTAGGCACCCTAGCGGAAACAATTAAAGCGGCGTTACTGTTAGCTTGTTGTATGCTCGGCACCAGCTTAACACAATTAGCTAAATCAATTTTCATGCTTTTTCTTGTTGGCATACTTGGAATACTTTTGCCCATGTCGATGGAATATTCTGCATTTTCTCTAGGTTTTTGGGTGCCTCTTGGATCGTCAAGTTTGGCCTGGCTAGTATCCAGCGCACTGACAGTTGCTTTTTTGACGTATCACGAGAAATGGCAAAAGCAACAAGCCCTGACTCTGTTTGGGAATTACCTTTCCCCTATTATTGCCGAACATATTTGGCGGCAGCGCGACTCATGGCTACAGGCTGGCAAGCCAAAACCACAAAAAATGTCCGCAACTATATTATTTAGCGATATCAGAGAATTTACCAAAGTAGCCGACCAGTTGGCACCGGACATTTTTATGGACTGGCTCAATGAATATTTCGATGCAATGACCGCTATCATTATTGCCCATGATGGTATCGTCGTGCGCTTCATCGGTGATGCCATCTTAGCCACATTTGGCATACCTGTCCCGCGTCAATCCGAACAAGAAATAGCAGAGGATGCGCAAAACGCAGTCAAATGTGCTTTGGGTATAGAAAGCAAATTAGCCGAATTGAATACGCTATGGAAGGGAAAACAACTGCCTATGATTGCCTCTCGTATAGGCATACACTCAGGTAGTGTGATAGCAGGAAGCTTGGGCAATAAAAATCATATGGAGTACACTATCCATGGGGATGATGTGAACATAGCCGCCCGGCTCGAAGCCCACCACAAAGAGTTCTTTAAACCAGCACCAAGCGAATTACTGGAAAAACCCTGCCGTATCCTGATCGGTGATAACACTGAAAAGCTGATTCGGGGGCATTTTGAACTGGAAAACCTAGGCCAATTCAGGTTGACTAGGTATCTAGTGGACGTTTATAGAGTCTGGATACGGGTCGGTATTTGTAATCCCGACCCGAACGTTATGTCCACAGACCACCGCCCTGCCGTTGCACAAAACGTTACGGACGGGATTGAAAATCCCGACCGGCGGAGTGCAGACGAATCGAGAGGCCTTTGAATTTACAAAGGGAGTGCAAGGGCTGCCTTGCCTTTAGATGCCTCGCAAGGCAGGCCTTGCACTCCCGCATCACTTTTAATCGCACCCCTTGACAATTGGGAGTCACTCGGATTGGTATGCATAATCTTAGTCTGCTGCAAAACATTGCCCTGGCTTTGGGGGCGGCCTTTGTCGGGGGGTTGGTCTTCCAGCGCATAGGCCTGCCTACTATTGTTGGGTATCTGTTGGCAGGGGTGGCCATCGGGCCGTTCGCGCCGGGTTATATGGGCGACACGCAAACCATAGGCGAATTGGCTGAGTTGGGCATCATTTTCCTGATGTTTGGCGTGGGGCTGCACTTTTCTTTCGCCGACCTGTGGAAAGTCCGCGATGTTGCCATCATCGGCACTTTGGGCCAGATGGTCACGATGCAGGCTTTGGGGTTCGCCTTAAGTTGGTACTGGGGTTGGACACCATTGGCCGGGGTGATGCTCGGTTTGGCGGTTTCCGTCGCCAGCACGATTGTCATGCTACGGGGCTTCATGGATTTCGGCCTGCTGAACACCTCGCATGGACGTGTCGCTGTCGGTTGGCGGGTCATGGAGGATATTGCCACGGTGTTTATCCTGCTGGTGATACCTAACTTGGGCGCGGGCAAAGTGCCTACCGACTGGCACACGGCAGGTACGACGCTGCTGGCCGCGTTTGGCTTCATGGTGTTCATGCTGTATGCGGGCAAGCGCTTCATTCCCTGGCTGTTGCTGCGGGTTGCCCACACCCGCTCCCGCGAACTGTTCATCCTGGCGATACTGGCGATTTCGCTAGGGATAGCCTTGGGTTCTTCCTTGCTGTTCGGCGTGTCATTGGCCTTGGGCGCGTTTGTGGCCGGGGCCGTCGTCAGTGAATCCCCCTTGAGCCACCGCATCGCATCCGATCTGCTACCGTTCCGCGAAGCCTTTTCCGTGTTGTTTTTCGTCTCCATAGGCATGTTGCTGGACCCCCGCTATCTGCTAACCAACATCAAGCCCGTGCTAATTCTCAGCAGCCTTGTGGTCGTCGGCAAATTCCTAGTTGCGGGTGCTTGGGTGCTACCTTTTTCCCGCCCCGCCCGTACCGCCCTGGTGGTGGCCGCAGGGTCCAGCCAAATCGGCGAATTTTCCTTCATCTTAGGGCAGACCGGTCTGAACTTAGGGTTATTGGAAAAAGACCAGTATTCGCTGATTCTGGCTGCCGCACTGCTGTCCATCGTCTTCAACCCGCTCATGTTGCGGTCCATAGCCCCGTTGGAATTAGGCTTGCGCAAGATCAAGCCCTTGTGGCGCTGGCTGAATCGCTACGGCGAAGCACAGTCCCCGGTGGATGCCTCGGTGGCCGGCCATGTCGTGGTGGTGGGTTACGGGCGCGTCGGCACTCACATCGTCGATGTGTTAGGGGAGCTGAAAATACCTTATTTGGTGATCGACTTCCGCATTGAACGTATTGAGCGGCTTACTAAAAAAGGCGTGCCTACCTTGCTCGGCGACACCGCCAATTCAACCATACTCGAACACGCAGCCCTAGCTAGAGCCAGACTGTTAGTGGTGACCTTGCCGGAAGAAGCCGCCACGGAATTGACGGTGGCGGCGGCGCGGGACATTGCGCCTCAGCTTCCTATTATCGCCCGCGCCGCCACCCGCGCCGGGGTCAAAAGGCTCTCCGACTTGGGCGCGAACCTCGTCATCCATCCCGAACTGGAAGGCGGGTTGCAAGTCATCCGGCATACCCTGTTGCAATTGGGCTTCCCAATGCAGGAAGTGCGCCGTTATGCCGAAGCCGTGCGCAATGAACATTATGACGCGCTGGTAAAATCCCAAGGCGAGCATAAACTGCTGCGCGAACTGCTCGATGCCTCGGAGTTGCTGGATATTTCCTGGCGCAGGGTTCCCGAAAACAGCCCGTTGATAGGCAAAACCCAAGCGGAAACCATGTTGCGCGTCCACACCGGTGCCAACGTGGTGGCGATCATGCGCGAAGGCTATATGATGTTGAACCCATCCATGGACACGATATTCCTAGCTGGCGACCGGCTTGGACTCCTCGCCACCGAAGAGCAAGTGGAAGCGGTGGAGCGGATGTTTTTTTAGTCAATACGATTTACCGGTGATTTCGTTGGAACGGGTATTGAGCCTAGAGATGACTTCATCGGCCTCTTCCACAGAAACGCCGAATTCCAGCAATGTCTCCAAGAAATGTTGAACGAACTTGGCAAAATGCTGTGTTTTGATGCCTCTGCCCTGATGGGCGTAGGCTAGGTTCTTCCCGCTGTAGACCGCCGGCCCGCCTAATGCGGAGGAGAGAAACTCGCGCTGCATGTTCACCTGCTTGGCCATCATGGTTTTGTCGAAAAACGGCTTCAATTCAATGTCTTTGAGTACCTTGTCATAAAATGCCTTGGTCATGGCTTCGATAACCAATTCGCCGCCGAGGCGGTCATAGAGGGATGGTTTGTATGTGGCGTTCATGGTGGGTACCCTGTGCAATGTGTAATGATTACGACAATGCTGGCAAACTACGGCTTTGCTGGTTTGTTGTCAAGAAATTGCTGCTAAATACAGCGTTTTCATCATCTGCAGCGTTATCATCATCAAAGAGTTACTTGATAGTGGGACGGAAAAGATGTTGCCAGAACTACGGCTTACGCCTATTGTGGCTGGGTGCGATTAAAAGTGATGCGGGAGTGCAATGCCTGCCTTGCGAAGGCATCTACCGGATATTTGCTCTTTATGTACAGCGTTTTCATCTTTAAAATATACCTAAATATAAAGGACATTCAGTTATCCCTTCCATTTAAGC
>CAIZPP010000331.1 GCA_903934875.1 uncultured Methylococcaceae bacterium
CATGGGGATATATTTATGTGCAGCATTTTCATCTTAAAAATATACCTAAAACAGACATTCCGTTAACCCCTTCAGGTTAACCGAATAACCTGCGCTATCATACCCACTACCAAGTAACTCTTTGATGTTGAAAATGCTGTATATTGTGAAGATGAAAACGCTGTGCATAAAGATATCCCCATGCTTAATACTTACCCTTTTCATGAATGTATGCCAACCAATCATTTAACGCATATAGTAATTCGTAGATGGGCTACCCTCAAAACGGTAAGGAGCAATAGGCGTAAGCCTTCTGGTAACCCCAAGGTGTGCGCCTAGCCCACACTAGGATTTTAGTCGGCTGGTTTGTTTGTGGAAAATCAGCACGGCCAAGGCGGTGAGGGGAATCATCAGGGACAATATCACGGCATCCAAGTCGGGCACTGTCGGATTGCCTGTGGCCGCAAGTGCCGAGTGGGCCAAGTAGGCCAGGTAATAGGCCAGAAAAAGACACCCTTCCCAGCGCTGCATGGTCAGTCCCGTAAAGAAAACAGGGGCACAGGCTAAGGCCACCATAATCATAATGGGTATATCGAAGCGCAACGCCTCAAATGAAACGGGGACTCCTTCCGGTGCCGCCAGCCCGGTTAGGCCGACCACCGCCAGAATGTTAAAGATGTTGCTGCCAACCACATTGCCCACGGCGATGTCGCGTTCGCCGCGCAGGCTGGCCACTATGGAAGTCGCCAATTCCGGTAGCGATGTGCCGGCGGCGATGATAGTGAGTCCGATGAACAGTTCGCTGACGCCCAAATCAAGGGCTACCCGCACCGCCCCTTGCACCAGCCAGCGCGATCCTAGCACCAGCAAGACCGTGCCTCCGACTACATAGGCTAAGTCTATTTTCCATGCGCGGGGTGTTCTTTCCTCCGCGCCCACCCCATACTCGCGTTCGTACTCCTTTTTCACGGCGCTGTTTTCCTTGCGGCTTTGGCGGATCAGGAAAATTGTGTAGGCGACGATCAATGAAAACAGCAGCAATCCGTCGAATCGGTCGATCTTTCCATCCATTCCTAGGACGGGCAACAGCAGCGAGGCTCCAATCATGATCGGAACATCCATGCGAATCAGCTGCCGGGCTATCGACAGCGGCGTGACCATGGCGGACAGGCCTAAGATGAAGAGGATGTTGAAAATATTGCTTCCAACTACATTGCCCACCGCAATGTCGGCTTCACCGGTGTACGCGGCATGGGTGCTTACCGCCAATTCCGGCGAACTGGTGCCGAAGGCTACCACAGTCAGTCCCACCACCAAAGGTGATATCCCTATTGATGCGGCCAGCTTGGAGGCCCCGCGCACTAAAGACTCAGCGCCCACGACTAGGAGGGCCATTCCCACGATCAACAAAATTGCCGTCAACATTTCATGATTTCTCTCAAGCGGTACGGAAAATAGTCGGCTTATTGTGTACGGGTGGCTTGTTTAGCGCAATAGCGGTGTAGCCTGTCTGCTTGGCTGGCCTAGCTAAAGTGGCAATTTGAAGCACGGTTGGGGAACTTTTTTTGATCTAGATTAAAAAAAATGAAGAAATCTATTGAAATGAATTGTTCACGAAATTAGAATGTATGCACTCGCTGGAGTTATGGGTTTTCGAATCCCACTCTTGCAGGTAGGCGGTGGCACAAAGCATCGCCGAAACCTTTTGCTAACGTCCGAAGAGGCGTTTTTTCTAATATTTAATTTAAGAGGTAGCTTACGATGGAACAGGAAAAAGATAATTTCTGGCTTTACATAGCAGGTCTGATCGTTGTGACGGTCGTATTGGTGCTGATGCTGAAGTCCAGAGAGATGGAAGTTAGCGGGGCCGGCGAAGCGCAACAACAGATCAAAGCGGAAGTGGAAAAGCAGATCCAAAAGGCAAAATAATTGCGGAAGTGCAATTGAGGCGGTCATGGACAAATCAATGATGTTCATTAGGAAATAAAAAAATAAGAAATGCCGCCAAGAGGAGTCGATAGCAAACATCTTGTTGCGCGAAGTTTTGGATTGGACCCTAAATAATAAAAAAAGCAATAGGGCCGTATCCCGCTTCGTGCGACAAGTTTTTTGTGGCTTGTCACCCATCTAGTCAGTCCTCCAATTCCATCAAGTCAAGACGATTGCCCCATTCCAAAAAAACTTATGGCGGGATCGCGCAGTCTTGGGCTGCATCCGTTTTAATGCGCTCCTTCCGCTTAGTGCCGGTTCAATATCCACTCCAGCACCATCTTGCTGCCGAAATAACCCAGCATCAACGAGACAAAACCGCCTAGAGTCCAACGGATGGCGATTTGTCCGCGCCAGCCTTGGCAGGTTCTGCCCAGCAACAATATCCCGAAAACCAGCCAGGCAAAAATGGACAGAACGGTCTTGTGGACTAAATGCTGGGCAAAAAGGTTGTGGACGAATAAAAGCCCGCTCAACAAAGACAGGCTGAGCAGCACAAAGCCCGCGCCTATAAGTTGGAACAACAGCTTTTCCATGGTTTGCAAGGGCGGCAAAGAGCGGATTAAGCCCTTGGCGTGGTGACTGCGCAGGTGCCAGTCTTGCAAGGCCAGCAGCAGGGCCTGCAAGGCCGCCATGTTGAGAAAACTATAGGCAAGCATGGAAACCAAGATGTGTATGTCCATTTGCCAGGAATGGACTTTAAGCGTGTGGGCTTCCTCAGGAACGGCAAGTTTCATAAAAATGATTGCCGCGCTCAGCGGGAAGATTATCACGCCGAGTTTGTCCACCGGTTTGGTCAAGGCGGCTAGCAACAAAATGACGACAATGCTCAAAGCGGCTAGGGATGATACGCTCAGGAAGCTGAAGTTAACGGTGCCCGCCCGGTCGCACAGATCAGTCAGGCTGGCGCCATGCAGCAGCGCTGCGAGCCAGCCTAGGACTAAGATTCTCAGGCGTTGCCATGAACTGCTTTTGAGGGCGATGTAGTCTGTTTGCAGGGAGTGGACTAACGCAGCGCTGGCCGCAAGGTAGGCGGTAATGGCGATGATGCCGAACTGGCTTGTGGTCATGGTATTTATTCTCCTCTGGCCCTCAGTTTGTCACCGGCCGGGGAAAGTTGAAAGGTACGCCGATCTGGCCGCGTTTTACCGCAATGTGTCTTACAGCGTTTTCATCTTTAACATAAAACTAAAAAGGACATTCAGCATTCCTTCCATTTAAACGTATATCCAGCACCATCCATTAGCTATTAAGTAACTGACGTTACGCAGTCATCGCTAGAGGATGGCAACTTGTGGAGTGCGGCGACTCGTCGCCGCTGGATGCAAAAGGCGGCGAC
>CAIZPP010000332.1 GCA_903934875.1 uncultured Methylococcaceae bacterium
ATCGTTCGGCCCACAGGCATCGTTGAATCCCCCTGATGCCATAGCATGCCTTGCCGGATGATGACCAAACCCAAAACCACTCATGCCGATTGGCGAAGGTATTGCTGGTGCGGGTGCTATTTTCCGTTGATGTCTTTTGTGATTGCAAAACTTGCAGGCTGCGACAATGTTCGATTGGTAGTCTACCCCCCCTCTTGACGGGCTTGAAGATGTTCGGCGGTGCACTGAAAACGCTCGGCCTGCTTCAGTGTAAAGCCTTGTTTTAAGGCAAATTCTTGGGGATTGTCGGTCCACATCGGCATATTGCAATAAAAGCAAAGGCCAGCTTGGCGGGAAAAAGCGGTAGCGCGAAGATTTTGTATTTTACCAGGCATTTGAGGTTCCGAATTAAGTTGGGTGGAACCCGCTCACTTGGTGGGTGATTACGGGAACCAGCCGAGTAACCTCAAACTGGCAAATCAGGCTGTCCGCCGGACAAACCCAATATAATATATACACTATTCGGACTAATAGATGCAATAGTTATTGCGCACCTTAGGTGATTCCTGAGAAAGAACATCCCATCAAGAATCTGTTCCGTAGGAAAAATGAGTCCACGAAAAACACGAAAAGCACGAACAAAAGCAATGTTCGTTCGTGACTTTCGTGTTTTTCGTGGAGGATTCTTTTGGTAGATGCATTATTGGAAATCACCTTACGGCCTGACGGATTTAGGATGATGGCAAAATGGTCTCCCGTCCCCCAACCCAACTGACCCCAACCCGCTGGCCGATTTGGAAGGCGCAGGCAGGTTCATGCTGGTCAAAAAACTCACTGGCAAACAGCCGTTTGCCGCCGTCCAGTTCGACCACGGAATCCAGCGTCATGCCTTTGTAGATTTGCTCGACCAGCTTCCCGCGCAAGCGTACCGACGGCGCGGAGGGGGCTAGCAAATGAATATCTTCGGGACGCAGCAGCACACTGAAATGGTCTCCTACCGTGAAAGGCTGGGCCTGCCGCAAAGCGCAAGGCAAGCCCTCTACCACAGCGGCGAACGAATCCGCATCCAGCTTACGGGTGATAATGCCAGCAAGCAAATTGCTTTCGCCGACAAATTGCGCCACAAACAGGCTGGCCGGTTGCTCGTATATCTCACGCGGCCCGCCGACCTGCTCTATCACCCCAGAGCGCAGCACCACCACTCTGTCGGACATGGACAGAGCCTCTTCCTGATCGTGGGTGACAAAGACGAAGGTGATGCCCAGTTGGCGTTGCAGCGCCTTCAACTCCAACTGCATCGCCCGGCGCAGCTTGGAGTCCAGTGCGCTCAAGGGCTCGTCGAGCAACAACACGCGGGGCCGGTTGACCAAGGCCCGCGCCAAGGCCACCCGCTGTTGCTGGCCTCCCGACAATTGGCCCGGCTTGCGCTGGCCATATTCGTGCAGATGCACCGTCGCCAATGCTTGTTCCGTCCGCTCCCGTATGTCCTTAGCCGGGAGTTTTTTCATCCGCAGACCAAAGGCAACATTATCGAATACGCTCAAATGCGGGAACAGTGCGTAGCTTTGGAATACCGTGTTGACATTGCGGCGGTCAGGCGGAAGCGCGTTGACACGCTCACCGTCGAGCAGGATATCCCCGGCATCGGGCGTTTCAAACCCCGCCAACAAGCGCAGCAACGTGGTCTTGCCACAGCCGGACGGGCCAAGCAGGGTTAGAAACTCGCCTTCGGCAACGCTTAAGTCAAAGCAATCCAGAATTTGCCGATGGCTGTAGGCTTTGGCGATGGATTTGAATTCAACAACGGGTAGTTTATCAGGCAAGGGCTTACGCGGGCTGTTGGTGGGTTGGAGCGGGGATTATAAGCCAGATCGGTTAGGACTTACGCAAAACCCCGTTCGTGCCGAGCGAAGTCGAAGGATGGACGGTTACGCCATTCATGGTTCGACCCTTCGACAAGCTCAGGACTCACCACGAACGGCTTAACCTCCTGCCAGCCAAAAAGTTAACAAATATATAGTCAACTACTTACGCGCCGAACTTGAGGCGAGATCAGCACGTCCATACCGATAGAAGGCATCAACATAGCCGCGAATAATATGGGTACAGTGAAGTCGGCACTTATTCGGCGATAAGGCGACGAGTCGCCGCCCTGCATAAACTGCTAACAATCAAGAAATCCCCCACAGTAAATTTCGGTTTGCTAATTATGTCTACCCAGTCAAGCCCTATTCTGTACTATAATCTGTTTCGGCTTGGACATTAGCCCCGTCGGTGCCCACCGGCGAGTATAAACAACGGGGAAGTCCCAAAAGCTGACCGCACTGCTGTGTCGGCTGGATGTCATGGGATAGCGGTCGGACATTGGCCCGCCCATGCGTCTGGCAAGTCTTCCCTGGTTTTCAAACCATTGGAAATAACGGGTTACAACATGCAAGTACCACTAGAGATTACGTTTCACGGCATACCCCACTCCGACGCCGCAGAATCGAAAATCCGCGAAAAAGCGGCTAAACTGGAGCAGTTCTGCGACAACATCATCAGTTGCAGGGTCGCCGTTGAACTCGATCATCAACACCAGCAGCAAGGTAATCTCTTCCACGTCCGCATCGACCTCAGCGTTCCCAACAAGCACATCGTGATTAGCCGCGAGCGGCACGACAAGCAATCGCATGAGGATCTGTACGTGGCCCTGCGCGACGCCTTCGACGTGGCCAAGCGCCAACTTGAAGAGTATGTCCGCATTCAACGCGGCGAAGTGAAAAAACATCAGGCACCTGCAGTAACCGAAACGCCATAAAGCGCTTCGCTCACTACCTGCGCCGGCTTCATCGAAAACACCCAAGGTTTCGTGAAGCCGGCAACAATGCGGCCAAACCATTGCTAGAACAAAAATAAACCCTATGTACAGACCGCAAAATTCTATGCTATAAATCTGGCGGGTTCGACAGATCGAAAGTAATGATGATGTCTAAATGTTGCAGTGGTTTTACAGTCGTCGAATTCAATCAGTCTCTTCCACCATAATCGGGTTTGAACATGGCGAAAACAATCCTAAAAAAAACAAGATTTAACTTGCTGAAATGCACATTCGTGGCGGCATCCGTCGTGATGGCCGGCTGCGGTGAGGACGGCAGCTATTCCAGCAACTCAGCGGCCAAAATAGAAGCCAGAATCAGCGGCAAGGTCAGCAACAAGAATGGCCCCATCAATGAAGGCTCGCTTGATGTGCGGGATAAATCCGGCAACGTCGTCACCACCACCCATTTCACTAATGGCCATTACACCGTCACCGTGCCGGTCGGCACCAGCTATCCGATTGTCATCGCCGCCCATCCACCTGCCGATGCGGTGCTAAGCGACCCGGTCAAGGCCGTGGTGACCAATCCCATCGCGGATGTGATGGATGTGTCGGCAGTGACCACCGACGTCGTCGATGGCGCAATCGCTTTGGGCGGTCTTACCGAGCAAAACATTACTAAAGCCTCCGGTGTCGCCATCAATATGCGTCAAAAGGAAGGTGTCAGCGCCGGTGCCGGCGGCAGTGGCGGCGGTCCTGGCAACAGTGGCGGCGGTGCAGGAGCCGGTGGCCATGGTGGACACAACATGGATGCCATGAGAAAGCAAGGGATCGAAAGCGAACCCGAGAAACAATAAACGGCAATCGGCAGGCGAGATCGGCAGCTATTCTCATTTTGATGAAAACCCCCTAGACGCAGGGCGGGTTGCGTGCGTTTACCAACAGACTTTAGCTAGGGTTGACTTTGACGCGCACCGTAACCCGCCGGCCGACTAAACCGCCTTTTCCTCAACACATGGCCCGAACCAGCGTTCCCGTGCAAAAACCACGGAGCCTTTCCCTATGGAAAGCACTGTCTTTTGTGCTGCGCCTTGGTGGCCTAATGCCGCTTAGTGCTTGGTTCGCGCTTTCTCTGTTGCTTGGGGCTTGGTATGCTTTTGAGATTCATATTGCCCGACCGCCTATGTTCTGGATGGGGGAACCCAAATCGGTGGACAAGATGAGCCCCTTTACATGGACTCGCACCTTGCGCAACCGTGGTTTTATATTGGGATACTCCGACCTAAAGGGAAACCCGCTATGGGCCACTTATGCGCTGATGCCCACTCCGCCAGACGCGGTCAGTCCGCAGCCGCCCACGGGTTTCAAAACCGACTGGCGCGGCATCAACCGCATCGCCCCGGAATACTTCAATGGCAGCGGCTATGAAATCGGCCATTTGGCCCCCCCACATTCCATCGGCTTGGTTTACGGACAGGAAGGGCAAGCGGATGCTTTGAACATGACAAACGCCATGCCGCAGAAGAGCGGACTCAACGGCAAACTCTGGGAACGCTTGGAAGAATTGGAATTGGACCCGTTCGCCAAGCAGTTTGGAAAAATCTGGGTGACGGCCGGCCCAATTTTCGACCCGCCCTTGGAGCGTTTGCACACATCGTGGCGGGTTGAGGTTCCCGATGCCTTCTACAAAATCATCGTTGCCCCGGATGCGAAAAAGATGCTGGCCTTCGTGATACCGCAAACTGCACATGGAGATGAGCCTTTGGATCATTACCTGACCAGCGTGGATGCCATTGAAAAACGCACTGGCTTTGATTTTTTTCAGGAACTCGGCGATGAGGAAGAAAACCGCCTAGAGGCCGCAGTTGACCCGGCACCCTGGCATTTGCGGGAACTGGCCCACCAGCCGCTGAGAAGGACTAGTGGCAAAGCCGACAAGCGGCCTGGCGGGGAAAATCCACCGCAAAGTGGATCAAAAAGACCATGAAACGCCCAGTCTACCGCCTTTATCCTCCGCCTTACACAGACGAAACCCTGCACGGGCTTTATTTGGCGCTCAAGCTGCATGAACTGGGCACACCCGAGCGGCCCTTTGTCTATGCCAACTTCCTATCCAGTCTGGACGGGCGCATCGCACTGGAGAAGGCAAACGGCGATGCTTATTTGCCCAAAAGCCTGACGACTCCCGTTGATTTCCGCCTTTTTTTGGAGTTGGAAGCCCAGGCAGACTGCCTCATCACCCATAGCAGTTACCTGCGTTCGCTGAGCGCGGGAAAGCTCGGCAACATTCTGCAAATTGGCCAGCGCGAGGAAAGCGCCGATCTTACCCAATGGCGCATCGAGCAGGGATTAAAGCCGCAGCCTACCGTGGTCATCGCCAGCGCGAGCTTGGATTTTCCGATGCCGGACTCGATCCGCGAACACGGCCAAACCTGCTTGATCGCCACCGGGCAAAACGCCGACCCGGCCAAAGCGGAAGGCTGGCGGCGGCGGGGTTTTGAGGTTATTATCGCCGGGTCAGACCGGGTGGAAGGCGGGCCTTTGGTCCGCGCCCTGGGAGACCGGGGTTTGCGCAGCCTCTATCTGATTGCCGGGCCTTACATGCTGGAAACCATGTTGCGAGACGGCAAACTAAGCCGCCTGTTTCAGACCATTACCCATCAATTGATGGGGGGGGAAGCCTTCCGCACAGTATCCCCCGGAGCGGAATACGGGCCTTTGGGCCATCTTAAGCTGCGTAGCCTGTATTACGACCCTAGTTCGCCTTATAACAGCGGACAGTGGTTCGCGCAGTTTGACATACAGCGTTTTTCTTAACAAACTGATGTTACGCAACCGTGTAGGCTGTAGCCCGGATGTTGTGGAGTGCGGCGACTCGTCGCCGCCTTTTGCGTCCAGCGGCGACGAGTCGCCGCACTCCACAAGTTGCCA
>CAIZPP010000333.1 GCA_903934875.1 uncultured Methylococcaceae bacterium
ATAGCTTCCTGTCCTTTGATACGGGGACACTTATCGCGGCTTCGAGTTTGCCATCCTTGGACGCTGGATTCCGGCATCCATGACCGGAATGACGGCGTTCTGGGTTTTGCTGAACATCTTCCTAATCTGGATGTCCTAGATGCTAATATTTCCCAAGGAGTCCCGGTTTGTATTTATGTACAGCGTTTTTATCTTAACAAAGAAAAATAATAAAGGACACTCAATCAAACAATTCTGTGTGTGAACTGCTTTGCAAAATGATATAGCCCAACAAGTAACTATCCGATGTTGAAAACGCTGTAAAACGCTGTATGTCAATGTCCTTTCAGATTGTCCTGGTAGGGATACAACTTGCTGTTTTCTTTTAAGCGATAATCGTTAGACTCTCTTTTTTGCGGGCCGTAGAGGTCCATGTTTTTGTCAAAATCGTTGATATCGGGATGTACGCTTTCTTGTTCCAGCAGCCGATCCCGGTCACCGGCGGTTTCTGTCGGCGTGGCTTGAATATGAGGCCGCAATACGATGACCAACTCCTGCCGGTTACGAACCTTTTTGGTCTGTTTGAATAGATTGCCAACCCACGGAATATCCATCAACCAAGGTACCCCAGAAACCTGGTCGTTGCTGCTTTCCTGAATCAGCCCGCCCACGGCGACCGCCAGCTTGTCCTTGGAAACCACTGTGCCGGTGTAGGATTGCGCATTCACCACAGCCACGCTGGCATTTTCAATGGTCGGAGTTCCATTTGCGGAAGTGAGGGGAATGGGAATGGTCGCTCCGTCCTGGGTCACGGTAGACTGCTCAACCAATAGGCGGAGGCTGACGGTGCGGTCGGCATTGATGTTAGGGGTGATGATCAGCGAAGTTCCGACCGTGCGCACTTCGGTAGTTGGAACGAGGATCGGTTGCGTGGCGACGGTGCTGACTGTCGTACTGGAGCCGCCGGTACTGCCGGTGGAACTGGTATAACCCGTCACTATGGGGATTTCCGAGCCGACGAAGACGCGGCTGACCTCTTGGTTGGTGGTGACTAGCAAGGGGGTGGCCAATTCCGTCAGGCGTCCCTGCTTCTGCAAAAGTTGAAGTTGCGCGACAAAATTTTTGTTGACGAAAGCAGCGACTAGCCCCTGCGTCGTATTGCCGGTAATCGGCGCGGTGAGTAACGGTATGGCCGATGCGCCGGGTATCAGTGTGCCCGCGAAATCTCCCGCCGCAGCGTATAGGTTGACGGCTGCGTCGAGCTCGTCATTCAAGGTGATGGAATAGATTTTGACCTCCAGTACCAGCGTGGCCAAGCCCATGTCGAGGCGGTCCACCAGATTTCTAATCTGTTTCATGATTTCCGGGTCGCGGGCGCGCACCAAGATTCTGTTCTGCGAGCGGATCACTGTCACATAGATGAACGATTGTTGCCGTATCGCCTCGCTGAGAGCCTCTGTTCCTTCGCTTTCCGAGCCAGACAACATCCCGGTGACAGCCTGATTTTTCACTAGGTTTTGCCCGCTGAGGGTTTGTTCGACCAAGCCCTGCTGAATAGCTTGCATTTCGGGGCGGTTGGCCTGTTGACTTTGCTGCCCCCCTGCACCGCCAACAGCACCGCCAATGGCCCCGCCGCCACCGCCACCGGATGTTCCTCCCTGAAGTTGTCCTAAATTCTGGGTGCGTCCGGCTAATATATCGAAGCGTTGAAAACGTGTGCGCAATTCCGCAATGGCATCTTGTAAGTTCGTCGTGGCCATGTTCAATTGCACGCGATAACCATATAGGTCGCGGATGGCATAGGCCACATCAATGGAGTTGGGGTATTTTAAGGTGAATATTTCGATATCGTCTTGTATAGTATCGATTTGTCCGAGGCGGAACTCTTCAACGGTATACACCCTGATCACATGGGAAACCTGATCCTCCTGATACCATAGGTTCAAGGCTCGGACGATGGCTTCCAGCACTTCCATGGGGCGCACGTTGTGCAGAAACAGCGCTGTTCTTTTTTTTGCAGCCTTTTCAGAGGCGACTAGGTTCAGCCCCGAGTGGTCGGATAGCATGCGCAAGGCATCCCCCACGGTAACATCGCGCAGGTCAATCTGGGCAATGACACCGGTGTTTGGATTTTGCGCCGCGACGGAGGGGAGTGGCGCCAAAAAACAGAACAATAGCATGAGGGTGAACACGCATTGCAAATTTCCGTACGGGTATTGTTGCCTCAGTACGGAAGATGCGTTGCGTAAATCCTGGCTCTGTTTTTTAAAAATACAGATAGGCATATTTACAGCGTTTTCAACATCGGATAGTTACTTGTTTAGTTATATTATTTTGCAAAGCACACATACAATGGGTGGTTTTATTGTGCATCCTTTATTAGGTATACCTTAAAGATGAAAATGCTGTACATAAAGATTTCTCCATGCTTCACATACCGTTTCCAGAAATTTATGCTAGCCAATTATCCAAACGCGTATAATAATGCACTTTTTGGATTCCCTCAACGTGGTAAGGCGCAACAGGCGTAAGCCGTAGTTCTGGTAAGGTCATTTTGTTGCTCGACAAACAACGGTCTATGTGCCACTATATTGCTATGAATCCCGTTTTGCATTTATGTACAGCGTCTTTTCTTAAAAAAGAAAAATAATAAAGGACACTCAATCAAACCATCCTGTGTGCGAATTGCATTGAAAAATGATATAACCCAATAAGTAACTATTCGATATTAAAGACGCTGTAACTGAATATCTTGCCCTTTAATTCCAGCTATCAAGTAACTATTCGATGTTGAAAAGGCTGTCATCATTCCCGCGTAATAAATGCCAGCTTTTGAATGCCGGCCTTGTGGGCGACCGCCATCGCCTCGGCCACGGTTCCATACGGCACGGCTTTGTCGGCTTGGAATTGCACGATCAGTTCCGGGTCAGCCGCAAGCAAAGAACGCAAAGACTGTTCCAGATTTGCCATCGCCTGGGGCTGCTCGTTCAAGGTGACCTTGCTCTGTGCGTCTATGGACACCGTGGAGGTGTGCTTGTCCGGGGACGGGTCGGTCTTCTCGGTCTTAGGCAAATCCACTTTCACCGCCTGGGTCAGCAGCGGGGCGGTGACGATGAACACAATCAGCAACACCAGCATGACATCCACTAAGGGGGTCACGTTGATTTCGCTCATCGCCGAGCGGTCGGATGAATCGGTTTTAAAGGCCATTTAGTTGTCCTCGTTGGTTTTCAGGCTGGAACGCACGGCCAGGTTCAGGAAGTCGGTGGCGAAATAATCCAACTCCGACTCGCATTGCTTCATGCGGCTGAGGAAGTAATTATAGGCCAACACAGCGGGGATTGCGGCGGCAATGCCGATGGCCGTGGCAATCAGCGCCTCGCCTATCGGGCCCGCCACCACATCCAAGCTGGCGGATTTGGCTTTGCTGATGCCTTCCAGCGCACTCATGATGCCCCAGACGGTGCCGAACAGGCCGACGAAGGGCGCGGTGCTGCCTATGCTGGCCAGCATCGCCAAGCCCTGTTCCAAGACTTTGCGCTCTTTGCTGATTTGCTGGCGCAGGGAGCGCTCTAGAATGGATTGGATATCCCCGCTCAATTCCAAGGGCCGCGAGGTTTGGCTGTGCACATCATTCAACACATTGAAGCCTGCCCCGGCGATGCGCCCCATCGCGCTTTTCTCATGGTCAACCCGTGCTGCTTCGCTCAGGCTGTCCGCCGCCCAGAAAGCCAGGGTATAGATGCTATTGGCACGTCCGACTGTCCAGAAAATCCAGCTTTTGAAAAAAATAATTCCCCAAGTGATGGCGGAAAACGAAATCAATATCCACAGCGTGTATTTGACGATGTCGGAGGAGTTCAATTCAATCATTCGATATACCTTAGTTTTTTAGTTACAGTGTTTTCAACATCGGATAGTTACATGCTACAGCATTTTCATCTTAAAAATATACCTAAAACAGACATTCCGTTAACCCTTCAGGTTAACCGAATAACCTGCGCTATCATACCCACTACCAAGTAACTCTTTGATGTTGAAAATGCTGTATTATTCATGTTCAAGATGAAACCGATAAGGCAAGATCACCCAAGAATCAACCTGCTTGTCACCCCGGCGGGCGGGCGTGGCGTTGCCTTCCTTCACCATGTCCACCGCCGCCTCATCCAGCATATCATGGCCGCTGCTTTCAAGCACGATGACCTCACCAATCTCGCCGTCGGCTTGGATATGCACTTTTAGCTTCACCGTCCCTTCCCAGCCCCTTTCCTTAGCTGCCCTAGGGTAGTTGTTTCTGCCAAATCCGCCGATGTGGCCTGGATGGTATTCGGTATTCTCAACCGGTGCGGGCGGGGCTTTCGGCGCTGCCCTAGTAGGTGCTTCCACTGGCGCAGAAGGCGCTTCATAGGCCGGTTCATGCACGGGTGCCGGGCTGGTATCGGTTACTTCCTCTGGCTCTGACTCGGGTTCTGGCTTGGGTTCGGGCTTGGGCAATGGCCTAGCCACGGGTTTGGGCACAGGCTTGGGTTCCGGTTTAGGTTTTTCCACTTTTTTCGGGATGGGCTTTTCCACCTTGGGGACAGGCTTAGGGGCGGGCGGCGGCGGTTTGACCTCGGGCTGCGGCGGAGCGGGGGCCGCAGGCGCTGCCGCCGCAGGTGCTGGCTGGACGACTAGCGTCGCTTCAATAATCAGCGGTTCCGGTTCCCGCACATGTGAAGGTATGGCCTTGTAGATTTGCCATAAGGCAATATGGACGAGTATGGCCAGCAAATAGGCCATGCCCTCAGCTTGCCAACGTTTTTTGCTTTGGTTATCCGTAAAGCCTGGTGCAGAGTTGAAATTTATCAGCTTTTTTGTTGGTATGGTGATTGCACTCATAAAATGGTTTGCGATCCAATATTTTGATGGGATGATAGCCATCTGGCATTAGCAAAATGCCTGCCAACATATTACTATAAAACCACGCAATTTTACCAATGGAATGTGGCGTTTTGCCGTGAAACGTACAGAATTTGATCACATTTTCAATGCTGTGGGTGTTCACACAATACTCACACAAGCAGGACCGTGTGATATGCCACATAATGGTGTTAAATGCCACATGCGGCATTGCGGACACCTTAACTTACTCTCTAGTCACTACAAAATTGGACAAAGTGTAGGATGGGCAAAGGCCGCCAGGCCGTGCCCATCAAACCGAGTTGAGCAAGATGGGCAAGGCCTGGCGGCCTTTGCCCATCCTACCAATCAACCATTTTTAGAGTGATGCGGGAGTAATGGCAATTCCGAATTGGATGTTCTTTCCCAGGCATCACCTTACCGCAACAAACCGTCCAGCCGTTGTTTGGTGAACATCCGCTGTATGCTCAGTCCTTGGACAATGACCGAGAACACGACGACGGCGAAAGTCATGTTCAAGACCAGCGGCTTCCACTGGCTGTCCGGCAGCGAGACCGCCAGTGCGAGTGACAGCCCGCCGCGCAGGCCACCCCAGGTCAATAATTGCGTCAGGCCCAGGCAATCGGCACGGATAGTCCCCGCCGCATTAAGCCCGCTTACTATGCCCGACACGGTCAATGCACGGGCGAGCAACACGGCGCTAATCGCCACTAGAGCGGGGACACCCGGCACGACGCCCTGCAAGGGGTTGATCAGGACGACATGGAAACCGACGAACACAAACAGCAACGCATTCAACACCTCGTCCAATCCGCCCCAGAACGTCCGCAACGGTGTCAGCGTGGCCTCGCTTAGCCGCGTCGCGGTGAGGTTGCCACTGAGCAGGCCGGCGACGACCGTGGCAATCGGACCCGAGACATCCAAATGTTGGGCTGCGGCATACATTGAAGCGACAGCCCCCAACGAAACCAGCAAACCGGTGCAGTAGGTGGTGCAGCGCAGCATCAGATAATGGATGAACAGCCAACCGGCCACGCCCGTGGCCACCCCGCCGAGAACCTCCCGCACGAAAATCGAACCGGCCTCCGACAGGCTGGCATCGCTGCCGCTGATTGCCGCGTCGGCGAAGATGGTGAACAAGACGACGGCGACACCGTCATTCAACAGGGATTCGCCATCGACCACCGTCTCCAAGTTTTTCGGCAGGCCGATCTTGGATAGTATCGCCAGTGCCGCCACCGGGTCGGTCGCCGCGATCAGCGCCCCGAATAGCAGCGCCTGCGCCAGCGTAGCCCCCACGCCGAACAGCGCGAGACCGGCATACACCATTCCACCGGTGAGCAGACAAGCCAGTGCGGTCCCGGCAAACGCCAACCACAGCACCAGCCAGCGCTGTTCGCGCAGCGCCGCCCAACTAACGCGCATACTGCCCCGGAACAGCAGGAAGCAGAGCACACCTTTCAGCAAAGTGTCGTTCAGGTTGAATGACTGGGTGAGTTGGTGCAGCAGAGCTACGGCCCCGGTAGGGACGAATATTTCCAGGATGCGCAGTCCGCCGGTGACCAGGCCGGCCAGCAGCAGCAAGCCTATGTCGTGTTGCAAGCGCAGATAACGATCATTGACGAAACTCAATATCGCGGCGATGCCGAACAGCCCCGCGATTGCAGTAAAAGTATCCATAAGGTTCTCCTGTTACAGCGTTGTCAACATCAAAGAGTTACTTGATAGCCAATATGAAAGGGCAAGACATTCAGTTACCTAACTGATGTTACGCACGGAGTGGCAAAGCTCGCTTTGCCTGTCAAGGCAGGCCTTGACACTCCAAAACGAATCGCCGCAGGTCGGCAATCCATTACCGATGAGCGTACAGGGGCTTGTGCGTAACATCAGTTACCTAAGAACCATCCACCAGACTGTCGAGTTCCGCGCTGAGCGAGGCATAGGCCAGCGTGGAAACTGTGGCCGCCTCCCGCATTTCCCTATGCAAGCGTTGCAGCCGCTCCAAGCGCTTCCGGCTGCTGCTGTGCTGGAAATAGGTTTGCGGGTCGCCCTGCCCGGATTCGAGTAGGGCGCGGGCCAAGCGGGCGAGGTTGAGGCGGATGCGCCCGCGAAGCTGCGACCGTACCCGCCTTTCCCAAGTATCCTGCGTCGGCAATTGGCCGAGCAGCAGGTCAATCCGCCCAAAGCCTAGGAATTCGGCAAGCGCCTGATAGCATTGCGCCGCCTCCCGGAGCGGAGTTTTCGATTGTGCGGCCAAATCGGCAAGCAGTGGAAAATTGCCCAAGCGGTCAGCCAGCGCCAGCAAGCGGATGGCCTGCCCCGCAAATCCTTCCTGCTGCAAGCTTGCCGCCCTCTGCTCAAAAGCCTCCCGCCCGGCGGTGGACAGGCTGGCGGGCAGAAAGTCCAAGTATTCCTGAAAATAAGCGCGTTGTGACGATATCGCTTCCGTATTCAGGACTAGAGTGTGTCCCTGTTCCAAGGCCCAGCGGCAATGCTCGGTTAAAACATCCTCAAGCTTCTGCAAATGCTGGTATTGGCGTTCCGCTGGCAGCGAGGCTTCCAGTTCGAAGACTCTGTCGCGCAGCAAGCCCCCGCCGAGGATCCCGTCGTAACACAGATAGGCGCCGACAGCGTTGCTCAGTGCGTCAGCGCCGAGTTCTTCCACTAGGGCGAGGAACCCGCAGCCGGCTTGGTTAATGACGGTGTTGACTAGCATGGTGGCGGTGATTTCCCGCGCTAGCGAATGCCCGCCTAGGTTTGCTGCGTAGCGTTCGCGCACAGCTTGGGGAAAATAACTTTCTAACCAAGGTTTGAGGAAGGGGGAGGAAAGGAAGCCGCCGCTGTCGAGCAGGGACTGCTTGAGCGCCAGCTTGCAGTGGAGCATCAGCACGGCAAGTTCTGGCCGGGTCAGCCCCCCACCCTGTCGCGCCATCACTTCCTTGCGCAACGGAAAGGATTCGTTGGCACGGTCCAGCAAGCCTAGGCTTTCCAGGCGGTCGGCGACTTCGAGAAAAGGCCCGGCGTCTTGCCGACAACGCTGGCGATCAAGCGAGAGGCACAGGCTCTGCCGCTTATTGTTGGCCAGCACCTTGGCAGTCACTTCAGACTTCATGGCTTCTAGCCAACGGTCACGCTCCTCTTTACCGGCGACTGCACCTTGACGTTCCAGCAGCGCCAGCAGAATTTTCAGGTTCACTTCGTGGTCCGACATGTCTACGCCGCCGGAATTGTCGATGGCATCCATATTGACCATGCCGCCAGCCAGTGCGTATTCTATGCGGCTCCTCTGGGTCAAACCCAAATTCGCACCCTCACCCACTACTTTGGCCCGCAGTTGGCAAGCGTCCACCCTGACCGCATCGTTGCTGCGGTCACCTACTGCGGCATTGGTTTCCTCTACCGATTTGACATAGGTGCCTATCCCCCCCAGCCATAACAAATCGACCGGTGCGGTCAGCAACAGCCGGACCAGGCCTTCGCCATCAATGGAGCGGTGGCGGATGCCCAGCCATAGTCGCACTGGCGGGGCTAGAGGAATATCCTTGGCCGCCCGTGCAAAAACTCCGCCTCCAGGTGATAACAGGCTATGGTCATAATCGTCCCAACTGGAGCCTGGTTGTTCGAATAGCCGTTTGCGTTCACGGAAGGACAATTCACAGTCTGGTTCGGGATCGAGAAAAATGTGCTTTGCACCGAAGGCGGCCAGCAGGCGGATGGAAGTTGATAGCAACATGCCATTGCCGAACACATCGCCGTCCATGCTGCCGATGCCGACCACGGAAAATGGCTGGGTGTCGATATCATGGCCTATTTCGCGGAAATGCCGTTTGACGCATTCCCAAGCTCCGCGGGCGGTAATGCCCAATTTTTTATGGTCGTAGCCATGGGAGCCGCCGCTGGCGAAAGCATCCCCCAGCCAGAAGCGGTATTCTTGGCTAATGGCGTTAGCGGTGTCGGACAGGTTGGCGGTGCCCTTGTCTGCCGCAACCACTAGATAAGGGTCATCGTCGTCATAGCACAGCACTTGTAGGGGATGGACACAGCCTGCCTCCTCAATGTTGTCGGTCAGGTCCAACAGCCCCTGGATTAGCGTGGTATAGGCCGGTTGCACTAGGTGCGAGGCTTCGATGCGACTGCGGCTAGGCGTTTTGACGATGAACCCGCCTTTCGCACCATGCGGTACAATTTGAGCATTCTTAATGCTTTGGGTTTGCATCAGGCTGAGGATTTCACTGCGGAAATCATCGGGACGCTCAGACCAGCGTATCCCTCCCCGCGCCACCTTCGCACCGCGCAAATGTATGCCCTCCATGCTGCTTGAGTGGACATAGATTTCAAATAAGGGAATCGGCGGCGGCATGTCGATAATGCCCAGGCTACTGACCTTGAAGGCAAAGAAATAATCGTCCCGCCCGCGCCGCAGGAAATAGCTGGTGCGCACAGTGGCATCAATTAGGTTGAAAAGATTGCGCAGGATGCGGTCTTCAGAGAGGTCAGCGACCGTGTCCAGTGCAACGGCAATTTCCATTTGCACAGCACTTAGCCTTTCTTCTGCATCGTTTTGTTGGGATACGGCTTGCTCTGGATCGAACCGGGTTTTGAAATAGCGGAACAGCAGCAAGGCGATATTTGGATTCTGCAACAGGGCCTGATGGAAGCGTTGTTGGGTGAAACGGGTGCCCAATTGTAGGAAATAATTGCGGTAGCCGCGAAAAACGTCAATGTCCGGCCAGGCCAGGCCCGTCAGCAACAGCAGTTCGTTCAGGCCATCGTTCTCTATCCGTCCGCTGAGCAGGCCCAGCAGGGCTTCCAGCAAGGTCTGTTGCAAAGATAACAGTGGCAATGCCTTTGTGCTTGCGGACTGCACCGAGAAGTTTTTGATAAACAAAGTCTGGGGTTGCAACACTACGGCGAACTGGACGTAATCGGCCACGCGCAGGCCAAGGTTTTCGAGTAGCGGCAGCAGTTCGTCTAGAAAACGATCCTGCAGACTGTATAGCCGCAAAAAATGGCGGGGGTCGGCAGGGTCGCGGATCGGTTTCCACAGTTCTAAGCGATCTTCACCGGATGCCATGACCTGCTGCATATGCAGCGCATCCCGCACTGCCAGCCCTGGCGGCGTCATTTCCCGGAAACCCGGCGGGAATGCCGCGCCATAACGTTCGGCGAGGGCAAGGCCAGGTTTTCCTGCGACGCGCCGCAACAGGCTGCTAAACCGACGCTCCCAGAACTGGCTTAGCCGGTTCAGTCCTTTTTCCAGATGTTCGATGTCGAGGTGGACCTCATCCTCTTGTGGTGTGAGTGTCCAACACAGGCCTATGTAATCCGGCCCATTGCCAATGATGCGGGTGCGGATTAACGAAACATGCAACTGGCCGAGCAGCCAGTTTTCCAGCATAGGCATATTCTGTTGTTGGAATAGATTTCTTGGCTGGATCGCCAGCAGGACGAAGGCCGCCGGGTCTGGACTCGCCAATAGCAGCAATTTGAGCAGCCCTTGCCGCTTCAGAAAACGCAGTAGCGAACGCGTGATCAGGTCGAGTTGTTCCCCGCCGGTGAAAAATAGCTCTGTTTTGGGAAAGGCGTTAAACAGATTGGTGACGCGTTGGAAATCGTAAGCATCGGGCAATACGTTCAAATTACGCAGCGCATGGATGATTTTTTTGCGCAGGAGCGGTACGGAGAATGTCGGTTCTTCCAACGCAGGCGCTGACAGCAGCCCGAGCAACTCATGTTCGCGGACAGAACCGTCCGGCCTTTGTTCGCGGCAAGCCAGCAAGCTCAGCGGCTCGAACCGAGAAAGCGGAGTGTGCCAGCGGGTTTGGCTAAGGACGCAGGGCGATTCATGGCTAGTCAGTGTTCCGTCCAATGCGGTTGGATCAAGCTCCAATCCAAGCAGCGCAAGGCCAAGCCTCTCCCCCGCACATTCCACCCTCGCCTGTTGTTCCGAAATCATCCATAGGCGGTAGGCAACAGGCCGAAAAGCCCCAGTCTGCAACCATTCGAGCAATTCGACAAAGGGCTTCGGAATGGCGGCGGCCGAGAGACTGGCAAGCCGGGCCTGAAGCGCCATTGTGTCATGGCCTACCCGCACAGCCGCCGTCAGCGTTTCGCGCAGGTTTTGTTCGGCATTCTCCGCACCTTCTAAGCGTATGGCAATCAGCGCTTCCCTTGTTCCCTTACCCGCCGCGCTTAGACCTAGGATTTCATTCCCGTCGCGTTGCACACTCAAGGGTAGGTAAGCGACCAGCTTGGGCATCCCGTCGTAGGCACCGGCAAGCTGTTGCAGGGAACTGACCGCAACAGGCACGTCAGGCATGTTGACCAGCAGCAAAGCGCTATTTTCGCCATCCGCCTGCCAGCGCATTAGGGCTATATCCTGCCTTCTGCCACCTATCAGTTCAAGGGCCGCCGTCGCCAATGCGAAACAGGCGGCAGGGGGGAATGCGGCAAGTGCGGATTCAGGCGATAGCAAAATGCTGATGAGGGAACGCAATAGCCTACGCTTGCGCCTGTCCGCCTCCTGTTCCAGCAAGGAGAGCAGCGCTTCGTCCCATTCTTGGAGCCGTTTGCGATCCCGGGATGTCGCGTGCTGGGCAAGGATAATATTCAAAGGAAAACCTTATTTTACCGATTGCTTTAACTGCATCAGCTTTACTTGAGTGCTTTCCAAAATAAAATCCCGCAGGAAAGTGCTGGCCTTCAAAATTTCAACACCGATCAAGTCACCATCCGCATTAAGCTCTGCGGTTATATTCGGGCCTAATTCCAAGCTTTCCATTTCCTTCTCATTGGTAATGGCAAGATGGATAACATCCTGCTCAGGAAAATAGCGCATTTTTGGATTATTCATACATGAACCTGCCTGTGCTTAGCCGAAACTTGATTTGCTGCCGTGTTGTCGCATGGATGGTGATGGGTGTCAATTCTGTTTCGCTCTCTTCATAAGGGATCATCACCAACCGATTGCCGTGCTCACCCACCACGATGCGCCGTTGCGTTTCAATGTCAAAATAGCGTTCTAGGGAATAGCGAAGAATACTTTCGATTCGCATCAAATCAAACCCTCGCAGTTCGGCACGGTATTTGATGTAATCAGTAAAAATGCATATTTTACTCATCATGAACCATAGTATACACTTGCGCGAAAGTAGCATCCAATTCCGTTTACCCCACACTTTAAAAATCGACATCTTTAATCGGACCACTTTATGGAACCGTTGAATCCATCATCTTCCGACTTACCCAGCCCCAAAGAAGAGACCGTCCGCATCCGGGAAATGAACATTGATGATTTCCCCAAGGTCTTCCATATCGGCGAGGAAATTTTCACCGCCGAGTATTCCCAGAGCCTCTACCGCACTTGGGATGAATATGAGATTACCACGCTGTTCAATTCCGACAACGAACTCTGCTTAGTGGCGGAAACGGGTGGGAAAATACTCGGCTTCGCCTTAGGGACCACGGTGGAGAAGCATAACTCACCGTGGAAATATGGCTACCTCGTGTGGCTGGGGGTGCGCACGGATATTCAACAAGCCGGTGTGGGCAGCGAGTTGTTCAAGGAGATCAAGCGCCGCATGAAGGAACAGGGGGTGCGGATCATCATGATAGACACGTCCGCCAACAACCAAGCCGCCATCCGCTTCTTCCACAAGCAAGGCTTCGGTGATATCCAGGCCCATGTGTACATGACGCTTAACCTGGCACGCAAGAAAAAGAAAACGGTACGAAGGAAGAAAACATGAATGATCGCCACGAAAAGGTCCGGCAGGCCATCAATCCCGACCGGCTGCGGAAAACATTCCTTGATCTGCTGTCCATCTATTCTCCTTCAGGCAAGGAAGAAGACATCCAACTTTACTTGGAAGAATTGCTTAACCGTGCCGGGTTCGCCGTGGAACGCCAGGCGGTGGAGGGAGACCGCTATAACCTGCATGTGACTATGGGCAATACAGCACCGCAACTCTACCTGATCGGGCATGTCGATACGGTTCCGGCTTGGGACTTGGAGGAGTTCGGGCCAAGACAGGAGGGTGGCATTATCAAGGGGCTAGGTAGTGCCGATATGAAAGGGGGGTGTGCCGCTATGGTCGAGGCTTGGCTCGCCCTGGCCGAGGCACTGCCGCCCGCAGACCGGCCACCGGTGGGATTGCTGCTAGTGGTCGGGGAGGAGGAAAACGGCGATGGCAGCGCGGCCTTCCTCGAAACGTGCAGCCCACCGCCTTGGGCCGTCATCGGCGAACCCACCGGATTGGCGGCCTGCTTCGCCCATTATGGCTACCTAGAGGCGCGTTTTGTCACCACCGGCCGCCAGTGCCACTCCTCCCTGCCCGAGTTGGGGCATAATGCCGTTGAGTCGATGTTGCGAGTGTTGTTGCACTTGTGGGAAAACCCATTGTTCAAACGGGAAAAGTCGGAACTTGTCTATTCCATTCGGGAGATGAGTTCGTCTAGAGCGGGTTTTGTCGTTCCAGACCGCTGCGAAACGTGGATTGATCTCCATCTGCAACCGGAGACAGACCCCGTCCAGTTGCAACAGGCAACCCGCCAAATAGCCACCAGCGCCGACCATAGCATCGACGGATTGGATTTGCAGATTGATTTTGATTTTTCATCGCCAGGCTACAACCTAGGGGTGGACAACCCGCTTGCACAGAGCTTGTCGGCCATCTACCAGTCCATGGGGCTGCCCTTGCGCCTAGATGCCTTCCGCTCGCACTCGGATGGCAATATGTTTTTTGCAGCAGGCACCAAATCCATCATACTCGGCCCTGGGGCATTGGAAGTCGCCCACACGCCCGACGAACAGGTTTTATTCTCTGAAGTGTCCGCCGCCGCCGGTATCTATGCGGCACTTTGTCTGGAGGTGGGGGCTTCAAGCCTATAGTTTTTCAGGTTTAAATTTGGTCATATATAGGCTTTGCGGTTTTAAAACTCCCTCTCCCTCCGGGAGAGGGAGTTTAATGTTGCTTTACTACCGCCGCCATCTATAACCCCGCCTCCGCTCCCGCATCATGCCCGGAACCGCGCACCGGTTTTGATCTTGTTCCGAAACTGGGTGTAATGCCGTTTTACGCGGGCGATGTATTGCTTGTCCGTCAGGATGATTCGAGTCAGCATGTCCAGGATGGCGGGTGCATAAGGCCCTTGCGGACTAGCTAAATTCAGGATTGGGCCGCGCATTTCTTGGACAATGTACGGATCGTCCCCGCCATACCAGTTTCTATAGAAACTGGGGCTACCCCAACCATAGGCCACCACCGCCACTGTTTCGTTCGTTCGCCCCGAACTTACCATCCACATGACGCGACGGCAGTCGCAGCCTTTTTCGTTGCAGAATGCTTCCAGCAGCCCGTATTCACCCGCTGGCACACCGGTAAAGGGATGGGGGCCGGACAGGTGTATAACACGGGTTTCGCGTTCAGCCTGGTTTGGGAAAATGTCATGAAATAATTGGTAGGGCATGTCAGTGACCTTTGTGGGGTTTCAACAGATTAGTCAATGATGTTACGCACCGTAGGCCGGAATAAGCCCGTTTACGGGCGTTTCCGGCAAGAGCATCACCAAGGGGCTGGTGGCTTACTTTGCCGGAAACGCCCGCCGGATCGGGCTTATTACGGCCTACGTCTGGTGTCATTCGTAACATCAGTTAGTCATTATGTGATGAGTTTCTGCTCTTCTTTGCCGCAGTTCTGCGCGGGCGGTGCTTTAGGTAGGGCAATAGGCTGGCTTTTTGGCATTTTTGACTGGGCTATGCCGGACAACAGCCCCAAGTAGGATAGCAGTACCGAGCAGGTCAAGCCAAAGTGCAGGAAAACCGTGGTGGAAATTTCGATGAGATCAATCCCAACTGGGGCAAGCAGGTTGAACCTTTCCTTGACGAAGAACAGCCTGGCCAGGTCGAAAGCCCCGCACAGCCCGCGCATGCGCGGATCTTGCAGCACGATGTGGGCCTTGGTTTCTCGGAGGTCGGAAGGCTCGTGTACATCCACGGACAGAACGGCGGTTTGCATTACCTCCGCGTCCTCGTCGCCAGTGCCCACATAACAGACTATTCGACCGCTCAATTGCAGTTCCCCGACTAATTCGGCACGTCTGGAACCTATCGCTTCTATGAAATAGCCGTCCAAGCCAAACTCATCAGCCAGGCTGCGCCCCTGCTCCTCGCTTGCGGCCATGACATAGGTGGCGAACGGCAGCGCCAGCTTGTCGGCGGTCGGCCATGATCTAAGCCCCAACGAATAGACTAGCCCGGCTACATGGGGGCGGGCGGCCGGATGGTCCAACACGCGGGCATCGAAAATGACTGTGTTCACCAGATTGGCCAATTCCAGCGCGAGGGGGTCGCGGATTAGGATGCCGTAGCGCGAGGCAAAGCCAATGAATTGACGGGCGGTATAGGGGCTTAGGCGGTGCATCTGTGCGCCGAAGCCGGTGGCAAGGAAAGCGGCTGCCCGGTTGATGCCCATTAGCGGCGTGGAAAAGGCAAAAGCGGTAAGCATCCAAGGTGCCATATGCCTGCCCACACTCTCGCCGATCAGCCGCAACGGGGTTTGCGCCAAGGGGGCATCCTGCAACTGCCCAAACAAACCGGAGGATGTCTGGGGTTCCACTTCCACGCAGAGGTAAATTAACCCAGCCAGTACTAGGGTATCCTTGTCTAGCCAATCGCCTCGTTTGACCTCGTCTACTTGGTCTTCGGCAAAGCGTGGGCAGACCGTGGCGTTGCCTGAAAGCACCAAACCCGAAGCCTGTACGGTATCGCCGCCGCGCAGCGCCAGAATTAAGCCTGGCTTGATTTTTTCCAAAGGAGTCTGCATCTCAATGCCGCCGCAATCGACCCAAGCGACGCGCTCTTGCAAACCCAGTGAATCTTGTAAAGTATTGCGCAATTCCTCTTCCGAATTTAAGAACAGGCGCTGGCTTGCGGCGTGGAGCAGGGCGTTGAGCGCTGCGATGACTGTATAGCCCATGACTACACATACGCTGATGCGGGTGGCATCCAATACATGCGAGTCCACACGCCGTCGGCATAGCGCACGCCAAGCCTCGCCGTAGGTGGCTGCAAACACCAACAGCATAATGGGCAAGCTGGCTAGGCTGAAGAACGGTATGCGCAACGCAGTGCCGGTCACGGCCAAACCCAGTGCTGTCGAAGAGGCCCACAGGTCGCGCTTGATTTGGGCTTGGGTCAGTTGTAGGCCTTGTTCCTTCCTGGTTGCCGGGTCCAATACGGTCGGGTTTTCGGTCGATGCGGACTTGCGGCGAAAAACAAGCCTGCCACCCGCATAAGCCAGACTCCCGAGAACAAAGGTTTCGAGTATGAACATGAGGAAATACCCTAAGTGTTTGGTGGCCTAGGCGGTACACACCACAGTAGTGGAATGTCTGGGAGACGGCACCTTGCCTAAAGATACATATTATAGCTTGATTAATTTCTTTTGTATGTCCAGTTGGGCAAGGATTTGCGCAATGCTCCAAGCCTGTGCATCTTGACTTGGGCTTGCAAACAATAGGTTTTGTCTTTAGGATTGTCTGCCCCTAGCGTGGTGAAAATACAGTGCGCCATAGGCGCCGGATAATTAGAGTATCCTGCCGGACGGCGTGCTTTATCTAATCGCTCTGGTTCAACATAAGAACCGCTGTGTCTACCCCTTTTTTACAAGGCAATCAATATCACCGCTACAGACATCCTTATCAATGTCCTAAGGTTTTAGCATGAATCAACCCCCGACTAGTCTGCGCCCGTTAGTTTTACTGGTGGACGATTCCATCATCAACTTGCGGGTGCTGGATAAAATATTGTCACCTGACTATGATGTGAGGACCGCCCCTTCGGGTACGGCGGCGCTGGAAATGATACATAAGGACTATTTACCCGATCTGATCTTGTTGGATGTCATAATGCCCGAAATGGACGGCTACGAAGTTTGCAGGATTTTGAAGGAGGATGAGGCCACCCGCACGATTCCCATCATCTTCCTGACCGCCATGGACAATGTAGACGCTGAGATCAAGGGCTTCGAATTGGGCGCAGTGGATTACATCGTCAAGCCCTTTGCCAAGCCTGTGGTATTGGCGCGGGTGAGGAACCAGATTCTACTCAAGCAACGCACCGATATGTTGGAAAAGTTGGCCTTTCTCGATGGTTTGACTGGCATCCCCAACCGCCGGAAATTTGAAGAACATTTAAAGGATGAGTGGCAGCGGGCCATGCGGAACAATAACCCCGTTTCACTGATGATGATCGATGTGGATCATTTCAAGCAGTTCAATGACCACTACGGCCATGGTGCCGGCGACGATTGTCTGCGCCGCGTAGCCCGCGTAATTGGCGAGACGGGCAACCGGCCGGGTGATCTCGGCGCCCGATACGGCGGCGAGGAGTTCATTTGCGTGTTGCAAAATACCAATGCCACAGGCGCCTTTTTTGTCGCCGAGCAGTTACGGTCGGCGGTTGCCGGTCTGGCCGTTCCCCATGCCTATTCCTCGGTCGGCCCTGTGGTGACGGTCAGCATTGGCGTGGCCACGTTAATCCCAGACCATAGGCACACGGTGAAACGCTTACGGGAACTGGCCGACGAGGCTTTGTATGCAGCCAAAGAAGCGGGGCGGAACCGTGTGTCGGTGGCATCGTTTTGTGCGGAGGATGAAACACTATGAACCATAACAGGTTATCGAATTTTATAGCTGCCCCCAAGGGCCTCGCCCGTTTAGCCAAAAAAAGCTTAAACAACCGCGTTGCATTTTTGTTTCTTTTTGCCATCATGGCGGCTAACTTGGTGACGGCCAGCTTGGTTTCTGACCAGGATTGGATACGACGGCACGGCTTCGATAGACCCGGTTGGCCAGGTGCCATCACGGAAATTGTCCAGGTTACTCTTGCCTTAGCCTCGGCTGCTTGGGTGCTCTGTTTGTTGATTGCACAAAGACGGCTGGTCCGGGCCAACGCGCGGCTTAACCTGCAAGAGCGGCTGAACCATGATATCCAGCGAGCCTTGGATGCGCATAGCCTGGTCAGCGTCGCCGACGCAGACGGTAAAATCATCTATGCCAATAACAAATTTTGTTTGGTGTCCGGTTATTCCGAGGCAGAACTGCTAGGGCAAGACCATCGCATTCTCAACTCAGGCTACCATGACCAGGAGTACATCAGGCAGATGTGGCGCACCATTAGCCAAGGCGGCATCTGGCAGGGCGATTTCTGCAACCGCAACCGGGATGGTGGAGAATATTGGGTTTCCAGCACCATTTGCCCCATGCTAGATGAGTTGGGGAAGCCGTACCAATACATTAGTGTACGCACCGAGATCACCCAGTTGAAGAAACTTGAGGTGGAAGTCCAGGAAGCGACCCTGCGCCGCCGTATGCAGCGCCTATTGGATGCCAGCCCGACGGTCATCTATGCCCATGAGGATCCGTCGTCTTTGGCTAATTGCACCTTCATCGGCGGCAACGTCGACAAGTTTGTCGGTTACACAGCGGAACAAATCTTGGCCGATCCGTCGTTTTGGCAAAGCCACCTGCATCCTGATGACAGGCAGCGCGCACTGGCAACGCTTGACCGCCTGCTGGTCGAGGGTGAGCTTGAAATCGACTACCGCATGCGCAAAGCCAACGGCGACTATTGCTGGATTCATGATGTCGTCAAAGTGGTCAGGAACTCCAAGGGCGGCATTGATGCCATCATCGGTTCTTGGAGCGACATCACGAACGCCAAGCTCTTCGAGCAGGAGTTGTTACGCCTTAGGATGGCGGCAGAGGCCAGCGTGGACATGATTTTCCTGACGGATGCCGAGGGTTTCATCGAATACGCCAATCCTGGAGCCTGCCGTTTCAGCGGTTGGAGGCTTGATGAGATCGTCGGCAGATCAGCCCGTATCCTCGGCAGCGGCAAGATGCCCCCGGTTGTTTTTCAACGCATGTGGGAAACCTTGCTGCGCGGCGAGCCATGGAGCGGGCGCTTGCTGAATCGGCGCAAAGTGGCCCCGTCCCTGCCCTTATCGGGCCAGCCGGGGCAATCTGACTACTGGGCTGAGGTTAGTATCACCCCCATACGCGATGTCCAAGGGATTAATCTCGGCTATGTTTCGATACAACGTGACATCACCGCCTTGGTCGCCGAGGAAGAGCGTCTCGCCATGGAGCGGGAGGACAGCGTCGTGCGCCTAAAGATTGCCAATATACTGCATCGGCAAGAGTCACTCGAAACGCGTTTCTCTGCCGTGCTAGACCAACTGTTTACGCTGCACGGACTGGAAAACCAGCAAAAAGGCGGTATTTTCCTACGCCAAGAGGACTCCGAAAACTTGCGTGTGTTTCTATTGCGGGGGGGATTTGACGAGGATTTTACCTGCCGTGAGCGGCAAGTACCGTTCGGGTCTTGTTTGTGTGGAAAGTCAGCCATCTCCGGTGAGTTTCTGATCTCCGACGATTGCGCTAGCGATCCATGCTATGAGTATCGGAGCGGGTTTGCGGGTCATTACGGCCATTACATCGTCCCGTTAAGCGGCAATGGTGCCGTGCTCGGTGTCATGTTCCTTTACACCGATCCCCATCCCACCCACGGGCAGACGCGAATTGATATGCTGCTGCAGATCGGCCAAATGATGGCATTGTCCATCCAACAGGCACAGGCTGCGCAGACTTTGGAACGGGCCAGGGACGCCGCTAAGGAATCCTCGCGCTTGAAAAGCGATTTCCTCGCCAATATGAGCCATGAAATCCGCACTCCGATGAACGGCGTATTGGGCATGTTGGAACTGTTGGAGTTGACCCCGATGACAACGGAGCAGAAGGAATTTGCCGAAACCGCCCACCATTCTGCCGAGGCATTGCTGTCTGTCATCAACGATGTGCTGGATTACTCCAAGATTGAGGCAGGCAAATTGGAATTGGAAACCGTCGATTTTGACGTGTGCCAATTGACCGAGGAAATATGCACCCTACTGGCCAGACGTGCCCACGCCAAGGGTTTGGAACTCAACTGTTTTGTTTCGCCCGAATTCACGGGAAGGCTATGCGGCGACCCCACTCGCTTGCGGCAAGTGCTGACCAACCTGATTGGCAATGCCATCAAATTCACTGCACAAGGCGAGGTATCGGTGGAAGTCGTCTGTCTGGCACAGGACGATGGCCAGTCGAAGCTCCGCTTTACCGTGAAAGACACTGGTATAGGCATTGACCCTGAGGTGCAAACCCGCTTGTTCCAACCGTTTATCCAAGCGAATGGTGCGACCACCCGGCAATTCGGTGGCACCGGTTTGGGCCTGGCTATTTCTAAAAACCTGATTGAGCGGATGGGCGGGGAAGTCGGGCTGTACAGTGTGGTGGGCGAAGGATCAAGCTTCTGGTTTACAATTAGCTTGGCGAAACAGCCCGTCGCCGAAGACGACGGACGAGGAAATATCTGCGACTTATCCCAGCGCAGGGTGCTAGTTGTTGATGACAATGCGACTAATCGCAAAATTCTCGATCATTTCCTTAGCAATTGGGGCGCTGTCCCGTTCATGGCCGAACACGCACAGGGTGCCTTGGATTTGCTACGCTGCGCCGATAGCGGTCCCATCGACCTCGCCATCCTCGACATGCAGATGCCCGGCATGGATGGATTGGAATTGGCCCGGACCATGCAATACGATACTGCATTGCGCGCGGTTCCCCGCATCCTGCTGAGTTCAGGCGGTCTGATAGGCGAAGATGATTGGCGGTCAGTCGGTATTGCCAAGGTGCTGAACAAACCGGTGCGCCAATCCTACCTCTACGATGCCATCGTGGCGACGCTGAACGAAGTGCCTGTGCTTGCTACGGTGGCAGTTCCTAGTGATGATGGCCACATTCCTGATTATTCAGGACGGCGCATATTGCTGGTAGAGGACAACACGACCAATCAAAAAGTCGCATTAAGAATGTTCGCCCGCTTCGGCCTTAACACTGAGCTGGCGACTGATGGACTGCAAGCTTTGGCCGCGCTAGAACGTGAACGTTTTGACATGGTGTTTATGGACTGCCAAATGCCGAATATGGATGGCTATGAGGCTACTCAGCGCTGGCGCCAGAGGGAAAACGAATTGCATCTGCCGCGCAGTCCTATCATTGCACTGACAGCCAATGCCATGCAATCCGACCGGGATGCCTGTCTTGCGGTGGGTATGGACGATCATCTGGCCAAGCCTTTCGACACGAAAAAAATTTCCGCTATGCTAGCGCAATGGATGGGGCAGAAAAGCCGCGAAGTTATCAAAGCACCGCTTTGGAGTCCGGACAAAACGCTGAAGGATTTGGATGGTGATCGCGCGTTCCTGTTGGAATTGATGCAATTGCTGATAAACGAGGAGGTTCCGCAACAATTGGACAAGTTAAGGAAATGCATGGAGCAACAGGATGCTCTTGCACTCTCCCATGCGGCACATTCATTAAAAGGTATAGCAGGTCAATTTTGCGCCAAGTCTGTGCAAGAGCTAGCTGCCCGTGTGGAGCGGGAGGCCCGGCAAACCGACACAGTTCCTCTGGCGATGGTTGATGAATTATCCCTGGCGGTGCAAGACTTATGCACGGAAGTGGTGAAGTACGCTGCGACCTTCAACGTTTGATTTTGCAGTTTGACCGGTCAAACTGCTTGGATTATTCTTTACCCATCGAAACTCTAGGGACCACCAATGACGCAGGTTTTCATCAGCTACACCCATGACAGCGAGGAACACAAGGCGCGGGTGTTGGCTTTAGCCGAACGGCTGCGCGGCGACGGCCTTTACGTCATCATGGATAGCGACCAGATGCCGGGCGGCCCGGATAAAGGCTGGGACACTTGGTCAGAACAGCAGGCGGAACATGCCGAGCGAGTGTTGCTGGTCATTACCGCGTCTTACCGGCAATGTTGGGATGGTGAACAGCCTTCTGGCATGAGGGAGGGGGCCACTTACGAAGCCTCGGTGCTGAAGCGGCGCATCGTCAAACAAGGTGCGGTACTGGATTTCTGCCGCCCGGTGGTTTTCGATGCCACCGACACCAACCACATCCCTTACCGCATCGCTGGTCTGCACAGCTACACTTTGCAGCGGGATTATCCCGATATCGTAGGCTGGTTGCGCGGTGTCGCCGCAGTGCAATCCGCGCCGGCCGGTTCTTTTGTTTGGCCCGCACCCATCCCAAATTATCATTGGCCGCTGGCAGACCGCAAGGAAGAATTCGCCTTGTTTGCGCGTATGCTGTCCGGTGCATCAGTACAGCGCATCCTACTAGTTAAGGGGAATAGAAACACGGGTAAGAGCCTACTGCTGCAAAGCCTGCGCGAATACACCAAACAACTGCGCCTGCCAGTGGCGCGGATTGACTTGAAGGGCTGCCCGTCCAAGGCAGAGTTGTTCGGGCAACTGCGCCTTGCCTTGCGCAAATCGCTGCCGGAGCCTGCCTTCGACGCTGCCGCGCCGCTGCGTCTGGTGGAACACTTGCAGGAACTTAACGCCCCCTTGGCCTTGCTGTTCGACACCTATGAACACGCCTCGGACGAAGTCCGCGACTGGTTGCAATGGCAGTTGCTGAACCATCTGGAGGATTTGCCTGGCGTGGTGGCGGCAGTCAGTGGGCAGGTGCTGCCGGAACCTGACAAAAACCCTTGGCGCAGCTTGACAACCGAGCGGGAGCTTACTCCCATCGAGCGGGCCGACGATTGGTTGGATTATGTGCATAACGAACTGGGCTGCTCCGTGCTGACCAGCAAAGACATGCAACTGTTGATTAGCGGCGCCCTAGGCAACCCCGGCATGATGGACACCCTGTTGGTCAATGTGGTACAGAAACTGAAGGCAGGAGCCAGTCTATGAATTTCGACGAGATCATCGCCCATTTGCAAGCCGCCGACGGCGACCCGGACAAGCTGGTGTTGGCCACGCTGGACATTGCCCTTGCTGACCGTGAGCCTGGCCTGCGCACGGCGATGGAACCAGCGGCGATCCCGCATTGGTTCAACGCGGATATCCTCGCCGCGTTGCTGGACTGCGATAGCACGACAGCCAGCGATAGTCTGGAAGCACTGAGCTCGCTGACGATGGTGGAAGCTTTTCCGTTGCGCGGCGGCTGGAATGTGCATGAAGCCACCCGCTTGGCCTTGCGCAGGCGTTTACAACAGCAGGAACCGGAACGCTTGCGTGTGCTGTCCGCTAAAGCCTCGGCTTGTTTCATCGGCGATGCCCCTGCACTGCGCATAGAAGCCTTGTTCCACCAACTCAGTGCCGGACCTGACGCAGACGCGGCGGAAGCCCTGCGGCTGCTGTATAAGGAATGGGAGGAGCATGGCCGCCATGAGAGTTTGCAAGCGCTAGCCCATATGCTGGATGAAGCCCTGCGCTACGCAAGCTTAGGCCCGGTCTCCCAAGCCCGTGCCCTGCTCACGCGGATTTGGATACGCGGAGACAATACGCCAATCTCTTCGCGGGAAGCGGATGCGCGGGAGTCTTTGGCCTTGTTCACAGCCAGCGGCGATGAGCTTGGGCAAATGCATGCCCAGCGTACGCTAGGTGAGATACTAGTACAGCGTAGAGACTTGGTGGAAGCGGGCGAGTGCTTCCTTGAGTTCAGCCGCATTGCGACACTTCGTGCCGAGGCGAAACCGGAAGACCTAGCCAGGCAACGCCAACTCTGTGTAAGCCATAATCTGCATGGCGACTTGCTCATGGCCAAAGGGAATAGAACTGGGGCTTTGGCGCATTATCGGGATGGCCTCGCCATCATCGAAAAATTGGCGGCACTGGACCCAGAGTATACGGTATGCCAGCGCGATATGTCGCTCAGCCATGACAAAATTGGCGATATCTTGACGGAGCAAGGCGACCGCAACGGTGCCTTGGCGCATTATCAGGATGCTCTCGCCATCAGAGAAAAACTGGCGGTGCTGGGTCCCCGGAATACGGAATGGCAGCGCGATGTGTCGGTCAGCCATAACAAAATCGGCAATATCTTGGCGGTGCAAGGCGACATAGATGGGGCTTTCGCGCACTATCGAGATGACCTAGCCATCAGCGAAAAACTGGCGGCGATGGACCCTAGTCATACGGAATGGCAGCGTGATGTGTCGATCAGCCATAACAAAATCGGCGATATCTTGGCGCCGCTAGGTGATAGAGATGGGGCATTGGCGCATTATCAGGACGGCCTTGCCATCAACGAAAAACTGGCGGCGCTGGACCCTAGTCATACAGAATGGCAGCGCGATGTGTCGGTCAGCCATAGCAAAATTGGCGATATCTTGGCGGAGCAAGGCGACCGCGAGGGGGCTTTGGCGCATTATCGGGATGACCTAGCCATCAGCGAAAAACTGGCAGCGCTGGACCCTAGTCATACGGAATGGCAGCGCGATGTGTCGGTCAGCCATAGCAGAATTGGCGATATCTTGGCGGCGCAAGGTGACAGAGATGGGGCCTTGGCGCATTATCAGGCCAGTTTCGACATTCGGGTAAGGCTGGCAGCGCTGGACCCTAGTCATACGCAATGGCAGCGCGATGTGTCGATAGGCCACATGAAGCTTGCCCAGTCTGCGGAAGCGGCGAGGGATAACACGAAGGCGCTGGACCACTACCGGCAAGCACTAGCCATCGCCGAAAAGCTACTAGCTCTGGACCCCGGCCATGCGCAGTGGCAAAATGATTTGGGTTGGTTCCGCCAGCAAGTTAAGCGTGTTGAACGGGAAATCGCCGGTAGGTAGTTGTGCAGCAGTTTGACCGGTCAAACTGCACAGTGTCGTAGCCCGGATGCAGCCGCTTGGCGGACGGAATCCGGGGTTCCGCTGGTTCCCAAGCTCCAGTTTGGGAACCCATCCCTTACAAGCTCCTGCTTGCCATCCTGCCGGGAAGCTGGAGCTTCAAAGACCGCATTCCCATGCAGGAGCTTGGGAACGAGCATCAGGATGGGCCGAGGCTGGGATGCCGAAACACATCATTGCAGGCCATGCACTCCCCCATCAGTTCAAATCGTGTCTGTCTGGCATCCCTGCCAGTATGACGAAGATTTGGCAGTTTGACCGGTCAAACTGCTTAACTGATGTTACGCAGTCATCGCTAGAGGATGGCAACTTGTGGAGTGCGGCGACTCGTCGCCGCTGGACGCAAAAGGCGGCGACTCGTCGCCGCTGGACGCAAAAGGCGGCGACGAGTCGCCGCACTCCAGGCATCCGGGCTACAGCCTACACGGTTGCGTAACATCAGCTGCTTAATATAGAAACCTGAATCCGTGCTGAATGCCTGAGTTGGGTTATTCATGCGACCTTGTTGAATTTTTAAAACCAGATGCCTGGCCATTTTCGACACAAATGGGAAAGACAAGCCCCGATTCATCGAC
>CAIZPP010000334.1 GCA_903934875.1 uncultured Methylococcaceae bacterium
GGTCCCGGTTTGTATTTATGTACAGCATTTTTATCTTCAATACCTTCGCCAATGTCGTGAGAGACCTCCAATTTTGGCACAGAACCGCCGATATAAAGGCCAAGCTGGTGCTTGGCGTTCCCATTGGGAGCGCCAAGCCCCAGCTTGGCGAAGGTATTGGCTTCAAGTTAACGGAATGTCATCCTCTTTTATACTAGCCATCAAGTAACCATTTGATTTTGAAAACGCTGTAAGATCATTATCGAATTGACATGAAAACCTTATCCCAACGCATCTATAGTCGTCATTTCTTTGTTTTGGCTATTATTTCTCTTTTACCTGCCGTGAGTTTTGCTGAAGGAACGGATGCCGCAGTGCTAGTGGATTTACAGCATCATTTCGTCGGCTATTTTGCGATTGCCGTCACCGTGCTTGCCTATGCCATCGCAATGACCGAAGACTTGCATCAAATGAGCAAAGCAAAACCTATGGTATTAGGTTCTGCAATCATTTGGTTTGCAATTTTTATTTATTATTCATTGACTTATGGGACAGCGAAAAATGTTGCCCCGGTTTTTCAGAGTAATTTAACAGCTTATGCGGAACTATTTCTGTTTATTACCGTGTCGATGACGTTTTTAAATGCCATGACTGAGCGGGGCATTTTCGATGCTTTGCGCATCGTTTTGGCCAATAAAAAGTTCAGTTACAGGCAATTATTTTGGATTACTGGTGCCTTGGCTTTTTTGCTGTCAACCATCATTAGCAGCTTGACAGTGGGGCTGTTAATGGGCTACATCATCTTGGAGATAGGAAAAGGCCAGCCTAAATTTGTCGGTCTAGCCGGTCTGAATGCCGTGGTCGCCGCCAATGCCGGCGGTACGCTGAGTCCTCTAGGCGGCATTTCCACATTCTTTGTATGGCAACAAAACATGCTGCATTTCACTGAGTTCTTTACGTTGACGATCCCCTGTTTAGTGAACTTTTTAGTGCCCGCATCCATCATGCATTTTTCAGTAATCAACGTATGCCCTACCTTTCCTAAGCAAAAAGTTGTTATAAAACGCGGTAGTAAGCGGATTATCATCATATTTCTCCTCACAGTTGGTATTACCATTTTATCGAATGTGTTTCTTGATATGCCATCAATAGCAGGGATGATGTTCGGTTTAGCAATGTTACAGTTCTTTGCTTATTATTTAACTAAGTCTGAAAACAAATATGAAAAAGTGAATCATTTTTTAACTGAATATGGAAAAGTCAGCCATATAGATTCACAAAAAAAAGGCTTTGATGTCTTCAAGTGCATTGCGGGTGTTGACTGGGATACCTTATTATTTTTCTATGGCGCGATGATGATAGTTGGTGCGCTCAATTTTTTAGGATATTTGGATTCCATGGCGCATTACTTGTTCACGCAAATCAGCCCTACCGTTGCGAATATAATTATTGGCTTGACATCTTCGTCGATTGATAATGGCACATTGATGTTTGCAGTGTTAAATATGCGGCCCCAATTTCCAGTCGGGCAATGGTTATTGTTAACCCTGACATTAGGGGTAGGGGGCAGTCTATTGGCGATTGGTTCCGCGCCCGGTCTGCATGTGTTGGGATTGATGAAAGGCAGTATGAAGGAAGGTGAAGGTTATACTTTTACCCTACATTTAAGCTGGATGCCTGCCATTTTATTAGGCTTTTTTGCCAGTATTGGAACGCTCTTTTTAATCAACGGCGGCATGTTTTAATCGTAAGGATTCAGGCCTATTACGATCACGGTGATAAACCCATTCACTCCCCTCAGCATGACTTCAAACATTAAAGACAACGAATTGCTTCGCATCGGTCTGAACGTGGTTCGGATTGAGGCCGAGGCGGTTGCTTCGCTGGCCGAGCACATTGATGGCAGTTTTGTTGATGCCTGTAGATTAATGCATGATTGTTCCGGTAGAATCGTTGTCACTGGCATGGGCAAATCGGGCCATGTCGGCGGCAAAATCGCCGCCACCTTGGCCAGTACCGGCACACCTGCTTTTTTTGTCCATCCCGGTGAGGCCAGCCACGGAGATTTGGGCATGATCACCTCCAAAGACGTGGTTTTTGCCTTGTCCAATTCGGGCGAAAGCGCAGAAATATTGACTATTCTCCCCGTCATCAAGCGCATGGGGGCCGCTTTGGTCAGCATGACCGGAAGCCCTGCCTCCACGCTGGCGCGGCAAGCCGATGTCCACATCCACATCGGCGTACGCGAGGAAGCCTGCACCTTAGGCCTGGCACCCACGTCAAGCACTACGGCGGCTTTGGTCATGGGCGATGCGTTGGCAGTGGCGTTGTTGGAAGCGCGGGGCTTCACCCGCGAGGATTTTGCACTTTCCCACCCCGGCGGCAGACTGGGGCGGAGACTGTTGTTGCGCGTATCCGATATCATGCATGCGGGTGCCGATATCCCGGCTGTGGGTGCAGCCGCATTGGTTCGCGACGCAGTAATGGAAATGACCGCAAAGAAACTAGGCATGACCGCCGTCGTCGATGCAGAAAATTGCGTCTGGGGCATTTTCACCGACGGCGACCTGCGCCGATTGTTTGAACGGGGGGGCGACTTCAATGCCACCCCCATCGCGCAACTCATGACCGCCGGTTGCCAACGCATCAAGGCTGACCGTCTTGCCGCAGAGGCGTTGCGGATGATGGAGGACAAGCGCATTAATGCTTTGTTGGTGGTCGATCAAGAAAACCATTTAATAGGAGCGCTAAATATGCACGACTTACTGCGCGCCGGCGTAGTCTGAACCCCAAGAGGTAACAATAATGATGACGGATATCCGGGAAAGGGCAGCAAAGATAAAACTGTTGATTTTTGATGTGGACGGTGTGCTTACCGACGGCAAGCTGCTTTTCGACGAACACAGCAATGAATACAAACGGTTTCATTCCCGTGACGGCCTTGGCATAATCCTGCTGCGGGAAACCGGGGTCGAGGTCGCGGTGATTTCAGGCCGCGCTTCCAAATCAGTTGCCCAGCGCATGGCCAGCCTAGGTATTGAGAGGGTGTTCCAAGGGCAGAGGCACAAACTCATTGCCTATGAAAGCCTGCGCGCAGAGCTAAACCTCGAACCGGAACAGATTGCCTATGTGGGAGACGATTTGCTTGATTTGCCCCTGATGCGCAGAGTCGGCCTGTCGATAGCCGTGGCCGATGCCCATCCCTCCATCTTGCCCTTTGCGCATTGGCTTACCGGGAAACCAGGCGGAGAAGGAGCCGCCCGCGAAGTATGCGACCTGATCATGGATGCGCAAGGCAATCTGAACCGTGTGATCGAAAGCCATTTTTAACCTCAATGCTCGACTCCAACGCCATTGCAAAAAAAGTGATGTGGGCGGTGCTGGCCGGCGGAACTTGGTGGCTGGCGGAAAAACTAATCCCTAAAGATATGATTGAACCTAAGCTTAACCAAGACCAAGTTGATTACTATTCAAAGAATATCACCCGAACCGTGCTGTCTGAAGAGGGCACCATTAAAGAAAAGCTGTTTGCTCCACTGATGACGCATTACAAAAACGACGACCGGACCGAATTGGACCAACCGACAGATACCCTGTATAAAAAGGGTCAAGAACCTTGGGTCATTCATTCCGCGACGGGTACCTTGCTCTCCAAAGGAGAAACGGTCTTGCTGCATGGCGATGTGCTGATCACACGAAAAAACGACAAAGGCGAGGAATTGCGCATCATAACCTCCAATGTCAAATATATCCCCGCCGAGGATTATGCGGAAACCGCCGAACATGTGCTGATGTTGGGGCCGGACGACGCAAGTAGCGGGACGGGTGCCCAAGTCAATTTTGAACCCTCCCTGAAAATTAACCTGCTCGCTGATGTGCGGAGAAAGCATGAAATCCGTTAACCAAGCCTTTCTGCTGGCTATGTTGGCTTGCATCAACGGCCCTGCGCGGGGCCTGGATACCGATTCCAAACAACCGATGTATATCGAAGCAGATAATGCGACTTACGATGAAGGCAAAGGCATAACCGAATACCGGGGCAATGTGCATTACAGCCAAGGCAGCATTGAATCGCTATCGGACAAAATGATCGTCTACCAAAAGGACGGCAAGACGGAAAGGGTGGAAGCCTTCGGCAAGCCTACCCGTATCAAGCAGACGCCCGAGCCAGGCAAGCCGGACTGGCATGGCATAGGCTTGAGGTCGGAATATTTCCCCGACACCGGCGTGTTGATCCTGTATGAAAAAGCCTTGGCTTGGCAGGGTGAAAACCCTGAAACCAGTGACCGGGTCAGCAGCGAGCGTATCCAGTATGACAGCAAAAATTCGGTGATGAAGGCCGGTGCGCCTCCCGGTCGTGGCGACCGGGTAAAGGTAACGCTGCAACCCGAAAAAGAAGAAAGCCCGCAATAAGCCGCCATGACCCTATTGACCACTAAAGGACTGAAGAAAACCTATAACAAACGGCGTGTCGTCAACAACGTTTCCTTAACGATGCACAGCGGGGAAATCGTCGGCTTGCTTGGCCCTAACGGGGCCGGCAAAACCACCAGTTTTTACATGATCGTGGGGCTCATCAGGCCGGACGAAGGCAATATTTTCCTCGACGACCGTCCAATCACGCACATGCCGATGCATGCGCGGGCGCGGCTTGGCGTTGGCTATCTGCCCCAGGAACCCTCTATTTTTCGCAAACTAAGTGTTTCTGACAACCTACGTGCCGTATTGGAGTTGCGCAATGATATCTCCGGCGGGCAGGCGGAACTTCGCATTGAAGAACTGTTGGAAGAGTTCAACATTTCGCACCTTCGCAACCAGCCCGCCATAGGCCTTTCAGGCGGCGAACGGCGGCGGGTGGAAATCGCCCGCGCATTGGCTTGCGAGCCACGCTTCATGTTGCTCGACGAACCCTTCGCAGGGGTTGACCCGCTTTCCATCATTGACATTCAGAAAATTATCGATCATTTACGCAATCGCGGCATCGGAGTCCTGATCACCGAGCACAACGTCAGGGAAACCCTAGGCATATGTGACCGGGCTTATATTCTCAATGAAGGCAAAGTCATCGCCGAAGGCGACTCGGAAGAAATCGTCGCCAATCAAGAGGTCCGTAAAGTATATCTGGGAGAAAACTTCTCTCTTTGACACAAGGCATTTCCCTTGAGCCAGCAATCAAGTAGAATATGCAGCAAAAGTTGGACCATCTGTTTCGATAATTTCTGGCTTGCGGGCGCATGAAACAAACCCTACAATTGCGGCTCGGTCAACAACTGACCATGACACCTCAGTTGCAACAAGCAATTAAGCTGTTGCAAATGTCTACGCTTGACCTTCAGCAGGAAATCCAACAGACCTTGGATTCCAATATGATGCTGGAGGTTTCCGAAGAGGAAAACCTCCAGCAAGAAGGCACTGAACCTATCGAACTTTCCCCTGCCAGGGAAAACGAGTTTGCGGAAATCCCGAACCTCGACGAGAAATCCGATATCCCGTCAGAATTGCCCGGCGACAGTTCCTGGGAGGATATTTTCGATAGCATCCAGCCATACACTGCCTCCTCGCACGACGACGAAGGTGATGAATATGTGTTTCAGCGCGCACCCTCGGAAACGCTGCACGAACATTTGCAATGGCAGTTGGAAATGTCGATCTTCAGCGAACAGGACTACGCCATCGGCACCGCCATCATTGACTCGGTGAACGATGACGGCTACCTGACTGTTACCATTGAGGAAATCCACCAAAGTCTATTGGAACAAATTGAAGGCTTGGAGCTTGACGAGGTCAAGGCCGTCTTGCACCGGGTGCAAAACTTCGACCCCACCGGGGTGGCGGCGCTTGATCTTGCCGATTGCCTGGGTTTGCAACTCAAACAACTGCCCGATGATACCCCCTGCCGGAAAAAAGCCTTGGAACTGGTATCTAGCCATCTGGATTTTTTGGCAAAACACGATATGGTCAAACTTAAGCGGGCATTGGAAGTGGAGGACGAGGAACTCAACCACATCATAAACCTCGTCCGCAGCCTCGAACCGAAGCCTGGGAGGCTGATTGAGTCCCAAGACTACCAGTACATCACCCCGGACGTGCTGGTCACCCGCTCGGGGAAAAAATGGGTGGTGGTGCTGAACCCGGAAATTGCTCCTAAATTGCGGGTCAACCCTTACTATTCCAATATGATCAAACGCGCTGACAACAGCGCTGACAACACCACGATGAAAAACCACTTGCAGGAGGCGCGCTGGTTTATCAAAAGCCTGCAAAGCCGCAATGAGACATTGCTCAAAGTGGCCAGGTCAATCGTCGAACACCAAACCGAGTTTCTTGAAGTGGGCGAAAAAGCAATGAAGCCTTTGGTGTTAAGAGATGTTGCCGAAGAGGTCGGAATGCATGAGTCCACCATTTCCCGCGTTACCACGCAGAAATACATGCACACCCCGAACGGCATATTCGAATTCAAATATTTTTTCTCCAGCCATGTGTCCACCGACTCAGGCGGCGAATGTTCCGCCACGGCGATCAAAGCATTGTTAAAAGAAATCATTGATCAAGAAGATGCAACCAAGCCATTGAGCGACCATGCGCTGTCCGCCATGCTCAAAGCCAAAGGAATCAATGTGGCGCGTAGAACCGTGGCTAAATACCGTGAGGCGCTGTCGATTGCTTCTTCCAACGAAAGAAAAAGGACTTTCTGACACTTTAACCACCCGGTCCATCATCCATAACCTTTAAGGAGTCAGCCATGCAAGTCAATATCACCGGCCACCATATCGAAGTGACCGAGGCTTTGAAGAATTATGTCAACGAGAAATTCCTGCGTTTAGAAAGACACTTCGAAAATGTCATCGACTCGCATGTGATTTTGTCCGTCGAAAAACTGGTGCAAAAAGCCGAGGCGACAGTCCATGTGAATGGAGCCAACCTGTTTGCTGTCGCCGAGCATTCCGACCTGTACGCGGCCATTGATGGCTTGATCGACAAACTGGTCCGGCAGACTACCAAGCACAAGGAAAAGATAAACGGCCACGGACGCTAAGGCGCGATAGAACGGACCTACCCCGCGCACGGCAATTCCCCTTTTAGCCTTATGAAAATCCTGCATCTAGCAGGGGGCGATTGAAAGTGATTAAGCCATGAAACTTATCATTGTCAGCGGTTTGTCAGGATCGGGTAAAAGTATCGCCCTGGAAACGCTGGAAGATTGCGGCTATTACTGCATTGACAACCTTCCAGCGGCTTTGCTTGAAGCCTTTGTACACCAGTCGATGGTCACAAATAAACGACTGTTCCAGAAGACCGCCCTAGGCATGGATGCCCGAAGCGAAAGTGATGCTATCGGTCAATTTCACGCCACACTGAAAGCCATCGCCCAATTGGGCATCAACATTGAAGTGGTGTATCTTCAGGCTGAACCGGCAACCCTGTTGAAGCGTTTCAGCGAAACCCGCCGCAAGCACCCTTTGACCGACAGGACCCATTCCCTGTCCGAGGCGATAGAACTGGAAAGGATACTCTTGGAACCGTTAATGGGAGAGGCAGACCTGCTTATCGACACGACCTATACCAATGTCCACCAATTGCGGGAATTGATCCGCAATCGGGTGGATTCCAAGGACAACCACCTGATGTCGCTGTTTTTCCAGTCTTTCGGTTTTAAAAACGGAATCCCCTTGGACACCGATTTTTTGTTTGATGCCCGTTTCCTGCCCAACCCGCACTGGGAGCCGGCGTTACGAAGCAAAACCGGAAAGGATATTGAAGTCATTGAATTTCTCCGGCAAAATATCGATGTCAACAGGTACTTGCAGGATATCATAGGCTTTTTGGATCGTTGGATTCCGCAATTCGACGCAGAAAACCGCAGTTATCTCACCCTCTCCATCGGCTGCACCGGCGGGCAGCACCGTTCTGTCTACTTGATCGAAGAACTGAGCAGCCATTTTCGCGGCAGCCCTTACAATATACTAGTTCGACATAGAGATTTGCCATGAAGAAAATATTTGCAGTGCTCACGGCGATTGGCGTTGGTTTGGTTTTTGGCGGCTGCGCAACCGGCCCTGGTTATGGCTATGGGGGTGGAGGTGGTGGAAATTATGGCGGCGGGTACGGAAGGGGCGGCTACTACCCCCCTACGGCAGGGGGCTACCCCGGGGGCTACTATGGCGGAAATGGAAACTATGGGAAAAACCCTTACCCAAACCAGAATTACAATCCGAACAATGCCCAAGCCATTCAAGAACAAAAGCTGAAAAACGAAATCCAGTTGAAGCAGCAACAAACCCAATATCAGATTCAGCAAAAACAAACTGAAATGGAAATCCAGCGCCAACAAGCCCAATTCCAGGCCAATCAGAAACAACAGCAGGCTGAATATCTGATGAGACAGCAACAGGCCGAAATCCAGATCAAGCAGCAACAAGCCAATTATCTGATGCAAAAGCAGAAACAAGAAATGGAAGAGAAACTGCGCAGGCAACAGATGGGGCTGCCGCCACAGTGACGCACAGAGTTTTCAACATCTGATACAGCGTTTTCAACATCAAAGAGTTACTTGATAGCGAGTGGGTGTTGCAGGATATACGTTTAAATGGAAAGAATACTGAATATCCTTTATTAGGTATATTTTAAAGATGAAAACGCTGTAAATTCTATGAATTCTTTGTGAAAAACAGTTAGAATCGCTGTCAAATCCAATATTGCCACACCAATACAGGGAGAATGCCATGTCCACCGAAAAACATCCCGTCCCTTTAAATTTGCTTCTATCGCCTGAACTCAACGAGCGTTTAGAGCAATTAGCCACCGCCAACAATGTCACCAAGGTCGAGATTCTGCAAAAATCCATTGCATTATTTGATGTCGTTTTTGAGGCCAAGGCCGAAAATAAGCGCATTGGCATCCTTAACCAAGACAAACAACTTGAAACTGAGATAGTAGGCATTTGATGTCTGAATCACAGGTAAATTTAAACCAGATCATTGGACCAAATCAGCCCAATCATAAGTACGAGTTGCGTGCGAATAATGAATCAGCCGAAGACGCTGACGCGCGACGGGAGCAGGAAGCAGCAGATGCTGATTTAAGAAGAAAGAAGGATTTCATCCTGTTTTGGTTTGCCCTGATATTTGTTACTGTCATCTTTTTTAGTTGTATTTATCTTTTTGCCAATGGTGGTCCAGACGATAAAAAGTGGGCCGCCAGTATTGTGAGCGCGATTGTCTCTGGGTTGGTCGGCTTCCTAATGGGACAAGGCAAGAAATAATATAACCTATTGCCTGTGGCTTAACATACTCCAATATAGGGCGGAACGCCAATAGGGGGCCGGATATATCGGGTTACGGCGCACCCAGACGGAGTCATGGTCAGGAAGAATGTTCAGATGTGCGCCTAACCCGATATTTTTATCTAATTTTCGAGTGAACCGGGAGTAGAAGTTAAAATTAGGAAATATGCAAATGCATATAGACCATAGGATATACAATGTCATATAGCGACTTCGACTTAAAAAAAGTAAAGCAGGAGTTAGGCGTCCGTCTTTTTGAACGTGAAGCGGTGTTTTCCAGCATCAACAGCGTACCTATTAGTGCGTCGCTGGCGGAAATTTTAGCGGAAACCGTTCCTCTTGCCCGTGCAATCAATACTGAAAAAGCCCGTTCCGAATTTATTATCGCCAATATTCTGGTAGAGGTGCGAAAATTACTGAGGCATACAATTAGTTTGTTTTCGGGGATTGAGTTTAATGTCGATAAAGAAAAAGGACTCAATGGCTATTGTGATTTCATTATCAGCGCGTCCCAAGAACAGTTAATTCTAAGCAGCCCCATCATCGCGCTGGTTGAGGCGAAGAATGAAAATATTATTGCGGGCTTAGGCCAGTGTATAGCGGAGATGGTGGCGGCCAGTATTTTCAATGCGGCAGAAAACAATAGCGACATAAAAAAATTATACGGCGTGGTGACAACAGGCACTGCATGGAAATTCTTGAAAATGGAAGGGCTTGATGTTGTGATCGACCTTGACGAATATATAATTGATAATCCACATAAAATCATAGGCATCTTGGTGGCGATGCTAACTCAACATGCATAACTGGGGGAAGCAAACATGGCAAATATCATCAGAATCGGCACACTGGCTCCGAAAGCAAGTCCTTGGGGTCAAATATTTACTGTCTGGGCAGATGCCGTATCGAAGAGAAGCAATGGCCAGTTGGAACTCCAATTCTTCTACAATGGCCAGCAGGGCGACGAAGGCGCGATGGTCAACAAGTTGAAGAACAGTCAGTTAGACGGTCTCGCGGTGACGGCGGTTGGCTTGGGTAAGCTCTACAAGCCCATTCTCGCGCTCCATATGCCTGGAATCATCAATACCTGGGCCAAGCTCGACGCGGTGCGCGAGGCGATGAAGGGTGAATTTGAACGGGGCTTAAGTGATGCGGGCGTTACACTTGCCGGGTGGGGCGATGTCGGCGCGGTGCGCCTCATGTCGAAAGGCTTTGCTATCAAGACCCCCGACGATATTCAGGGCAAACATCCTTATATGTGGCGCGACAACAGTATAAAGCCTGTCCTGTACCAGACCATCGGCGGCATTACCCCGGTCCCGCTCAACGTGCCCGAGGTGCTCCCGAACCTTAACACGGGCGCGGTCAATATAGTCTACGCGCCGTCGCTCGCTGCCGAGCAATTCCTGTGGACTTCCAAGCTTGACACAATCACCGATACTACGGTTTTGATGGAATGCGGGGGGATAGCGCTCTCATCTAAGTGCGTCAATGCGCTCCCTGCCGATCTCAAGGATATTTTACTAGAAACCGGCGGGGTTGCGACGAACGCGTTGACCAAGCGAATTCGTGCCGAGGACGATGCCGCCTTTGCACGGATAAAGGGCAGGATGACGCTCGTCACGCACTCGGCTGACGAAAGTGCGAAGTGGAACAGCCTATTTAAACAGGTGCGCCAAAAACTCGGGCAAGAGGGCGTATTCGACCCCGCTCTCATCGCCAAAATCGAGGGTCTGGCTAAGTAACTGATGTTACGCACTTGCAAAACCCTACATGCTTCGACAGGCTCAGCACGAACGGGGCTTTGCGATTCATACTACAGTGTTTTCAACATCAATGATTCCAGCATATCCAAAAACACCCGTGTTTTGGCCGGCATCAGCCGCCGACTGGGAAGCACCGCCCAGGCGTTGACCGACGGGGGAGCCATCGCGGCAACACGGGAACCAGCTCACCTGCATCAACCGCTGTTTTAACGAAATCCACGGGGGCGGAAAGGTCCAATCCCAAGCTGATGGCCGGGTAGCGGCTAGCGAATGCAGGAAGCATCTCGGCCAGTATCTGACTGGCAAAGTCATTAGGCAGCGAAATGCGCAATACCCCACTAGGCTGGAACTGGCGATGCTGGGCCAATGCGACGGTAGCCTCCACTTCCACCGCCACTTGGTGGGCATGTTCAAGCAGTCCCAGCCCAAACTCGGTCAGCAGCAATTTTCTTGTGGTACGCTGTAATATTCTTTCGCCGAGTTGGTTTTCTAATGCGCTAATCCGCCGTGAGAGTGTCGATTTTGGCAAACCGAGTTGCTCTGCGGCACGCGAAAAACTCCCACTATCGGCGACTCGGGCAAAAATCAGCAAATCATTAGCGTCTATGCGCATGGTATTGTTCCTCTAATGGAACAATGTTATCCAATCAGAGGGCTTCCAGTCCACCCCCAATTGCCATAAAGTATCCCACAGCCAAGCTTGCTTGAATAACCCAAAAATTCAATTTTCCAGGAGGCCCCCATGAACGCATCAACCAATCCAGTCATAAAGGACACTGTTTTGCACACCCGTGACGTCGAACAGGTGATTGTAGGCCATCCCACCTCCGACGGGGCGGGTGTCAAACTGACCCGTGTCTTGGGGCAGTCCCTGCATCGTCGGCTCGATCCGTTCCTGATGCTCGATGCTTTTGGCAGCGATTCAGCCGGCGACTATATCGCCGGGTTTCCCGACCACCCGCATCGTGGCTTCGAGACCGTGACTTATCTGCTTGCAGGCAAGATGCGCCACCACGATAGCGCAGGCCATGAGGGGTTGCTGCAAAGCGGCGGGGTGCAATGGATGACGGCGGGGCGCGGCGTGATCCATTCCGAGATGCCGGAGCAGGAGCAAGGCGTGCTGGAGGGTTTCCAGCTTTGGCTAAACCTGCCCGCCCGCGACAAAATGACAGCCCCTTGGTATCGTGATATACAAACCGGAGAAATTCCCGAATTTATCACAGCGGAAGGCGTGAAGGTCCGTGTCATTGCCGGTGCCAGCCAGGGTATGGAAGCACTTGTGCAAAGGCCAGTCACCGCCCCGCTTTTCCTTGACTTGCACTTGCCTGCCGGCAGTCGCTTTGAGCAGAAGATACCACCCGGCCATAACGCCTTTGCCTATGTCTACCGGGGGGAGGTGAGCCTAGGCGGGCAAACGGTGACGGAACAACGCTTGGCCATTCTGTCCAATTCGGCCAGTGCCGACGGCATCAGGCTTGAATCCGCAGATGGGGGCCGGGTGTTGCTGATTGCAGGCAACCCGCTTAAAGAGCCTATCGTGCAACAAGGTCCATTCGTGATGAATACCCATGAGGAAATTGCGCTGGCGATTAGCGATTTCAGATCGGGGAGGTTTGCCGCCGCAACCTGAACGGCACTTTCAAAGCCCCTTCATGCCTCGACAGGCTCAGCACGAACGGGGCTTTGCGCAAGTTCTGACTTAGTAGCTGATGTTACGCAACCGTGTAGGCTGTAGCCCGGATGTTGTGGAGTGCGGCGACTCGTCGCCGCCTTTTGCGTCCAGCGGCGACGAGTCGCCGCACTCCACAAGTTGCCATCCTCTAGCGATGACTGCGTAACATCAGTTA
>CAIZPP010000335.1 GCA_903934875.1 uncultured Methylococcaceae bacterium
CGCAGTCATCGCTAGAGGATGGCAACTTGTGGAGTGCGGCGACTCGTCGCCGCCTTTTGCGTCCAGCGGCGACGAGTCGCCGCACTCCACAACATCCGGGCTACAGCCTACACGGTTGCGTAACATCAGTTATTCACATTCTTACTAACTATAGAAAACCACCATGCAACTGACCCCTAGGGAAAAAGACAAGCTGCTGTTGTTCACCGCCGCCCTGCTCGCCGAACGGCGCAAGGCGCGGGGATTAAAATTGAATTACCCGGAGGCCGTGGCGTATATCTGCGCGGCGATCATGGAAGGGGCGCGGGACGGGCAGACCGTCGCCGAATTGATGGGCTACGGGCGTACATTGCTCACCCGCGCCGACGTGATGGACGGCGTGCCGGAGATGATCCCCGATGTGCAGGTCGAAGCCACTTTCCCCGACGGCACCAAGCTCGTCACCGTACACGAACCCATAGTCTGAGGCCCAAAACTATGATTCCCGGCGAAGTGATTACCCAAGCAGGCGACATCGAATTGAACGCGGGCCGCGAGCGCATCGCCTTGCGCGTTGCGAACGCCGGCGACCGGCCCATACAAGTCGGCTCGCATTACCATTTTTACGAAACCAATGCCGCGCTAAATTTTGACCGCGAGGCCAGCCGCGGTTTCCGCTTGGACATCCCGGCGGGCACGGCGGTGCGCTTCGAGCCAGGGCAAGCGCGGGAAATTACCCTAGTCGCCTACGCCGGGCTACGCGAAGTGTACGGTTTCCAGCAAAAAATCATGGGTGCTTTGGAGGGCCAGCGATGAGCCGCATTTCCCGCAGGGCCTACGCCGACCTATTCGGACCCACCACCGGCGACCAAGTCCGGCTGGGGGATACGGAATTGTTTATTGAAGTCGAAGCCGATTACACGATTTATGGCGAAGAGGTCAAATTCGGCGGCGGCAAGGTGATCCGCGACGGCATGGGGCAAAGCCAACTCAGCAACGCCGAGGGCGCGGTGGACACCGTCATTACCAATGCGCTGATTCTCGACCATTGGGGCATAGTCAAGGCCGACATCGGCATCCGTGCCGGCCGCATCAGCGGCATAGGCAAGGCCGGCAACCCCGATGTGCAACCCGGAGTAGACATCGTTACCGGGCCTGGTACCGAAGTCATCGCCGGAGAAGGCCATATTATCACCGCCGGCGGGGTCGATTCACACATCCACTTCATCTGCCCGCAGCAAGTCGAGGAAGCCTTGATGTCCGGCATTACCACGATGATAGGCGGCGGCACCGGCCCGGCGACGGGCACCAATGCCACCACCTGCACACCCGGCCCGTGGAACCTGCAGCGGATGTTGCAAGCGGTGGACGGACTGCCGATGAACATCGGACTGCTGGGCAAGGGCAACGCCAGCCTGCCGGGAGCTTTGGTCGAACAAATCGAGGCCGGGGCGATGGGCTTGAAGCTGCACGAAGACTGGGGCACCACGCCCGCCGCCATCGACTGCTGCCTGTCGGTGGCCGATGCCTACGATGTGCAAGTTGCCATCCATACCGACACGCTAAACGAATCCGGCTTTGTCGAAGACACCTTCGCCGCGTTCAAAGGCCGCGCCATCCATACCTACCACACCGAAGGTGCCGGCGGCGGCCACGCACCGGATATCATCAAAGCCTGTGGGCAGCCCAATGTGCTGCCTTCTTCCACCAACCCGACGCGGCCCTACACCGTCAACACCGTGGACGAGCATCTCGACATGCTGATGGTCTGCCACCACCTGGACCCCGGCATTCCCGAAGACATTGCCTTCGCCGAATCCCGCATCCGCCGCGAAACCATCGCCGCCGAAGATATCCTGCACGACTTGGGCGCATTCGCTATGATTTCGTCGGACTCCCAAGCGATGGGCCGCGTTGGTGAAGTCATCATCCGCACTTGGCAGACCGCCCATAAAATGAAACTGCAACGTGGCTTTCTCCCCTCTCCCCCTAGGGAGAACTTAGCGAGGGGGGCGAAACCGGCCGGGGGTGAGGCTGCTTCACTCCCCTCTCCCTCCGGGAGAGGGGCCGGGGGTGAGGGCAGAAACGACAACTACCGTGTCAAACGCTACATCGCCAAATATACCATCAACCCTGCCATCACTCATGGGCTAGCCCACGAAATCGGCTCGGTCGAAGTTGGCAAGCTCGCCGATCTAGTGCTATGGAACCCGGCTTTTTTCGCGGTCAAACCCAGCCTGATCTTGAAAGGCGGACTCATAGCCGCCGCCCCGATGGGCGACCCGAATGCCTCCATCCCCACCCCCCAGCCGGTGCATTACCGTCCTATGTTCGCAGCACTGGGTTCTGCCTGCCAAGCCACTTCAATGACCTTCCTGTCGAAAGCGGCGGCGGAAAACGGCGTGGCCGGGAAATTAGGATTGAAAAAGCTTATTGGCGTGGTTTCGAACACCCGTTCAATCGGTAAACGTGATTTGCTTCACAACAGTTATCAACCGCTGATTGAAGTCGATGCGCAAACCTATCAAGTCCGGGCCGACGGGGAATTATTAATCTGCGAACCGGCTCAGATTTTGCCTTTGGCGCAGCGGTATTTCCTGTTTTAAATCCTCGGCTTCCCACTTAAGGCGGGACAGTTCAAGGTTAAGCCGCTCGTGGTGGGCTTGTCGAACCATGAACGGCCTAACCGTAATTGGTCTGAACGTCAACAATAAAATCCTTGCGGTTGATCAACAAGTAGACCATCGGCACTACCAGCAACGAAAACGCCGTCGAAACGAAAATGCCGCAATTGATGGGCTTCGCAAGCTCAGCCCATCCACGGCCCTCACCGATACGGCATTTCGTCGTAGGATGTGCCGAGGAACGAGGCGCATCAATCGCGATGGTGCGGCAATCCCGTTGGAGTTGCCGAGACATCGTACGGCGGAATAGGCGGTACTCCGCCGCATGTGTAGCCATTCGGCGCAATACGCGAGTACGCTATTGCGCCCTACGGTCCTAATAAAGTAGATTTACTATTCGATTCAATAATATCATGGTAGAAACAGCCTCAAGGCTTATACTAGAATACGGTTCAGTTTCATAAATAAACTACATTGAAATATAAGGTGAATAACCCAACGCCGCACTACCGGTATAATCTGCTCGATTATAATGCAGCGTTTTCATGTTGTAATTCAAAAAGTCACGAACGCCAAAAATAACCATGTTTAAACTGAAGTCTTTGCAGTACAAAAATTCAACAAATTGTTATTTGATTTTGAAAATGCTGTAAAACCCGCCATCGATACCGCCTTCTGTCTACGTCGCGGTGATAGTGTGCCTTTGGTGTCGCTGATTTTATCCACCGCCCACACCCGCAGCGTCGGCTTGCCTTGCGCCTCAATCCTAGAGGCGGCGGTGTTGCCATATTCCATGATCTGGCCGGATTTCGTCCAAGCCTTGAACCACGCGGGGCCGCTGCCTGCCGAACCATAGGAAATAACGCGGGTGTAGCTTTCGGTTTCGGTGCGGTATTCCGCCCCGTCCGCGCCATAGGTTCCGGCGACCAGCACCAAGCGTTGCCCGTCCAAGCAAAAACGGTCGTTGCCATCGTAGTTGATTCCGCTTTTGAAACCGTCTTGCGCGTAGCTTGCAGGGCAGCGGGTGATGGCGGACAAACCGCCCAGCGACCAGCCCACGCCCAGCAGGCCCGTTGCCGCTTTGGCTGTTGTAATTGAGCGATAGCGTCGGGGCCATGCCCGCCGTGCCGGGCGGGACGGTGATCGGTATCGTGTACGTCGCCGCGCCGGTTTCATTGACCTTGAAGCTGCCGGGTGTAGCACCCACCGCCGTCGCCGCGTGGGCGAGCAGGGGGGTGGCAAAGACAAAAAGGCTAAGGAGGAGAAAC
>CAIZPP010000336.1 GCA_903934875.1 uncultured Methylococcaceae bacterium
ACAAAAATACCGTTTAATCCTGGCTGATAGCCGTACCAGTGTCGGCTTTCGCCCGTCGCTGAAGGAAATGCTGTATCCGCTGGTCGGCGAGCGAGCCGAAGGTGCGCATTTATGGGATATTGACGGCAACGAATACATTGATTATATGATGGGCTTTGGCGTTTGCCTGTTCGGGCACCATGCAGCGTTTATAGACCAAGCCATCCAACAACAACTGCTGCGCACTGGCCCGTTGGGGACACGCGCCAGCATTGTCGGCGAAGTGGCGGAATTGTTCACCGAGATTACCGGACATGAGCGCTGTGTCTTCTCCAATACGGGCACGGAAGCCGTCATGGCCGCCATCAGAATGGCGCGTGCGGCGACAGGGCGCAGCAAAATCGTCATTTTTGAAGGGTCGTATCACGGTCATTCTGATACCACGGCATTGGCCTTGTATGGTGTAGGTGATCAGCGCGAGATTGTGCCTGTCTCCCCCGGCATCCCAGAGAACATGGCCGACAATGTCTTGATTCTGGACTACGACCAGCCGGCATCATTGCAAACCATCCGTGAACACGCCCATGAGATTGCCGGTGTGATGGTCGAAGCCGTACAAAGCCGTGCGCCCGGTTTGCAAGCACGCCAATTCTTGCTTGATCTCCGCGAACTGACGGCGGAAATTGATGTGCCACTGATTTTTGACGAGATGATTACGGGTTTCCGCCTGCATCCCCAAGGTGCGCAGGGCTGGTTTGGGGTCAAGGCGGATATGGCGACGTATGGCAAAGCGGTCGGTGGTGGCATGCCGATTGGGGTGGTTGCAGGCCGTGCCAAATATCTGGATGGCATTGACGGTGGTTTTTGGCAGTATGGGGACAACTCTTTTCCCGAAGTGGAACGTACCTTTTTTGGCGGCACATTTTGCCAGCATCCGCTGAGCATGGCCGCCGCTCGCGTCATCTTGCAACACATCAAGGCCGCAGGCATGACGCTGTATGAGCAACTGAACCGGCGCACAGCCGATTTCGCACAGCGCGTCAACCACTATTTTGCAGTTGAAGCAGTGCCATTCAAAGTGGTGCATTGCGGCTCGCTGTTCCGTTTTGAATACACCGGGAATCTGGAGATTTTCTTCTACCATCTGCTCAATAAAGGGATTTATGTCGGTGAATGGCGCAGTTGCTTCGTCTCTACGGCGCACACCGATGCAGACCTTGAGCAAACCTTCCAGGCCATTCAGGAATCGATTGAGTCCATGCGTGACGGTGGTTTCCTTCCACCCGGTCCATTAGACTGCGGCTGCAAAAAAAAAACGGCACACCACCGGCTTGAAAGCTCCAATGTCACCACGCTAGAGGGCCAAGAGGAAAAGCATTTTCCGCTGACTACGGCGCAGAGCCAGCTTTGGTTGCTCAACCAGTTGGGCAAGCAAAGCTCCCTAGCCTATCATGAGCGCATCATGGCGCGTTTACAGGGTAGGCTGGACCAACAGGCTTTACAAGTTGCTTTGCAACAATTGCTTGACCGCCATGAGTCCTTGCGGTTGCGTTTTTCGGTTGACGGCCTGACCCAGATTGTCCAAGCCCAAGCCAGCATTGCCATTCACGAATATGAATTAACGCCCGATGCGGTGGATGCTTGGCTGGAAGCAGAAAACCAACAGGCATTCGATTTTACACAAGGCCCGTTGTTCAGAGTTGCGCTACTAACGCTCCCAGCCGATGAACACCGGTTGGTTTTCACCGCGCATCACATCATTACGGACGGTTTCTCACTGGATATTTTGGTGGAGGAACTGGCCAGCCTATATACCGCGCAGGTGCGGCAACAGGCTATCAGACTGGAACCGGCACGTCAGTACAGCGATTATGTCGCCTGGCTCGCCCAACAGCAACAGGGTGATCAGTTCAAGGAGCAATTGGCCTATTGGCGCGGGCAATTGGCAGCCCCGCCCACCCTGCTGCTACCGGCGGACCGCCTTTACCCCACCGTCAGGAGTCATCGCGGGGGCAGTCACACCCACCGGCTGGATGCCCAGTTGACCGAGGCACTTAATCGTCTGGCCCGGCAAAACCACGGCACGACATTCATGGTGGCGCTGTCGGCTTATCTAATATTCCTGCACCGCTTGTGTAATCAATACGATTTGGTCGTCGGCGTGCCCACCACCGGGCGCGGCATGGAGGCTGGTGACACTGTGGTCGGCTATTGCACCCATCTGTTGCCGGTCCGCAGCCAGCTTGCCGCCCAGCCCGAACCTGCATTCGTGGATTACTTCAACCAGCTTAAAAATACGCTGTTCGATGCCTACGACCACAGTGATTACCCTTATGCCGACTTGCTGAATAACTTGGACATCCCGCGTGATGCCATACGCCCGCCGCTGGTGTCCTGCATCTTCAACCTCGACAAGCCGGGTGCCACCCCAAACTTGCCGGGTTTGCAGATGGAGTTCCTGCCAACGACCCGCCAGTTCTTCCATTTCGACCTTGGCCTCAACATTACCGAACTGGAAAACGGCTGGGAGGCAAGCTGGATTTACAACGCCGATATTTTTGAGGCTTCCACCATCAGACGCTGGGCAGAAAACTTTACTACGCTGTTGACCGGCATCAGTGAAAACCCTGACCGTAGCATATACGCCCTACCCCTGCTGACGGAGGACGAGCAGCGGCAACTCCAAACATGGAATCAAACGGCCACGGATTACCCCCGTGACCAGACCATCGTCAGCCTGTTTGAGGGGCAGGTGCGGACTACCCCAGGCAATGTGGCGGTGGTGTTCGAAAGCCAGTCTCTGACTTATGCCGAATTAAATTCCCGGGTTAACCGAGTCGCCCATGCCCTCATGGCCTTGGGGGTGCGGGTTGACACATTGGTCGGCCTCTGCGTGGATCGCTCCGTGGAAATGGTGGTTGGCCTGCTCGGCATCCTCAAGGCGGGCGGGGCGTATGTGCCGCTTGATCCCGCTTACCCTGAAAAGCGTCTGCGGTATATGCTGGATGACTGCGGAGCCAAACTGCTGTTGGCTCAAAGCCACCTGCAAGGTATGCTCGGCCCTCTACTGGCAACGAAAGACCAGCGTGGGGAAAGGCGCGATATAGAAATGTTGAGCTTGGACACAATTGACCTGTCAAGCTGGCCGGACAGCAATCCCACCGCCAAAGTTACCCATGATGGGTTGGCTTATGTGATTTATACATCAGGTTCCACGGGAAACCCCAAGGGGGTGCTCTCACATCACCAAGGTTTGTACAATTTGGCGAAAGTACAGATGCATGCGTTTGGTGTCCTGCCCAAGAGTCGAGTGTTGCAATTTGCCTCTCTAAGCTTCGATGCATCGGTTTTCGAGTGGGCGATGGCGCTGGGCGTTGGGGCGAGTCTGTATTTGGCAAGCCGGGATGCACTCATGCCGGGTGATGCCTTACAATCTACTCTGAATCGACATTTAATCACTCATGTTTGCTTACCGCCGACGGCCTTGAATATGATGTCGGCAGATGCCTGCCCGCACCTGGCGAACCTGATTGTGGCAGGTGAAGCTTGTCCTGTGGAATTGGCGAAACAATGGTCGGTCGGTCGGCGGTTTTTCAATGCCTATGGGCCAACAGAAACTACAGTTTGTGCTACTGTGGCCGAATATAGCCCACTGGATGACAGGTTGGCCATCGGCAAGCCACTGGCTAACCTGAGGGTGTATGTGTTGAACGGACAAGGCAACCCGATGCCTATCGGTGTACCCGGCGAATTGTGCATAGCGGGTGTTGGCATGGCACGCGGCTATTTGAACCAGCCTGAGCTGACGGCAGAGAAATTTGTCGAGTTGGAATTGTTTTGCCAGCACGAGCGGCTTTACCGCACAGGCGACCTAGCCCGTTGGCTCCCTGATGGCAATTTGGAATATCTGGGGCGCATCGACCACCAAATCAAGCTCAGAGGCTTCCGCATCGAGTTGGGCGAGATTGAAGCGGTGCTCACACATCACCCGGCAATCAATACCGCCGTGGTGGTGCTGCATGAACGCGATGGCAACAAGTCATTGGCTGCTTATCTGGTCTTTGCGGCCGACAAGGAAGCAACGGACATCACGGCTCTGCGCAACTGGCTCAGTGACCGCCTTCCTGATTACATGATTCCGGCCTCATTCTCCGTGCTGGACGCATTGCCGTTGACACCCAACGGCAAAATCGACCGTAAGGCATTGCCAGAACCCGGCGGGCTATTGGTGGCGGGCCGCTACGAGTTGCCTCGCTCCGGCACCGAGCAGCAACTGGCGGACATCTGGGCTGCCGTACTCAACCGCCCCGCCATCGGCATCCACGACAATTTCTTTGAACTTGGGGGGGATTCCATCCTCAGTATCCAGATTGTCGCTCGCGCCCGCCAAGCCGGGCTTGGCATTAACCCACATGACGTATTCCAACACCAAACTGTCGCCAAACTGGCGCAGGTGGTGCAGCCCGCCAGTGCCGTGCAGGCCGAACAAGGGTTGGTGCAGGGGAGTGTGTCCCTTACCCCGATCCAGTCATGGTTCTTGGGAAGCGACACGCCAGAACCCTGGCACTTCAACCAGGCCATGCTGTTGACCGTGCCGGAAAATTTGCATGAGGCTGCCCTAGAGCAAGCACTGGCGGCACTGCTGCGCCACCATGATGCCCTGCGTCTGCGTTACCAGCAGGCGGGAGATGGCTGGTGGCAAATCCATGCCGCACCCGATGAGTCCCGCCTGCCATTCCATTCCGAAGTTTTGCCTGCCGCTGACTGGGAGGCTGCCTTGGAAACCCGTTCCACCCACTGGCAAGCCAGCCTCGACCTGACCCAAGGGCCATTGGCCCGGATGGTGCTATTCCGGGCGAGTCAGACTGGGCGCAGCCCGAGCCTGCTTTGGGTCATCCACCATCTGGCAGTGGATGGAGTGTCTTGGCGCATCCTGCTGGATGACCTGCATACGGCTTACCAGCAAGCCAAGGAAGGTCAGCCAATCCAACTCCCACCCAAAAGCAGCAGCTTCCAAGCATGGGCCGAGCATTTGCGGCAATGGACGGGCAGTACCGCCTTCACCGCCGACGCAGCCTATTGGCACACGCTGCCTGACACCGTGGCATCCCTGCCAAAAGATTACCCTCATGGCAGTAACCGGGTGGCGGACACTTGCCACCATATTCTGATGCTGGATGCCAATGCCACCCGTCAGTTACTGGAGGAGGCTCCCGCAGCCTACCGCACTGGCATCAATGACCTGTTGCTCAGCGCCTTGCTGCTGGCCTTGCAGGAATGGGGAGGCGGACAGCGCCAGCACCTCATCGACCTGGAAAGTCATGGCAGGGCTGAGCTGTTCCCGGATTTGGACTTGAGTCGCACAGTCGGCTGGTTCACTTCCTTGCACACCGTAGACTTGACCTTGCCGGACAGCCCTGATTTGGCGCAAGTGATCCAGTCCGTCAAAGAGCAACTGCGCCGTATACCGCACGAGGGCGTGGCCTACGGACTGCTCCGACAGCAGGGAGTCGTCCTGCCTAAATCCTCTGTGCTGTTCAACTACCTAGGCCAGTTTGACCAGACCAGCCAGCAGGGTGGCTTTAGCGTGATACAAGATGGCAGCGGACGCAGCCACAGCCTCGGCGGCAGCCGTGAACATGTGTTGGAGATCAACGGCATTGCAGTGCATGGCCAGTTGGAACTGGCTTTCAGTTACAGCGGGGCGCAATACAAGGAGTCAACCATCCAGCACTTGGCGAACCGCTACCAATACTATCTGCAAACCCTGCTGGCACATTGCCAGACACACTACGGCTATACGCCCGCTGACTTCCCTCTGGCCTGCTTAGACCAGACTCAAGTGGATAGCCTAACCCGTTTGTATCAGCGCAATCTCGACACGGTTTATCCTTTGACACCGATGCAGCAGGGGATGATGTTCCATACCCTATACGCCCCGGACAGTGGCCTGTACTTTGAGCAAGTGGCCTGCCTCATTACGGGAGAAATCCACCCCGCCACCCTGCGGGCAGCTTGGCAATGGCTGGTAAACCGCCACTCGGTTCTGCGCACCGCATTCTACCATGATGGGTTGCAATCATTGCAGATAGTCTGCCGGGAAGCCCAAGTGCCATGGCAAGATATCGACTGGCAGAGTTTGTCCGTTGATGAACAGCGGCGGCAACGCCAACAGTTGATGGCACAGGAACGCCAGAGGGGCTTTGACTTGGTGCAGGCGCCACTGATGCGCTTCCACCTGATCCGTGAAACGGCTGATCGTTACCGGCTGGTATGGCATCACCATCATATCCTGCTGGATGGCTGGTGCCTGCCCATCCTGTTCCGGGAAATGTCCTTGGTGTATGCGGCCTTGCTCCGTCAGCAGCTACCCTCTCTGCCCCCGGCGCAGGATTACGGCCATTTCATCGCATGGCTTACACAGCAAGACCAAAATGCCGCCCGACACTACTGGCAGGAGAAGCTGGCGGGCTTTAGTTCACCCACACCTATCCCGTTAAGCCGACAAGGCTTTACGGAAAAGACGCTTAATCCTAAGCAAGTCCGCTTGTCCTTGCCGGCAGTCACAAATCAACGGATCCATTACTTGGCCCGTCAACGGCGGGTGACGACCAACACTTTGGTGCTGACCGCTTGGGCAATATTGCTTGGACGTTACAGTGGTGAGTCCGACGTTGTGTTCGGGGCGACGACTTCGGGCAGAAATGTTCCCCTCGCAGGCATTGAGAATAGGGTGGGGTTGTTCATCAATACCCTGCCTTTGCGTGTCAAATTGAAAGGCAACCCGGTCGATTTATCCCATACCCTACAAAATCAGCAACAGGCCGACAACCAATATGCCTATACCGGTCTTGCAGACATTCAAAGCTGGAGTGAAACTCCCAATGGCACAGCACTGTTTGACAGCCTCGTGGTGTTTGAGAACTACCCCGATGACGACAGCCCGCGCCACCAGCAAGGGCTACCCTTACGGTTTAGCGAGGTGGAGGCCATCGAGCAGACCAACTACCTATTGACGCTGGCGGTGACGGTGCTACCCGGCGAACAGTTGAGTTTTGATCTTGGTTTTGATGCCAACCGCATCCAGCCTGAGATGGCTTCCCGGATATTGGGACATTTGGAGGTGTTGCTAACCGGCATTGCTGATCACCCTGAAGCAGACATTCATGCCCTATCCTTGCTGACAGTGGCCGAGCAGCAGCAACTGACAGTGTGGAATCAGACCGCTGTCGATTACCCGCAGGACCAAACTATCGTCAGCTTGTTTGAGCGGCAAGTGAAACAAACGCCGTGCAATACCGCCTTGAGATTCGAGAGCCAGAGTTTGACTTACGCTGAACTCAACGGACAGGCCAACCAACTGGCACACCATCTGTCAAACCTAAAAAATACCGATGGCAGCACCTTGGTTACAGGCAACCGGCTGGTTGCCATTGCCGCCGAACGCTCGTTCGATATGGTCGTCGGGCTGCTCGGCATCCTCAAGGCCGGCTGTGCGTATGTGCCGATAGACCCAAGCTACCCGCCATCCCGTATCCAGTACATGCTGGAAGACAGCGCCGCGACTGTGCTGCTGACGCAAAACCACGTGCAAGCGCAATTGCCGTTAGATGGGTTACAACACGAATGCACCGTGCTGTGTTTGGATGAGATGGACCTATCCGCCCAGCCGTCCAGCAATTTGGCGGCAAGAAGTAAGCCGGAAGATTTGGCTTATGTCATTTACACCTCGGGTTCGACCGGAAAACCGAAAGGCACGCTATTGACCCACCAAGGCCTAGGTAATTACTTGCAATGGGCAGTGCATTATTATGAGGTAGCCAATGGTAACGGCGCACCGGTGCAATCTTCCATTGGTTTCGATGCCACCATTACCAGCCTATACCTACCTTTAATATCCGGTAGCCCCGTTGTTCTTTTGCCTGAACACGAAGAAATTGAAGCATTAGTGACGACATTGCGACAAGGACAGCAATACAGCTTAGTCAAAATTACCCCGGCACATTTAGAAATACTCAATCATCAACTAGGCCAAAACGAGTATCTAAACGCAAGTAATGCATTGGTTTTAGGCGGCGAGGCACTGATGAGCGCCCACATCCGACCTTGGCTGCGTTATGCGCCTGACACCCATTTGATGAATGAATACGGCCCGACGGAAACGGTTGTCGGTTGTTGCATTTACGATGCAAAAGGGCAAACGATGTTGGACGGAGCCATTCCAATAGGCAAGCCCATCGCCAACACCCGGATTTACATCCTTGATGTCCGACACCAGCCCCAACCGCCCGGCATCCCTGGCGAATTGTGCATCGCCGGGGCGGGGCTGGCGCGGGGCTACCTCAACCGCCCCGAGTTGACCGCAGAGAAGTTCATGGAAGTCGAATTGTTCGGCAAAGTGGAGCGCATCTACAAAACCGGCGACTTGGCCAGATGGTTGCCCGACGGCAATCTTGAATACTTGGGCCGCATCGACTACCAGATCAAGCTCAGAGGTTTCCGCATCGAACTGGGAGAAATCGAGAGTTCACTCGCACAACACCCGGCGGTCAGTGCGGCTGTGGTTGCGGTGCATGAGCGGAATGGGTCCAAGTCTCTTGCGGCCTATGTCACCCTCAAGGACGGACAGGAAATCAAAGACACTACTACTCTGCGCACTTGGCTTAGTGCGCAACTGCCGGATTACATGGTGCCTGCTGCGTTTGTTATATTGTCTGCCTTCCCTCTGACCCCCAACGGCAAAATTGACCGGAAGTCACTGCCCGAACCGGATTACACAGAACGTCAAACGGCTTACAAGACGCCTCTGACAGAAACTGAAAAAAAATTGGCTGGATTATTTTCGGCGGTACTGAGTGTCGGCAGCATCGGCGTTGATGAAAACTTTTTCGAATTGGGGGGAGACTCGATCATTTCCATCCAGTTAGTCAGCCGCGCCCGCCAAGAAGGTCTGCACTTCACACCGAAAGATGTTTTCCAAAACCCTACTATTGCAGGGCTAGCCATTATCGCGGGTGAACTTCCCAAAACACAGCAGGCAAACCAGGGCATACTGGTTGGCGAAGTGCCGTTGTTGCCTATTCAGCAGGCATTTTTTGCCATTCGCACCAAGGAACCCCACCATTTCAACCAGTCCACCTGCTATCTAGTTCCTGCGAACCTGAATCTGGGGCATCTGACCGCAGCGTTACAGCAATTGCTGGTCCACCATGACGCCCTGCGCGCCTACTATCGGCATACCGACGAGGGTTGGCAACAATGGATTGCGGCACCGGCGGAAGCCAGCGCCAGTGTGCGGCACATTGCCGCGGCTGGCTGGCGGCCCGAGCAACGCCTTGCCCATCTGGCGGAGGTGGCTGACCAATTACAGGCCGATCTGAATCTGGCTCAGCCAGCACTGATGCGTCTGGCATGGTTTGACTATGGCAAGGCCGAGCCAGGACATCTGGTTTGGGTGGTTCACCACCTGATTGTCGATGCGGTATCGTGGCGCATTCTGGTGGAAGACCTGAATACCCTGTACCGGCAATTGCAGCTAAGACAAGCCTTGGCACTGCCTGCCAAGACCCATTCGTATGCGGACTGGGCAAACTACTTGCGGGCTTATGCCCGTTCCGAACGGATGCCTGCACAGTTGGCTTACTGGGAAGACTTAGCGCAACAGCCTGCCACCGAACTGCCCTGTGACCACGCCTATCGCGCCGAAAACAACACGGTGGCCTCTACCCGCGATATCACCATCATCTTTGACCCACAACAAACCGAGGCATTGCTGGAAACAGCACCCAAGGCTTACCGCACCCGCATCAATGACCTGCTGCTCACAGCGCTGGTAATGGCGATGCAATCATGGCATGGGGCCTCCAGCCTGCTGCTTGATTTGGAAAGCCATGGACGCCATACGGATGATGAAACCTGCACACTGGACCTGTCGCGCACCGTAGGCTGGTTTACCAGCATTTATCCGGTACACCTGCAACTGGCTAGCGACCAAATCAGCGACAATATCAAAGCCATCAAGGAGCAATTGCGCAGCGTTCCTGACCAGGGGCTTTCCTACGGCCCATTGCGCCATTTCAACCGACAACTCACGGCGCTGCCCACGGCGCAACTACTGTTCAACTATCTGGGGCGGCTTGATAACACCACCGGGCCATCGGCGGGTGAGGGCCTGATCCTGCAAGAAATCAGCGCCAATTTAGGGCATGACCACAGCCTCTTGCAACAGCGTGAATACCTGTTGGAAATTAACGGATGGGTGGGCGGTGGACAATTGCAATTCATCTGGACTTATAGTAGAGAAATCCATACCGCCGAGAGTATAGGGCGCTTGGCCCAAGCCTTTCAGCAAGCGCTGCACAAGCTAATTGAGCATTGCCTGTCGGACAATACCGGTGGATTCACGCCATCCGATTTCACACTGGCAAACTTGAATCAAAGGGACCTCGACGAGGTGCTTGCGGCACTGGACGACCTATAAAGGGCACAGGAACGGATATGAGCAAAGAAAATATTGCAGCCATTTACCCCTTGTCGCCATTGCAACAAGGCATCCTGTTTGAATGCCTGTACGCCAATGACAACAGCCTGTATTTTGAACAGCAGTGTCTAACCTTGGAGGGCAAACTTGATATTGACGCTTTCCGGCAAGCCTGGCAGGAAGTCGTGTCAAGACACCCGTCGCTGCGCAGCTTGATCCTGTGGGAAAACCGTAAGGCTCCGCTACAGGTCGTGCGCAAAACGGCAGAACTGCCCTGGCATCACGAAGACTGGCGGGGGCAAACGCCTGCGGCGATGGAAACACGCTTGGAAAACTTTCTGGAAGCCGACCGGCAGTGCGGCTTTGTGCTGACACAAGCCCCCCTGATGCGTTGCGCCGTCATAAAAATAGATGGAAGCACTCATCATTTTGTCTGGAGCGCCCATCACATCATTATCGACGGCTGGTGCACCTCCATTCTGTATGAAGAAGCCTTTGCCCTTTACCATGCGATATCCTCGGGCCAATCCCTGCTCCTGTCTCCTGTCCGCCCTTATCAGGACTATATTGCTTGGCTGCAAAAGCAGGACCAGGCATCTGCGGAGCAGTTTTGGCGACGTGAGCTAAAAGGTTTTACTGCGCCGCCCCCTTTGATCGCCGACAAGCCCAAACACAAAGACACGACCAATCAAGCTTGCAGTTACGGATTCGATATTCCCGATCCACTGGGAACCGCCTTGCAGAGCTTTTGCCGCCAGCAGCAACTGACACTCAATACGCTATTCATGGGGGCATGGGCCATTTTGCTCAGCCGTTACGCCCGTGAAGAAGATGTTGTTTTTGGAGTGACCGTTTCAGGGCGCCCCGGCACACTTCCCGGAGTGGAAAAGATGGTGGGACTATTCATTAACACGCTGCCGGCACGGATTCAGGCATCAGCAGAATCCCCTTTAACGCAATGGTTAAAGAAGTTGCAAATTGAACATATAGAGCGGGATGGATACGCCTACAGCGCCCTGTCAGACATTCAGAAGTGGAGTGATTTGCCAGCGGGAAGCCGATTATTTGAGAGTCTGTTCGTCTTTGAAAGCTACCCGGCTGAAGATGATGCTAATACCCCAATACAGTTGAGCAATATCCGTATCTATGAGCACACCAGCTTTCCGCTGAGCGTCGCCGTCATGCCGGGGAAAACCATCCACATTGCCTTGCATTATAAACCGGATCGTTTGAGTCCAGACACCATAGCCCGAATGGCAGGGCATTACCGGCAACTATTGCATGAGATCGTACATTGCCCACACAAACAACTCCGGCAATTGCAATTGCTAACAGCTGCTGAAAAGCAACAAATACTGATTGAGTGGAATCAGACACAAACTGCCTATCCCGCAGATAAATGTTTGCAACAACTGTTTGAAGAGCAGGCGGCACAAGCTCCAAATCGAATTGCTCTCGTTGATGGAACTAAGCAGTTGACGTACCGTGAGCTCAACGCACAGGCCAATCAGTTGGCACACTATCTGTCATTTCAGGGGGTGCAGGCAGAAACCTTAGTCGGACTCTATCTGGAACGTTCATCAGCCATGATTATCGCCATACTGGCCATTCTCAAGGCGGGCGGAGTTTACTTGCCCTTGGATACTGGCTACCCACAGGCACGTATTGAATTAATGATCAAAGATGCCGATGTACCATTGCTGCTAACCCAGGAAAACTTGCTGGATCAACTGGACAAGCTGAAAATCACTACATTATGCCTGGACCGAGATTGGGATGCATTATGTGCTCACCAGCCTACGACAAATCCAGCTTGCTGTTTCATATCAGACCACCCGGCCTATGTCATGTATACATCAGGTTCCACAGGAACACCTAAAGGAGTAGTCGTTACTCACCGCAATATCGTACGCTTGGTGAAAAACACGAATTATATTGACTTTCGTCCTGACAGAACCTTATTGCAACTGGCTTCCGTTACTTTTGATGCAGCAACATTTGAAATATGGGCTAGTTTATTGAATGGGGCAAAACTTGTCATAACTACCAAAGAGATTGCTTTGTCGCCTGAAAAATTGGCAAACTATCTGCGTTTCCACCAAGTTGATACCCTTTTTCTGACTACGGCACTGTTCAATCAGATTTCGCAAATTCAGCCTGACTGTTTTGCGGAACTTGATACCCTCCTATTCGGCGGGGAGCAGGTTGATCCCAAATGGGTAAAAAAAATTCTTGATACGGCACCTCCAAAACATCTGCTACATGTTTATGGACCCACGGAAAACACTACGTTTAGCTCATGGCATGAGGTAAAACTAGGAGAGATTGATGCTGAAGCGATGACAATACCTATTGGAACTCCAATCAGTAATACCAAATTATATATATTGGATAACTCCCTTCAGCCAGTTCCTATTGGAGTGGTGGGTGAACTTTATACCGGTGGGGATGGTGTGGCTTGCGGTTATCTGAACCGCCAGCAATTATCCAGTGAACGGTTTATAACTAATCCGTTCAGCGCAGGCTTGCTGTACAAAACCGGCGATCTGGCGCGTTATTTACCCGATGGCGCAATCGAGTTCATGGGCCGCTTGGACAATCAGGTGAAAATCCGTGGCTACCGCATTGAATTGGGCGAGATCGAATCCGTACTCAACCAGCATCCCTTGGTACGCGATTGTGTCGTGCGGGCATTGGAAACAAGCCCAGGTCAGAAACGGCTGGTTGCCTATCTCATCCCGGCCTCGACCCCCGCATTCTCTGTAACAGACCTGCGTGAGTCTCTGCAACAGACTCTGCCCGATTATATGGTTCCCAACGCCTTTGTGCCGCTGGAAAGCTTCCCCCTTACTCCGAACGGCAAGATTGATGACAAGAGCTTGCCAATCCCCAACATCATCGACAAGTCAGCAGGCTACGAAGCACCTGTGACAGCGGCGGAAACGTGTCTGGCCGCACTCTGGCAAGATATATTGCAAACTGCAAATGTCGGCCTGAATGACAACTTCTTTGAACTGGGCGGAGACTCCATCATTTCCCTGCAATTGATCAGCCGTGCCAAACAGGCTGGCCTGCATATCACACCAAAAGACATTTTCAGCAGCAAGACACTGAGGCAGCTTGCCGCAGTGGCCAAAGCCATCAATGCCATTGAAGAAGCCGATCAAGCCCCGGTTATTGGTGACATTAAACTGCTGCCAATACAGCACTGGTTTTTTGATCTGCGGCAGCCTGATCCACACCATTTCAATCAAGCCAACTGCTTTATTGTTCCGGCGCAGCTTGACCTCCAGGCATTGACCGAGGCAACCCGCCACCTGCTCGCACACCACGACATGCTGCGGGCTTATTACCGGCAGACGCAAGCAGGCTGGCAACAGACCGTGGCAGCCCCGGATAAGCATCCCCTTGCCATCCATTATTTTGATCTTTCCATGCTGCCACAGGAACAGCGAGTCCAGCGACTGAGCCAGCAAGCCGCATCTTTGCAAGCCAGCCTGACACTGGACAAGCCGCCTCTGATGTGTATGGCGTGGTTTGATTATGGCCCGATGGAGACTGGCCGTCTCGTCTGGATAATTCATCATCTGCTTGTGGATGGTGTCTCCTGGCGCATTCTGGAGGAAGACTTGAATTCTGTTTATCAGGCTGCCTGCCAAGGCAAGAAAGCCGTGTTGAGTGCCAAAACCACCTCTTTCCGACGCTGGGCCAACGCATTGGCAGACTATTCGCATTCCCCAAGACTGTTAAACCAAGCCGGCTATTGGGAAGCTCTGGCACAGCAGAAAAATCAACCGCTGCCCGTTGACTATTCCGCCACACGGGTTGGCAATACGATTGCTTCAACCGCCGAAATCAGCTGCTGTTTGAATCCAACAGAAACCCGCGCCCTGTTACAGGAAATACCCTCCGTCTACCGGACACACATCAATGACTTGCTGTTGACGGCCCTGGTCATGGCATTCCGGCCGTACACAGGTTCCGACACACTATGGCTGGATCTGGAAACCCATGGCCGCCATAACGATATCGATACTTCAGCGGATATGGCAAATATGGATATGTCACGGACTGTGGGTTGGTTTACCAGTATGTTCCCGTTGCGGCTCCAGCTAGACCAGCAGGAGACAGGTGCCAATATCAAATCCATCAAAGAACAATTACGGCGTGTACCCATGCAGGGAATGGGTTATGGCCTGCTCTGCGCACATGGCAAAATAAACCCCTTGGAACAGTCAGCAAAACCCGAAATTGGCTTTAACTATCTGGGACAATTTGATCCAGGCCATAAAGAAAGTCTGCAAACCCAGCATGGCAGGCTGATCCAAGGACAGGATGAGATTGATCTAGGACATGACTGGAGCCAGCGGCAACAGCGTCCGCACTTGCTTGACCTTAATGGCTGGGTGAGCAACAGTTGTTTGCAGTTTACATGGAGCTATAGCCAGAACGCCCACAAACCGGATACCATTCTCCGACTTAGCGAAACCTTTATCGCCACGCTGCAAATGTTGATCGCCCACTGCCAGTCGGCCAAGGCAGGCGGGTTCACACCCTCCGATTTTCCATTGTTGACTAGCACTCAGCA
>CAIZPP010000337.1 GCA_903934875.1 uncultured Methylococcaceae bacterium
TAACTGATGTTACGCAGTCATCGCTAGAGGATGGCAACTTGTGGAGTGCGGCGACTCGTCGCCGCTGGACGCAAAAGGCGGCGACGAGTCGCCGCACTCCACAACATCCGGGCTACAGCCTACACGGTTGCGTAACATCAGATATTAAGTAGACACGCCATTATTTTACCACTTTCAGCACAGGCCGCGCTCTGGCTGGCTTTGTTTCAACGGGTTCAGGCGATGCTGGTTCGGGCGGAGTGGGATCGCCTTCCTCGATTCCTTCAAAAACCATGCCCTGGCCGTTCTCACGCGCATAGATCGCCAACACGGCCCTAATGGGTATTTTTACCAGCATAGGCCTCCCCCCGAACCGTGCGTTGAATTCTATTTTTTCGACACCCAAAGCTAAATTATGCACTGCCTGCGGCTTCAGATTCAGTACGATGCGTCCATCTTGCACTGATTGCGTAGGTACAATTACATCGCCTGACTCGGTATTGACGAGAAGATAGGGCGTTAAATCACTATCAACGCACCAGTCATAAACGGCTCGAATTAGGTAGGGTTTTAAAGAGTTCATCAGTGTGTGGAAGGATCAATCAGGCTGGTATATTCCCGTTCCTGCTCGCTCAAGCTTTGCTGAAAGCCTTCCCGTTCGAACAGGCGGGATGCATAGGATTTGATAGGTTCAGCTTGTTTCGGCAATTCAATGCCAAGCATGGGCAACCGCCAAAGCAATGGTCCGAGTACGCAGTCCACTAGAGAAAACTCATCGCTTAAGAAAAACTGCTTGGCAGCAAACACCGGAATGGCTGATATAAGGCTCTCCCTCAGCATTTTCCGTGGTTTGGCGGCTTTTTTGTCAGGCACCCTTTCAATTTCATCAACCAGACTGTACCAATCCTGGTCTATGCGGTGCACCATCATACGCGCTCGGGCACGGGAAACAGGGTCCATCGGGTGCAGCGGAGGGTGAGGAAAGCGTTCATCAAGGTATTCCATGATGATATTGGAATCATAGAGCACTAAATCCCTATCCACCATAGTTGGCGTGGTTCCATAAGGGTTTAATTCGATTAAATCCTCAGGGGGTTGCTGGGGATCAATATATTCAATGTCCGCAGTTATACCCTTTTCCCATATGACAAGACGCGCTCTGTGGCTGTAAGCACATGTTGGAGAACAAAAAAGAGTCATCACGGATTTGCGACTGGCCGCAGTTGCCACGCTCAACACCTCACGGGTAACGAAGGGATAAACTCGGTTGCCTTGACGCTAAACGCAGCATTCCGGAAAAGGGTGATGGTTTCGGTTTACCACCGAACAGGTGACAATAAGCATTGGCCCCCGGGTAAGCGCCGTTCAACCGGTCCAACTGTAGTCGGGGGCATTTTAACATGAAAAACTTATTTTATGTCTTTCCAATACTCTTTCTTAAGCTTAAAAAGTATAATTGCCAAAACTAAGAGCACAAAAATGACATATTTGCCCAAGGTTAGACGGGCAAATTGGGCAGGTTCAGCCGCATAAACAAGGAACGCAACCAAGTCTACCATCGTCTGATCAAATTCTTTGTCGGTCATTTTACCCTGTGTCACTTTTTCCAAGTGGTCAATCACTTGGCTACCCCCATGCGTTGCTAAAACGGGCTTCTGCAAACCCTGCAAATCCCAAAAAACGTTAGGCATGGCAACGTCCTTGAAATAGAGGTTGTTCACTCCTGTTGGGCGGGTCGGAGACTGGTCAACATAGAAGCCTTTCAAATAACTGTACAACCAGTCTGCGCCATGGGCGCGGGCAACCAAGGAAAGGTCGGGCGGGGCGACTCCGAACCACTTTATGGCATCCTCGGGGTTCATCGCTGTCAGTAAGCTTTCATGGACTTTGGCGCCTTCCGGCATAATGTCCTTACGCAGCACTTCATCCTTGATTTCCAAGTCCCTGCCTAGCCGGGAGTAGCGCAAATGCTTGATTGAATGGCAACCCATGCAATAGTCAACAAAGTAGCCGGCACCCCGGCGCACAGATTCCAGATCGAATACGTCTACATCTGCCTTTTGCAAGGGATGGGAGCCTTCAACAGCCTGCGCCCCGAAGGAAAAAGCGAAAATCACAAGCGCGATAATGGTTTTCATGGGTGTCATTTGCAGTTTTTCTTTTTGATTGCTTCCACATAGCCACAGGCTTTTTCGGCATAGCTACAAATGCTTCCCTGTAGACAGCGGTAAGCCTCGGTGGCCGCGACCCATGCCAATATTTTCCTAAGCAAATTCCAATGCCAGCCCTCGCGCTGTTCCAGTGGAATAATGGCGTGGGTCAGCCTTTCAGGCAAGGGTTTGGTTTTTTCCCTAGTTGAATAAATCGGCAACGTCAGGAAGAACAGAAAATATATCGCTGAAAAGAATCTTGCGAACAAAGTGGCGGTTGGGGTGGCAGGCTTGGTGCCAAGCACGCCTAGGGCAATGAAACTGATGACGAAAAGAAGCAATGCGATTTTGAATAAACCGCTGCGGTAGCGAATAGACTTAACCTCGCCGCGATCCAGCCAAGGAAGGATAAACAGCACCACAATGGAGCTGCCCATTGCTATCACCCCGCCAAGTTTGTCGGGTACTGCGCGCAGTACGGAGTAAAAGGGGGTGAAATACCATACCGGGGCGATATGTTCGGGTGTGCGCATTGGATCGGCGGGTTCGAAGTTGGGTGCTTCAAGGAAGTATCCGCCAAAATCAGGCCAGTAGAACATGATCAAGGCAAACACTAGCAAGAATACACAAAGCCCAAACAAATCCTTGACCGTGTAATAAGGATGGAAAGGTATGCCGTCTTTTGGTATTCCATTTTCATCCTTGTTTTTCTTGATCTCAATCCCGTCAGGATTATTGGAGCCTACGGTATGCAAGGCCGTCAGGTGCAATACAACCAAGCCGACCAATGCCAAGGGAACAGCAATGACATGGAAAGCAAAAAAACGGTTCAGCGTGGCATCGGCTATGACATAATCGCCCCGAATGAGCAATGCCAGATCTTCGCCGAACACGGGGATGGCGCTAAATAGGGAGATGATGACCTGCGCTCCCCAAAAGGACATCTGCCCCCACGGCAACAGATATCCCATGAAGGCCTCAGCCATCAGCAGCACAAAAATCACCATGCCAAACAGCCAGAGCAACTCGCGAGGCTGTTTGTAGGAACCGTAAAACAAGGCCCTAAACATGTGCAGGTAGATTACAATGAAGAAGGCCGATGCGCCGGTAGAATGCATATAGCGGATCAGCCAGCCCCAGCTCACGTCGCGCATGATGTATTCGACAGAGTCGAACGCCAGCTTGGCATCAGGCTTGTAATTCATGGTCAGAAAGATTCCGGTCAGAATCTGAATGACTAGCACCACCATGGCCAACGATCCGAAGAAATAGAGGAAGTTGAAATTCTTCGGCGCATAATATTTAACCAGATGTTCGCTTACAAACGAACTGAGCGGGAAGCGCTCGTCTATCCAGCCCAAAAGGGATTTGGCTTTTTCCGAGGCCATTAGGCATTCTCTCCTATTAGCAACCGCGTATCGCTAAGGTAATGGTGGGGGGGGATATCCAGATTTCTTGGAGCGGGTACGCCTTTGTAAACGCGGCCCGCCAGATCGAAACTGGAGCCATGGCATGGGCAAAAGAAACCGCCGAGCCAGTCCGGCCCTAGGTCAGCAGGAGCAAGCTCAGGGCGGTAGGTCGGTGAACAGCCTAAGTGTGTGCATACACCCAAGGCAACCAGAACTTCAGGTTTGAAGGATCGATATTCATTCTTCGCAGATTCTGGCTGCTCGGATTCCTCTGATTTTGGATCGCGCAGTTTAGGCTCTAATTTTGGCAATGCACTGAGCACCTCTTGCGATCGCTGCACGATCCAGACGGGTTTTCCGCGCCACATGACACGGATCAACTGACCCTGTTCCAATTTGGATATGTCAACTTCCACCGGAGCACCAGCAGCCTGTGCCTTTTCGCTGGGCTGCATGGTAGATATAAACGGGATGGCGGCAAAAACCGCACCCGCCGCGCCAACCACTGTTGCCGCCTTGGTCAGGAACCAGCGCTTGCTAGTATCCACGCCATTGTCATTCATTGGGTATTCCTCTTTGCAAACCATGACGGTTATCCACGTTGATTTTGTTTTTCTTGAAACGGTTTATTTTATTATTGTATGAACATCCTTGCCCAGAAACAATCAGGAATTATTCCAAACGGACTTAAATTTTTTATGGGCACTCCCGCGTGTTTTGGGTTTCTCGCAAATGCCGTCTGCCTACGATGTCACTCTGGCAGGTTCTGTCATGCCGCGCTCGCCGTGGTTAAAATCGTATCCCTTAACTGCCGGATAAATTCAGTGACCGCTTGGTGTTTCATTTTCATCGCCGCTTTGTTGACAACTAGGCGGCTGCTAACGTTCATGATCAATTCCCTTGGCTCCATTCCGTTAGCTCTCAGGGTATTGCCGGTGTCCACCAAATCTACGATACAATCGGCCAAACCCACCAGAGGTGCCAATTCCATAGAACCGTAAAGTTTGATGATCTCCACTTGCACACCTTTGTCGGCGAAATAGCGCTGGGCGGTCTTGACATATTTCGTGGCCACCCGCACACGTCGCCCCTCCAGGCTGGACCCTAAGCGGTCTGCGGTCATCAGGCGGCATTTGGCTATCCCCAAATCCAAAGGTTCGTAAAGACCATCGGCTCCGTATTCGACTAGCACGTCCTTGCCGGCTATGCCAAAATCGGCCGCGCCGTATTCCACATAAGTCGGCACATCGGCAGCGCGTATCACCAGCAACTGCACGTCATGCCGGCTGGTTGGCAGGATCAGCTTGCGGCTCTTCTCCGGGTCAACGGTAGGCCTGACCCCGACGGAGGCCAATAATGGCATGGCTTCATCGTAAATTCTCCCCTTGGAAATAGCTATGGTCAACATCTTTTATCCCAACTCCATGCAAAAAAATATCTAGCACCACCATACGCCTTATCAAGTAACCATTTGCTGTTGCAAACGCCGCATCTGGAACTATTCATTGGGGAATGCGCCTGATCTCCGCGCCAAGTTGGGAAAGTTTTTCCTCAATGCATTCGTAGCCGCGATCTATATGGTATATCCGCTCCACCACAGTCTGTCCTTCGGCCACCAGACCGGCCATGACCAAGCTCGCAGAAGCGCGCAAGTCAGTTGCCATAACCGGCGCCCCGGTCAATTTTTCCACCCCACGCACGATGGCGGTGTTGGATTCCAACTTGATATTTGCTCCCATGCGTTGCATCTCCTGCACATGCATGAAGCGGTTTTCGAAAACCGTCTCCGTAATGATTCCCACCCCATCGGCAATGGCGTTCATCGCGGTGAATTGGGCCTGCATGTCAGTCGGAAAGGCAGGATAAGGCGCAGTATGCATGGAAACAGACTTCGGGCGCTTGCCTTTCATATCCAACTCGATCCATGTATCGCCTGTCTCGATGAACGCCCCTGCTTCGCGTAACTTTTCCAGCACAGCGTCGAGTAAGTCGGGGCGGGTGTTCTTTAGCTTGACTTTGCCGCCCGTCATAGCCGCCCCCACCAAATAGGTTCCGGTCTCGATTCGGTCAGGCATAATTTGATAATGCAGACTTTCCCCAGACAGCGATGCTACGCCTTCAATTTCTAAAATATCGCTGCCGGCCCCGGAGATTTTTGCTCCCATTGCATTGAGGAAATTAGCCAGATCAACCACTTCCGGCTCGCGTGCGGCATTTTCAATGATGGTTATCCCGTCGGCAAGTACGGCGGCCATCATCAGGTTTTCAGTGCCCGTCACGGTAACCAAATCCAACACCAAGCGGCAGCCCTTCAATCGCTTGGCTGATGCATGGATGTAACCGTTGCTTACGCTGATGTCCGCGCCCATTGCTGCCAAACCTTCCAGATGAATGTTTACCGGCCTAGTGCCGATAGCGCAACCGCCGGGCAACGATACCTCCGCCTTGCCAAACCGCGCCACCAATGGCCCGAGCACCAGAATGGAGGCCCGCATGGTCTTCACCAACTCGTAAGGCGCGTAAAAAGTCTGTATCGAACTGGAATCCACTTCGATATTGAGCTTTTCATCAATCACCAAGTGTACCCCCATGCGCCCTAGCAACTCCATGGTCGTGGTGATATCGTGCAAATGCGGCACATTGCCGATGAGAACCGGTGTTTCCGATAACAGGGTCGCGGCCAATATGGGCAGCGCAGCGTTTTTGGCCCCGGACATGCGCAGCTCCCCATACAAGGGATTGCCGCCAGTGATAAGCAATTTATCCATTCGTTATTACTCTATTATTAAAGCCAAGTCAAAAACTCGAGCTTTTTTGGTTTAATCGATAATGAGAATTTCATCAACCCCAGCCACATGAGCCATGGCCAGCAGTTGGCGGGGAAGGTTGACATAATGCAGGTCTACGCCATTTAAGCCGGCCAGCCGCAGCCATTCTAACAACAAAGCCAGCCCCGCGCTGTCGGCCTTGGTTATTCCAGCCAAATCGAACACCATCTTGGCGGCGGGTAAATCAAAAAAAACCGCCGTTTTTTTCAACGCGGTTTGCACAGAAACAAAACTCAATTCGCCGACGAGTCTGAACCGACCGGAATCCTCCTGGCTGATCTCAAACAAAAATGTAGGTAATTTCATTCAGAGCGCTTAACCTTTGACGCTGTAGATTTTTCCACAAGTTCTGGCTTGCCTCTTTCCACTTTGGACGAAGGAGCTGATGCGTGTTTGCCCGTGGCCGTTTTGTCAGGGGCCATGTCTTGCGATTTGGGCTGGGCAGGGGCTTCCGCAGCGGCAGGATGCTGCGGTTCTGTCCGCTCCTCGGACAAGCTTAGCGATGGGGATTTCTCAGACCCGCTCTCCGCTTTGTTAAACAGGAATCGGCTGATCACCTCCTCCAGGACCAAGGCCGACTGGCTCAACTCGATCTTATCACCGTCTTTGAGGAACTCCTCCTCGGCCCCTGCGCTTAGGCCGATGTACTGTTCTCCCAGCAACCCAGCCGTTAGGATATTGGCGGTGGTATCCGTCGGTATCGTGTTATATTGCGGTTCAATGTGCATTTCCACCAAGGCTTCATAGGTCTTGTTGTCAAAATGGATCGAACTGACCCGGCCAATACGCACACCTGCCATGGATACCGGGGAACGCTCCCGCAGGCTTCCAACATTCTGGAAGCGCGCAAAAAGCCTGTAACTATCGTCCTTGACATGCAAGTCGGCCAGATTGCTGACCTTCATCGCCAAAAAAAACAGGGCTGCCATGCCCAACAGCACAAACAGGCCGACCCAGGTTTCCAATACTTTAGATTGTTGCATCACTTGTCCCCATACATCACTGCGGTCAGCACGAAATCCCAGGCCAACACGGCCAAGGCAGAATACACAACAGAACGTGTCGTCGCCCTGCCGACACCTTCGGAAGTCGGCAGCGCATCATAGCCCTCGAAAACCGCAATCCAAGTCACAACCACTCCAAACACCAGACTTTTAATCACACCATTGACGACATCGTCATGAAAATCAATTTTCGCCCGCATCTGCGACCAGTAGGCGCCCTCGTCCACCCCCAGCAGTCCAACACCGACGAAATAACCGCCGATGACACCGACCGTGCTGAACAAGGCGGCCAACAGCGGCATGGAAACGACACCGGCGAAAAAGCGCGGTGAGATGATGCGGCGCAACGGGTCCACCGCCATCATTTCCATCCCTGATAATTGCTCGGTCGCCTTCATCAGCCCGATTTCAGCGGTCAGCGCGGACCCCGCCCGGCCAGCGAACAACAAGGCGGTGACCACAGGCCCCAATTCCCTCACTAGGGAGGCTGCCACCATGACCCCTAAAGTCTGTTCTGCACCGAAATCGGACAGCACGTTATAACCCTGCAAGCTCAGGACCATGCCGACGAACAGACCGGAAACGCTGATGATCACAATGCTCAGCACACCGACCGAATAAACCTGTGCGGCCAATAAACGGAATCTGAGAAAAATATCGGCAAAACCGGTCAGCACACGCAACATGAACAAACTGGAACGGCCTAGTTTTTCCAGGCTGCCCAGAGTGGCTCGTCCTAGACTTCTGATATAGTCCAACATTTCGGCAGATTGATTTTAATGTTCATGATGTTCGATACGCACCTACAGCGTTTTCATCTTAAAAATATACCTAAAACAGACATTCCATTAAACCTTCAGGTTAACCGAATAACCTGCGCTTACATACCCACTATCAAGTAACTCTCTGATGTTAAGAAGGCTGTAGGAGGTCTTCGGCATAATCCGGTGCCGGAAAATGAAATGGGACCGGACCGTCAGCCTCTCCATGCATAAACTGGCGAGTCCAAGCCGATGGAGTATGCTCTATCTCCTCAGGAGTGCCTTGGGCAACTATTTTGCCTTCCGAAATGAGGTAAACATAATCCGCGATGGCAACCGTCTCCCTGACATCATGGGAAACCACAATACTGGTCAATTCCAGGCCATCATTCAAATTATGGATCAGCTTGACTAAGACCCCCATAGAAATTGGGTCCTGCCCGGTAAACGGTTCATCGTACATGATCATCATCGGATCAAGCACGATGGCCCGGGCCAGCGCCACACGCCTCGCCATGCCGCCAGACAGTTCCCCCGGCATCAACTCGCGGGCACCCCGCAAACCCACGGCTTGTAGCTTCATCAGCACCAAGGATCGGATCATGCTTTCGGGAAGGCGCGTGTGTTCGCGCAAAGGAAAAGCGACGTTTTCAAACACATTCAAGTCGGTCAACAGCGCACCGCTTTGGAACAGCATGCCCATGCGTTTGCGCAATTCATATAATTCTTTACGGCCCTGTTTATGGACAATGCGCCCTTCCACGCTGACCTCCCCCGTTTGTGGGCGAAGCTGCCCGCCAATCAGTTTAAGCAAGGTGGTTTTCCCTGTTCCGCTAGGCCCCATGATCGCAGTGATCTTTCCACGGGGGATATCCAAGCTCACATTATCGAAAATTTTCCTGCCGCCGCGAAAAAAAACCAGATTACGGATGGAAACCAGAACTTCGTCTTCGGCAAAGATGCCTGTCATTGCGGGGACCAAGATGAGGAGGGATAAGGCCAAAAAAGAGCGTATTGTCCCTGATGGGTGCTTTACAGTCAAGAATGAATTAGCTGATCGGCAGGTACGATGAAAAGTCATGCGGGAGTGCAAGGCCTGCCTTGCGAGGGTATCTAAAGGCAAGGCAGGCCTTGCACTCCATGTGTAAATTCAACGACATCCCGATTCGTCTGCATCACTTTTAATCACCCCTCTGATCGGCTGGTTCGATTAAAGATCATAGGTCGGGTTGTGCACAGAAAAATCCGCAGCACTCTATACCATCACTGCGCATCGGCCCTAATATCATCCAAGCTTAAGCGTCCTAAGCTGGTTGCCAGCTTCAGCCTTGCGGCTTGCCAGCGGGCTAGGGCAAGCAGTCGTTGCTGTTTTGCGCTGGACAAGTCGCTCTGTAACCATTTACCCCCCCACCATGCACCTCTGCCTAGCAGAGGCTAGACAAGGCGGCAGAATTGTTTACCATAAGCGCTAATCCTCCCGCCTTTTGCAAAAACAGACCGTGCATCTCAGCGACTTTGACCTTCGGCA
>CAIZPP010000338.1 GCA_903934875.1 uncultured Methylococcaceae bacterium
CATTGGGGCTGAGGTGCAGTTTAATTCTTTGCAAGGCTAATGAGAATGGCTTTTCTCCGCGTAGCGGCTTCGTCCAACCCGGCGCTCAAGCGGACGCGGGTTGTGCATTTGGCTTCGTGGCAAGTTTTTTCCGCCGCGCCGCTTAGCTTGGCCGTTGGGCTCTCTACTGGTAATTCCAAAGTTGATGAAATATGGCAAGCAAACAAACGACAGATACGCGCACATGGCCTTGGACTGAAACAAAGGACTTAATTAGTCCAACTAGCTATTTCGATCCGCCATCTCTCTTTGCAAAGACGATTTCCACTAATCCCCTAATAAATGGGGGTAGTCGAATATTGGACATTGGCTGTGGTTCTGGGATTGTTGGCCTTTATAGCTTGGTTTTTCGCAATGCAAGACATGTTATATTCCATGATTTACAAGAAGAGGCTATAGAGGAAACTAAATCGAATGTAGATAGACACATTGCAGTCGGGACAATTCAGAATAATCAAGTTGATTATATTGATCCCTGTTGTAGCGTAGAGGAAATACCTAAAGAGAAAATTTATACACGTAACTTGTTATTGTTTAATCCCCCGCAACTTCCCGGTAAACATGTTAGCCAAGACTACCTTGATAAACTTAAAATAAACGGTCAAATGCATACATATCGCGATGGGGGAGAGGACGGTTTAGATATTGCCAGGAAATTTTTTGTTTGGTATGCAAATCTCGATATAACAAAAAGACCAAAAGCAGTCATATTGCTTTCATCTTTTTTAGGCAGAAGATTAATTGACGAGGTAATTCGTGGCAAAGGTTTCGGCTATGAACTCGACTATGAGATATTACAACCGGAAACTGAAGTACCTTTGCGCTACCAATTAAAGGATGCGGCTGAGAAATTAGCCGAGCATGCGACGGAAATCAATGATCGCTCTATCACTAAAAGGGATAATCAATGGTATAAAAAGCTCCTTACTATATCGCTTTCACACCGCAAATAAGGAAGGGCCGTAGGATGGGCTGAGCTTGCGAAGCCCATCAATCGCGTATGGGTTCAAACGCGACTAAGCAAGAAAGTCGATGAGGTACATCTTGCGCCCACCTGGGAGATTGAATACAATATTCTTCGGTATCAACTCGTAATACGGTGTGGCATATGTCCGACGAAGATTTTCACCATACGCCAAACGGCCCCGTTAGAGATACCTACACGTCTGGTTATGATCACGGAGACAGCACTTTCTTGCGCCCCGGCAGTATGGCGTGGCAAGGGGCGGTGGCGAGTGAGACGAAGTTCGGAAACCCTGGGGGAGGAGGACTGGGACTGCTTTTGTTGCCAGTGATACTCGCCCCACCGTTGGCACCGATTTGGTTTCCAGTCTATCAAATATGGCTCGCACTAACCTATTTTAATTGGCATCCTGTATTTAAGATCATTATTTGCGGAGCCGTTGTTTATTTAATTTGTTATGCCATCTATAGGTTTTACAAACGTACAGTTCCATTAGTCGCATTCCTGATTACCATCGTATACTTTGAACTGGCCTACTGGGGTTATTTCTATTTTTATGGGGAAATTGATAGACTATGGACATCTGTTGCTATTGCAGTATTTGGCTATCTCGGTGCTGGGACAGCCATTTTGTTGACAAAAATATGCAGAAGAGACATAGAACCCCATAGTCGCCATTTATGGGCATTTCCTGTGGGGGTTAGCCTGTTTATTTCCTTAATCATTCACCCTTTTATAGGGCCGATTATTATGCCTCATGGCCGTATGCATCAGGTTGCAATGTTAGATGATTTTAGCAACCTTACCGACGGCGATGTGCTTGAGACGGAATGTTCCACAACATATATACCGCAAGGCACAGAGGTGATTTTCTTCTCTGCGTATGCGCAGCAAGTTGCGGTTGGGGTTTATTATTCCCCCATGAACCTCTCTAAAGTGATGTCGCCTGATTGTCTCCGGTTTAAACGCCATGCTGGCGCGGAAATAGCTGCTGATTGGTCAAATATTGTGCCATATGCAATTCTAATGCCAAGATGCAACACAACACCGAGCAAAGAGATCGAAGCGCCACTAGGGTCGGATCGATGGGATCGCTGGATGTATTGGGGTAGGTTTGGCCCGGTGAGAGTGGAGAGTATCAACAAGGAAAAAAGCCAGCTTACCTATACGGACTTCCCGGCGGCTAGGGGCAAGTCTATCAGCGATGCGCCAGGGTGTTTTCGTCCCGCAAGCGAGTGGGAAACATGGTACGCAGGTCAGAAATTACGACTGGTTTGTCCGGTAATAGATGTCACCGTAAAAGAATATAATCCTGACCGATCACACAAAAACAGCTTGATTCAGTCAAAACGTGTCGTAACGATTACAGATGAAGGCGACGGAATGTCATTTTATGGTATGAATTGGGATGATTATAACCCAAACAGCGAAGGGTTTTTTTCTGTTAGAATGGAAGTCGAGAAAGTAACTAATTATGCTGCCGGGCATCAGGCCATCATAGGGGTGGTTGATCGTCCCGAATGCTTGCAAGCAGCTAGATAGGCTTGCCTGCCTGGACTCTTTCGACGCGGTAAGGCGCATTCGTAGATACTGTTAATAGTGTCAAGCATTATGAAGGGCTGGATCGAACTTTTTTTCTGATTTGAGAACGCCGAAGGCGACATGCAAAAGCTTGCGCATCATGGCACCAATGATCAGTTTCGCGGGTTTGCCCGAGGCAGCCAGTCGATCCTTAAAACGCTTGCCCCAGTCGGTTTTATTAAAGGGCCACCATGGCCGGCATGAAAAGCGCTTTGCGCAGGAACGCATGGCCAACCTTGGACAGCCTGGGCTTGCCTTTCACGCTGCTACCCGACTCATGCTGCCTAGGGTCGAGGCCTGCGAATGCGGCGGCTTGGCGGCTATTGCCAAAACGGCCGGGGTCGCCAATGAAGGCCAAAAGGATGGCAATGGTGCGCTCGCCCAAGCCGGGGATGCTGTCGAGCAATGCCTTTTTGTCCTTCATGCCTGGATTCGCGTCGATATGGTCGTTGATGGCCTTGGTCACAGTCTTGATCTGCTCGTCAAGCCAATTGAGATGATCCTGAATGCCTTGGCGCACCGCTCCGCGTGAGACTTCCAGACGGTTGGACTCCTGTGTGGTAAGCGTCCAGCCCTTCCACCTGTCACAGCGCGAAAAAAACCGTCATGCTCTGCATTTTTGAGGAGGATGATCAATGGCTTTATCAGCACGTTGGAAACAACATATCGAGGGTTGGCAGGCCAGCGGCCTGTCGCAGGCCGAATACTGTCGGCAGCACGGGCTTAACGCCAACACGTTTTCGGGCCGTCTGAGCCATCACCGGTCACAGGAAAATGCACCGCAGCCGGAATTGATCCCGGTCCAAGTGCAGCCGGTGCCGGCGGCTTCGGACGCGGCGGCGGGGCCGGTCGTGCTCTGGCACCGGCAGCACCGGCTTGAGTTCCCGGCGGCGGTCTCGCCGCGCTGGCTGGCGGAGTTGCTGCAATGCCTGGGTTGATACCGCAGCCCCTGTCCATTTGGCTGGCGGTCGAGCCGGTGGACATGCGGCTGGGCGCGGACGGCCTGTCGCTGTATGTGCAGCAGGCGTTGCGGGCCGCCCCCTGCGACGGCAGCGCCTATTTGTTCCGCAACAGGCGCGGCAACCGCCTCAAGCTTTTGGTGTGGGACGGCAACGGCGTCTGGCTGTGCCAGCGCCGCCTGCACCGGGGGCATTTCGTCTGGCCCAAGCCGGGCGAGGCGCGGTTTTCCCTGACGTCCGAGCAGTGGCAATGGCTGGTGGCGGGGGTGGACTGGCAGCGTTTGTCGGCCTTGCCGCCCGGCCTTTCAACACTCTGAAAATGACCTGTAAAAAACCGTTAGAATATAGCGTTCGTGCGGGTTTAAGGGGTTTTTCCGTGGTATAATGCCAGCATGAATTTACCACTCGTGCCGATGCCATTGAACCCCTTTTCCGCCCTGCCGGGCAGGGCGGTTTTGGCTTCGGACGAACTGGACCGGCTGCTTGCCGAACTGGGCCAGACCAAGACGGCCCTGCAAGCCGCCGAACTCAA
>CAIZPP010000339.1 GCA_903934875.1 uncultured Methylococcaceae bacterium
TAGTCTGTTAAAAACCCCGACATTGGGGCTGAGGTGCAGTTTAATTCTTTGCAAGGCTAATGAGAATGGCTTTTCTCCGCGTAGCGGCTTCGTCCAACCGTTCAACCGTTCGCTCAAGCGGACGCGGGGTTACTTTTTGGCTCCGTGGCGAGGCTTTCCCGCCGCGCCGCTTAGCTCGGGCGTTGGGCTTTTCGGAGTAAGGGCGTTTCGCTGCCGACTGGGTCTGGTCGTAAGCATCAAGCCCAGCTTGCGGAATACATATGTGATATGTATTATTGATGCATGGATATTGAATTCGACCCTAGAAAAGCCTCCACCAACCTCCGTAATCATTGCGTGGCCTTCAGCGAGGCGGAAACCTGCCTACTCGACCCATTGGCCTTGGTGCGTGAAGACCACGATGCCGAAGGCGAAGCCCGTTTTGTGCTGGTCGGCTTATCAAACCGGGGGCGGCTGCTGACTGTGGTTTATACGCTACGCGGAGAGGATTCGATACGCCTGATTTCAGCCCGCCCGTCCACCGCCAAAGAGGCCAGAAGCTATGCGTGAAGAATATGATTTTTCCGGTGCAAAACGCGCCAGCGAGATGCCGCACCTAGTACGACTGCAAGCCGAAGCAGCCAAGGGGAAAACTCGCATCACTATCTATCTTGACGATGATGTGTTAGAGGCTTTCCGCGAACGTGCCGAAGTTGAAGGCCATGGCTACCAGACACTTATCAACGAAGCGCTTCGCTCCGCCATCCGGCCGGAATGCGCCACAGTCACAGCCGATGTACTGCGTCGCATACTCCGCGAGGAATTGAGGGCAGCATGAGGGTGATGGGCATTCTTAAGTTCCGTCGTCTATTGCCCTGCGAAAATGCGAAAAGCAAAAGCCATGCAACCCCTACTTCCTCTCCCAGCGCGGCCACCCAACCGGTCGCTCAAGCGGACGCGGGTTGTGCATTTGGCTCCGTGGCGAGGCATTCCCACCGCGCCGCTTAGCTCGGGCGTTTGGCAGCTTTTCGTCCTTCTTCGCGCCACACCGTTCGACGCGGATGCAGGGTTTTGCAGGCATTTTTTTACGGAAGCAACTATATGAGTTACGTTGAAAATAATTTGATGCAGGGTGAAAGCGTTGTTCATAAAGCAAATATCCATTGGTTTATTTTTTTGCCAAGCATCATCTTGGTTGTGCTTGGAATAGTAGTTTTTCAATTAATACAACCAGCTTTATCTAGCCCCTTCTCAATAGCTCTTGTCAATTCTATTAACGAATCATTTCATAGTAATTTTGGCGGTACTTTTGTGTCAAAATTAGTCTCATGGTCATTAACTATTATTGGTAGTCTTTTTATATTATTTGGCACGGTGTCCGCTCTGGGTGCGATAATACAAGTTATTTCCACTGAGTTAGCTGTAACCTCGAAAAGGGTAATTGCTAAAATTGGCCTTATACAAAGGCATACTCTCGAACTCAATCATAGAAAAATTGAAAGTTTTAACGTTGACCAAAGCATTTTGGGTCGGATTTTTGACTTCGGAACAGTTACTGTAAATGGAACAGGAGGGACGAGACTTCCTATACCGAATATAGCCTCACCTCTTGATTTTAGAAGAAAAGCGATGGTAACAATAGATCAAAACCAACAGAAGCGCAAGGAATCGGACGATTAGTCGGGTAGGATGGGCAAATGGCTCTATAGTTTTACCGCACGAAATTTTTTACAAACCTATGCCTAATTACTAGTTAAGACAAAAGAGAAAATATCATATGTCTGTCATTAACATTGCGTTGATTGTGTTTGGATGTCTAGTTGGCAGGGCAATCGCATCAAGCAGTGGCTTGAATTCCCGGTATTTTTGCTCTATAAGCGTCATCCCACCACGCTTTCAGCCGCTTGTTCTTGATGCCAACCTTGACGGTCTTGTCCGGCTTCAGCAGGTTCAGCGTGATGCGGCGCAGGATCGAGAAGTTCTCCGCCGAGTTGCCCTCGCGCATCCGCGCCTGGTCCTCTCCATAGGCGACATCCAAAGTCCAGTGCAGGCCGTTTTCGACGCCCCAGTGCCCGCGCACGACCTCCCCCATGCGCTTGGCATCGGCCTGGAGGGAACTGATGTAATAGCGCCGCTCAGTGCTTGACACGCCATTGATTTCGCGGACCGCCTCCACCATGGCAAGGGTGCTGGCCTGCGTCCACTTGTGGTCCTTGCCCAGGCAGTCGAGGTCATCCACCACCCAGCAGCGCCGCGTCTCAATGCGGCCATGGTCCTTTTCGATCCACTGGGCGAAGGTGTGCGACACCCCCTCCCACTGCTTCTCCTGCGCACCATTGAAAACGCCCTCGATGGCCTGCGCCAGCGTCGGCTGGTTATTCTTGACGGCCAGCACATGCTAAAAACAATTCATATTCAACAAATTGTGCTGAGTCCGATAATGTGAACGTGCCTATTTTTTCGACAATAGCTCAACAGTCAGGTAAAGCGCCTTACCTTGAGTTAAAAGCAACCCATCCGTCATATATTGGTTCCA
>CAIZPP010000340.1 GCA_903934875.1 uncultured Methylococcaceae bacterium
AGGGCAAAAAGATAAAGCCATGCGACCCCGGCGTAATCACCTGCCCCAGCGCCCAACCGTTCGCTCAAGCGGACGCGGGGTTACGTTTTGGCTCCGTGGCGAGGCTTTCCCGCCGCGCCGCTTAGCTCGGGCGTTGAGCTTGTGGCTTGCAGTTACCCTCCTTGCCAACGTTGACGCATACATCTGGCTGTAATATGCTTGGACGACTTGTCGCTTTGCGGACCAAAAGCACTAAAACAGAAATTATAGATGTCCGACGAACTGAAAAAGATTTATAACAATGCTGGTCTGTCCGATCACTTCTGGGATATATCGACACCAGTGGAACTTTGGCGTGCTCAAAAAAAATCGGAATTTTATCAGGGCCGTATGCCCTTGGAGCCTCACCCTGGCAGTGAAACACGCCTTCCCGATGTGAAGCTGGTAGAGCGTGACAATCAGACAATTGTTCTCGGATGCCGATGTATAAAGGGTGAGTTTCGCGGCATCTCAACCTTCGACAGGAAGGTAACATGGTTTGGCTCGAAGACCACGAAGCATTTCGTCATACCTGCGAACACTCCAATACCTGCGGGGATTGCAATCACCAAGGATCACAAGAATCAGCAAGGTGCTTACCACTACACAATTGCCCCTAAAGACGACATGCCGCTTTCTTTGTTCTTGCAGAACTTGAAAGCCATATGTCAACAAGCCAGGCTAGAAGTTTGATGACGCTTCAGATGAGGAATAGAAAATGTTAGAAAGCACAAATGCGTTGATCGGTGCGCTCATTGCAGTTCTGCGAGAATTACGCCGTTGCCAAGACCTTATTGACGGGGGTACATTACCAGAGCGGGCCGAGGAGGAGATGGGGCCGTTTATAGACCAATTACACGAGGCACTGTCAGACCTGTCGCATACCTACGAATCACGCCGCTCTACTTATCCAACGCTGCTTACCTTCGATGCACTCGCGCAGCGGATCGCCAACGAAAACGAGTTAACAAATATATACGACCGGAAGAGCGCAGTTGCTGTGAATCGTATTGCATCGGATGGATAAAAAGAAAAGGGCCGTAGGATGGGCTGAGCTTGCGAAGCCCATCAATCGCGTATGGGTTCAAACGCGACCGATGCGCATTGTTCCTCGGCGCATCCTACTGTTTTATTAGAGGTTCGTAGGTCGGATAGGGTTAAACTATTGTGCCGGGTATGGAAGCAAGAAAAAGCTATGCAGCCCGGCGTCGTTTCCTGCCCCGCCGCCCAACCGTTCGCTCAAGCGGACGCGGGGTTACGTTTTGGCTCCGTGGCGGGGCTTTCCCGCCGCGCAGCGCCGCTTAGCTCGGGCGTTGGGCCTTTTGGGACTTGGTTGCTTCGCTGTTGCTGTGATATGGGATACGCCGAGCATTACAATCTGAATCGCGTAAAGTCACTCTGGCGTAAAATGAAATAGGAATGGTATCTATTTGAGCAGTTTTAGTCAGACAAAATCGTAACGGCGAACAGCGGAATCAGCCAGGGTTTCGGTTCAAAATACATACTGACTTAACAGGTGAGTTATGAAAAATCCATGGCATGTATTTTTTTTAGTTTTCTCCCTTGCTTTCTCACTCGTTAGTGAGGCGCAAAATTCTAACGATCTTTATGCTAAAAACAATTCATATTCAACAAATTGTGCTGAGTCCGATAATGTGAACGTGCCTATTTTTTCGACAATAGCTCAACAGTCAGGTAAAGCGCCTTACCTTGAGTTAAAAGCAACCCATCCGTCATATATTGGTTCCA
>CAIZPP010000341.1 GCA_903934875.1 uncultured Methylococcaceae bacterium
GTGAGCATGGATATCTTTATGTACAGCATTTTCATCTTTAAAATATACCTAATAAAGGATATTCAGCTAAGTTTCAAGTTAACCGAATAACTTGCCCTTTCATTCTAGTTATCAAGTAACTCTTTGATGTTGAAAATGCTGTATTGAAGATGGCATATGTATTGCTTACTATTAGCTTGTACTTGAATGCTCCCATCGGTGCATGAGTCCCTAACATGTTTATCAATCTTTATGGTGATCCTATGAAACTGTTGTCAAAAGTCGGTTTTTCAGTGATGGCATCCGCCATCATGCTGTGCATGAATACGTCTGCGTTCGCCGACGGAGGCAGGAACCACTCCAATAACGGCACACCGCATCCCGTCATCACGAACCTCAGTGCCAGCCTGACCGGTACGTCTGGATTGACCGGCACGGTCTGGTATACGTCCAGCAGCGCGGGCGGTGGCCGCTTGCAGGCGAGCATCCATCTTCCTGTGGACGGGACAACCATTCTTGACAGCAATACGGCGGTCTCTTCCCAATATGCGCTGCAACTAGGCAGTACCGGCACGGTCTGCACACTGATCATCAGTGATGTCGACTTCACTTATGCCACACTGGGTGCTGCGCCGGTCGAAGTTGCGGAATATAAAGCCGCCGTATCAGAAACAGGGACAACAGCCACGGCATCCATCGGCAACTGCTATACCGGTTCAAGCACCACGACGGTATTCCCGACCATCACCGCCGGTGAGTCCGCCAATGTTTCCTTGGTGGCGGCCGGTGTCACATCCCCCACTCTTTTGACCGGTACGTTCACCGCACCGACTGGCTATCCTGACCATTAAGAAAAGCCACTGAAGCGGGCCGGGGTTTTCGCCCCCGGCCTGTTCCTAAGAACGTGGCCATCTTGGCCACCAATTCAGCGGGCGGGATACCCGCGCTCCCAGGGGCAATGCTGTTGATTGCCTGTCAAGGCAAGCCTTGACACTCCAAATCGTATCTTCGCAGATCGGCAATCCTTTGCAGATAACAGCGCAGGGGCCTGTGCGTAACATCAGTTAGTCACGGAACAGGCTGTGCCGGCGGTCGGCCAGCGGCAACTTGCGCGGCAGTATCCACATTTCATACAGCGAAACCACCAGCATAAACACAAAGGCCATCGCCATGCCTCCGCCGCCGATGATCACGAGCAGGGCGAAGTTGGGGTTAAGCTTAGTCAGCCACCAAGAGCTTATGTCGGTCAACAGGAACACATAAGGCATGATGATGACGGTGGATTTCAGCCAGGAGCGGACACCGCTAGTCAACGAGAAAATGATGCCGACAAACATGAAAATGAAGGCGATGCCGAACAAGTGAATGTGCGACACCCGCGCCAACGCGGGGAAGGACGCGCCCTGGTTGGCTTCCGCACGCTTTTTGACATTCTCGAACTGGGTGAAATCCGGCAAGCCACCGGTATTGGCGTTGTGGCAGATGGTACAGCGCTGTTCGATGATCGGCTTGATATCGTTACGGTAAGCGGTTTCGTCGGCACCGTCGCGCAGCCACTGGATGATCTTGAAGCGCTCCTGCTCCGGCGCGTTGCCCTTCATCGAGCCTTCCAGCTTGCTTTCCATCAGCGAACCAGAACGGTTGCCGTAATAGCTGTAGACGATGTCTTCGGTGGACAGGCCCAATTTCCCGTCGGCCATGCCGTGGGTAAACATGACCTGGACCATCGCCATCCCGTAACCGATGGCGATGATCAGCAAATAGCCGGAAAACAGCATTTTGACGGAGACGCTGATATTACACAGGTTGAGCGGCTTCATAGTTAAAACGCCAGCCAGCCGTTCATATAGAAGGTGTTGTTATTGGCGGCCTGGTTTTGATTGCCGTCAAACTGCGTGTAGCCCACATACTGCAGCGCCAACCTTAGATTCATCAGCGATGACAGCAGGGTGTAGTTCTTGCCAAATGGCACATAGGACAACTCTGCCGTAAAGTACTCGCTGCCGTTGTTGCCGCCCGGCAGAAGCTGTCCCGTGCCGGCAGGATCAAACACGGTGTCCGCCCGCGCCCACGTCTTGTTGTAACCCAAGGCCACGCTATACGTCTGGGCGTAGGTGTAGGAGCCGTTGATCTTGAAGGTGTTGACGTAATTGTCCCGGTTGACTGTGTTGCCTAGGTAGGCGCTGGCCTTGAGATCGCGGGTCTCGCGGATGTAGGTGGTCTTCAGCTCGGCGATGTGCTCCGGGTTGGCGAGGTATTGGTAAGTCGCGTCAAACGCTAGGTCGGTGTAATTGTCAGTGCCGCCGGACTTGTCGGCATTGGGGTAGACATTGGCGCTCATGCCGTAGTGGCCGAGGGAAAAATAATGCCCATCCCAATCCTTCTGCAAGGCAATCCGCCAATAGGGCGCACCGCCATCAATGCGGTTCAGCGGGGTATTGCCCCAGTTGTTGAAGTTGCCTGTGCCGATCATGAAGCTTTGGGAAAAGCTGCCGTAACCGCCCGCTTCAATATAGAGCAGCCTGTCGATCATGGCGTAAAGGGTCGCCCCGCCCACTTGCCCGGTGTTGATTCCGCTGACACCGCCGTCGAGCATGGAGGCTGCGGCAGGGGTCGGTGCCACATGGGAACTGACATAAGGAAAACCCCAGGCCGGCGTGGTGTTCCACAAATCCTGCACCGTAGGTTTATTGTTTGCGGAGATGCCGTAGACGATATCCCGGTCGAAAAGATCGATTTGGTTGGCGAAGCGTACGTCGGTGTTGTCCATGAACAAGTTGTCGTTTACCCCGTCGTAGGTCCACTGGCTGAATGCGCCGACCTTGTCCCAAATTTTGCCCGCATAAAACAAGGAAGCCTGGTCAAAGGCAAAGTTGTTGTTGGCATTGAAACCGCTGGGTCCTGGCGGCGGGTTCTGGTTCTGCTTGGTGTTGCTGAAAGAACCCATGGCCATGCCGCTGATGGGTGGAATGTAAGTGTCGCTGCTGCCGCTGTCCCAGACATAGCCGTTGAGCTTAAACTCACGGCCAAAAGGAGTCAGGTTGGGCCCAAAGGCTGTGGTATGGCACATGGTGCAGGCGGCCCCAGTTTGCCTGGACATGCTGGGCACCGCCTGTGCGCTCTGGCCCAACAAAGCCCAGGCGGCGAATGAGTAAACGCACAGTGTGGCTAACAAAGGCCGGAAGCGGTTAGTCCCCAATATTTTCAATAGCATCAATTTGACTCCTTAATAGAATATTCCCCGTCTGCTGCGGAATGATCGGAAAAATTATCGACACCATAATTCCTTAAGCAAAACCAACAGGAACCGAGAAATGTCAAGAAAAAGGCAAGCGTCAAGCCCAAATCTACCGGAGTTATTAAATTCAATAGCATAGAGTCCACCTTCTTAAGGTAACTGATGTTACGCATGGAGTGGCAAAGCTCGCTTTGCCTGTCAAGGCAGGCCTTGACACTCCAAAACGAGTCGCCATAGGTCACAGGGGCCTATGCATAACGTCAGTTAAGGTCAATGAAAAAATCAAATTGTTCTGAGTTTTCTTGCCGGATAGGTGCTTTCTAGCTGTTGATAGGCTGCGTCCATCCAACTGATTCAGTGTTCCATTGCTGATATAGCAAACACTGTGCCATATACTAATTATAATAAAAATCAGATAGTTGGAATATTTTACGCCTGAGATGGAGCCTCTGGAATAAAGTGTTCTGCAAAGATTGTATGAAAGCTCTGCAAAAAAAGTTCAATGGGGAGGGCAGAGGGGGTTACGCAGCTTTTGTCAAATGCGCAAAACATGGCTACGAATTTTGCGGGGTCGGAAAAACATAGCCTGACAAATTCGGTTTAGCAGGCTGGTAAAATTCATAAATAACAATAGCTTAATAATTCTACCAGCGATGGCATATGTTTTGTATATATTGGCTGTGTGCACTTGGATGCCCGTTGTCACAAGCCGGTTTTCCGATGGTGGCATCCGCGATCATGCCGGACATTAACCGGTCTGCGTCTATTCGACTTTTCCAATGTGGAGACAACTTTATGAAACTTATCCAAGAAAAACGCCAGGGTGTTTTTCTTCTGCCGTCACTCATGGCGGCGACATTCCTGCTTTTATCAACTGTTGCATTTCCAGGGTATTCTCAGGTTTTCGGAGCCTTAGCCAACTTCGATGTCGTCAATGACACGGGCAAGGTCGCCCACGGCTTTGAAATCGATATCGCAGGTATCCGCTCCACCGATATTAGCTCGCTTTTCGGTGCCGCCAACCGGTGGCCGAACATGGAACGGTATGGCAACCCGACGGTGACAGACACGGGCACTGGAGTGAAAATCGTCTATCAGGCGACTTATAACGGGGCTTGGTCTGCCGGCACACCTTCGGGGACGCTCCCGGTCAGCCCGTCGGACAGTTGCTGGCCGCTGGGCGCAAAGGCTTATGGCCCCAACTACCCATGTGACCATTTTGGCGTGAGCACTTCAGTCAGCACACCGAACGTGACCTATTCCTGGCTGGTGGAAACCGCCCCCGGTGCAAATACTTTGACTCCCGTGTTGGCCACGGTTCCCAATCCGGTGTGGACGGTGACCCCGGTTCCGCCTGTTGCGAACGTACCGCAAGCGCCGAAGGTTAATGTGTTGATTGTCGCCCCGCCACCGAATGCCTATGAATTCGGCGAGCCACGCTGGGTTAAGGTGACCGCCACGGGGGTTTTGCGGAATGTCGCCGTTGAGGACTTGGTTGCTGAAAACGCCGTGATCCAAAAAGCCAAGACGCAGACACAGCTAGAATGGCAGTTGCTACAGTTCGATGCGGGCAACCCAAGCGCTAAGAACGGCCAGATCGATTTGACCGGGGTGGCGCTTGATCCGGGTGCCACGGGCGTGGTCTACCGTTTTGAGTTTTACCAATACACCGGCAAGCGCGACCCGGTAACCAATGAGGCCTTAGTGGGGCCCAATGGCGACACTCCGGGGGCAATTGGCCCGAGTCCGGGCGACTTAGGTCAATTCATAGTGGCTCAAAATGCAGGCATCAACTTTGATGGCGTGATTCCCCCCGCGCCGCCGCTACCTATTGCACCCTCGCTGAATGCCACCATCAATGGTGCCACGGTGTATTCGCCTTATAGCCAGGTCATCAGTGCCACTCCGGGCAATCCAGGGGATAATTTGGCTTACACGTTGACGGGTACGTTGCCTGCGGGTTTGGCGTTTGCCGGCAACACCATTAGCGGAACACCGACGGTTGTGGGCACTTTCCCATTCACCATCACGGTTAAAGATACCCTTAACGGTTTGAGCACCAGCGGTTCCACTAGCATCAATGTGGCGGATGCGGCGATTGTTTTCCCCAAGTCCTTCGGTTTTGTTCAGGGTACAGTCAATGTCCCTTACAACCAGCCCATCTCCGTCGTGTCGGGTGGATATGGTGCCATCACTTTCTTTGACAATAAAACCCTTCCGGCTGGCTTGGCGATCACCGGCAATGCCGCCAGCGGCTACGCCATCACTGGAACGCCAACGACCTTAGGATCAACGCCAGTCACTATCACGGCCACGGATTCATTGGGTTATTCGCAGATCGCCACGGCTACGCTGACGGTCGGCTCGGTCCCGGTGGCCACACCATGCTCTGGAACCAACAAGATCATTTCAAACGTCAGTAAATACTGGCTGGACATTGCCGGTGGCATTCCCAACGGTGGACAGAGCGTCAACTATGCACCGAAAGCCAGCACCACCTTTGTGGCACCGGCTACCAATTTTGTAGCGGGCGAGTTGCTGAGCTACAGCGGAACTTTGGACAAGATAGGCTTTTGTATCGCCACCCAGATGACGGTTGCGCCCGGCTTAAGCCTCAGTTCGCCCAGTCAGCTCAGCCTACCAACAGGCACGGTTGGCAGCGCCTACACCAGCACAGCAGTCACCCCGGCTGGAGGTGTCAAGCCTTACACCGTCAGCGTCAGTGGCCTGCCGAAGGGGCTGGCTTTCACGGCGGGAAAAATCAGTGGCATTCCAGCGGTTGGAACCAACGGGACACCGTCGATTTCCATCTCCGTCAATGATGCCAACGGTCAAACCGTTAATACCACTTTGACCTTGACTATCAATCCGTCGGCCAATCCGCTGTCACCCATAGTCACGGCAACCCCTAAATTGCCTGCCGGTATCTATGGCGTTGCTTACACAGGTTCTGCTGTTGCCAGCGGGGGTGTAGGCACATTGAGTTGGAGCGCAAGCAGCCTTCCTGCCGGTCTGGCCATCAGTGCCGCTGGTGCCATTACCGGTAAGCCGACCGCACTGGGAACTTTGCCAGTCGTTCTTACCGTCAACGATAGCGCAGGCCAGAACGCCACGGTGAACGGAACTATTACGGTAACAGCACCGGCGGTGGTGATTAAAAGCTCCAGCATTCCCGCGACGGGCAAGGTGGGATCGGCCTATTCGGCGACTGAGACCGCAACTGGCGGATATGGGGCGCTAACTTGGAGTGCAACCGGCCTTCCGGCGGGGGTCGGCATTTCGTCAACAGGCACTGTCTCTGGCACTCCCACCACGGCCGCGACCTACCCGGTCGTACTGACCGTCACGGATACCCTAGGCACCAAGGCCACTGTTACGGGTAGTGTCGTCATTTCGCCCGCTCCGGTCGTTGCCGGTCCTTCTTGCACCCCACCGGCCAATGCCACCGGGGGGCTTAACAGCTTGGGAACCATCACCGCCATCAATGGTAATGTGATTACTATCAGCACCGGTGACAAAGTGACCGTGCCAGCCTGTGCATCCATCCAGTGGAATGGCGGTGCCAGTGCTTTCGCATTGGGGCAGGTGTTCGACTGGAATGGTTACAACAGCGCCGCCACCGGCAATGTCGCCCAACAGGTCACCATCAATTGATGACTTGTTGAAATTGTGAAACGGGGAGGGTGCGGAATGACCGTTGAAACAGCGACAATGCGCCTATTCCGGGCCGGAAAGCTACAGATGGGCATCCATCTTCTCTTCGCTCATTCCGCCCATCGCACCCTGCCTCCCATCGGTGCCATGCTTTGTTCGGGCGGACTGGGCGGCGTGGCAGGATTTTCTTCGGCAAAACCGGGCGCAGTAAAAATGGCAAGGCACAGCAAATCAGGGTTTTTGCACAGGAATGACACGCCAAACGGTGTTGCCCACGTCATCAGCCACCAGCAGCGCCCCCGATTTGTCAAGCACGACGCCCACGGGCCGGCCATAAGCTTCACCTTCGTTGCTGACAAAGCCGGTCAACAAGTCAATAGGCTCGCCGTAGGGCTTGCCGTCCCAAAACGGCACAAAGATGACGCGGTAGCCGCTACGCGGCTTGCGGTTCCAGGAACCGTGCTGGCCGATGAAAACGCCGCTGCCGAAGGGTGGCGGCCATGCGCCGGGCTTGCAGAAAGCCAAGCCTAGGGAAGCGGTATGAGGGCCCAGCGCATAATCGGGCACTCGCGCCTTGGCGACCCAGTCAGGCCGCTGCGGCTGCACCCGTTCATCCAGATGCGGGCCGAAGTAGCTGTAAGGCCAACCGAAGAAGCTGCCGTCGGGCACTGAAGTCAGGTAATCCGGCACAAGATCGCTGCCGAGTTCGTCGCGCTCGTTGACCACGGTCCACAGCGCTCCCCCCTCGGGTTCCCAAGCCAGTCCGTTGGGATTGCGCAGGCCAGACGCGAATAGGCGGTGATGCCCGCGCCGGGTGTCTACCTCCCAGATGGCAGCGCGGTCAATCTCCTCGGCCATGCCGTTCTCGGCGACATTACTGTTCGATCCCACCGTCACATAAAGCTTCGACCCGTCAGCGCTGGCGAGGAGGTTCTTGGTCCAGTGGTGGTTGATGGGGCCGGCCGGCAGGTCTATCAGCTTGGTTCCCGGCTGGCTAATCCGGGTTGCGCCTGGCGTGTAGGGAAACCTCAGCACCGCATCCGTGTCAGCCACATAGAAATCCTGGCCGACCAGTGCCATGCCGAAAGGCGAGTTCAACCGGTCGACGAACACCGACCGGGTTTCCGCCACGCCATCGCCATCGCTATCGCGCAGCAGTGTGATGCGGTTGGCGCTGGGCACATTGCCGCCCGCCTTGTCCATGAACCAATGTGCGATCCGGCCTTTTAGACCCTTGCCGTCTTCCGGTTTGGGTGGCGAATTGGTCTCGGCGACTAGCACATCGCCATTGGGCAGCACATAAAGCCAGCGCGGGTGGTCGAGTCCTTTGGCAAAAGCGTTGACGGCCAACCCTGGTGCCGCGACCGGTTTGCCGTTCGCGGGCCAACCCACCGCCGGTGCGATGTTGATGGTGGGAATCAAGCTTGGATTGGGCGGCGGCAATTGGGGATGAGGGCCGACGCCCGCTGCGACGGGCAACTGCGCCACCTCGCCACATGCCGCCAGCGCTATCACCACCCCCGCGAACAACAACCAGCGTGTTGGGCACATGGCTATAGAGTCCGATTGACGCTTAATACTGAGATTTCAGGGCGTTCGGCATGGGCTGGGTGATTCATGGGATTCTCTTTATTCTTGCAGAAACTGGGGGGTGAAGTAGGCGAGTCATCCATATCCATAGCCGCGCTTCGGGCTAGGCTTTAGCAAACCTTGAGAATACTCTAATCGCAAACTCAGCACGCAGTCGGTGCGGTATCGCACAGAATATTTCATGACCGTTTTCTATCATTGAATCGTAAGCCCTCTTCGCATTGGAGTACACCAACATGTTTTTTTTGCTACACAAAGCCTTTCCGCTAGGCTTGGCTCTGATATCCACCCACGCAGCCTGGGCCTTCGGCAACGAGGAAATCCCCGCAGGCGAAAGCCAGGCCACCCAACAGATCGCGCAGATGGTCGAGGAAGATGTCCGCGCCGAGGCCAAAAATGGCCCTGCCCGCAGAGACGCCCATCCCAAAGCCCACGGCTGTGTGCAGGCGGAGTTTCGCGTCCTCCCCGATTTGCCCGAGGCAATGCGGGTTGGCCTGTTCGCGCAAGTCCGCAGCTACCCTGCTTGGATACGCTACTCCAACGCCTCCGGCAAAGCGCAAAACGATTCGGTCGGCGACGCCCGTGGCATGGCGGTCAAACTGATGGGTGTCGAGGGCAGCGAATCCGGCACGCAGGATTTTCTGATGATTAACCACCCGGTGTTCTTCGTGCGCAATGCGGCAGACTATGTTGAATTCCAGAAATCCCTGTCGGCGGGCAGTCCGGTAAAATTCTTTTTTCCCGGCATGAACCCGCTGAATTTCCGCCTGCACGAGTTCGGCGTTGCCAGGGCGATTAAAGGCAAAGACGTTGCCAACCTGTTGGACAGCCGCTATTGGAGCACGACGCCTTATCGCTTCGGCGACACTGCGATGAAATTCTCCGCCCGCCCCTGCGGTCCCGCCTCGGCGTTCGCCGCGACCGCCACGCCGGATTTCCTGCGTGAAAATCTGCGCGAACATCTTGCCAGCAAGGAAGCCTGCTTTGATTTCCAAGTCCAACTACAAAAGCTTCCCGGCGAGATGCCTATCGAAGACCCCACTGTCGAATGGAGCCAAAAAGATTCGCCCTTCATCAACGTGGGGCGGATCATCATCCCCGCGCAGACTTTCCTCTCGGCAAAGCAATTGAATTTCTGCGAAAACCTTTCCTTTACGCCTTGGCATTCGATCCCCGAACACCAGCCTCTAGGCGGGATCAACCGTGTGCGCAAGACGGTATACGATACGGTCTCCCGTGTCCGCCACGCACTTAACGGCGAACAGCGGCGCGAACCGGCAAATTTCTAAGCGCTGCGCTTTGAGACGGACGGCCAAAATAAAGGCAGCGTACCAATGGCCCGCCGCCTTTGGCAAGCGTGTGATGGATTGGGACGACGATGGATTGACTGAACTTGAAGGCCCGGCAAAAGCCCGTATCGCTTCGCGTGACGTGAACGACTGGCCTGCCGTGGCCGCAGCACTTTTGCTTGACTGCCCTGTTTGAACGGAGGACAAGGACTTTCTTGGTTCTGGGGTAGCCACTTGGACAACTGCTACCGTGCAAATTTATCTCGCAGGTGCTTAAATTATTGCTGATTCGATCAGCAAGCTATGGGCAATTAGCGGCCAAAAAGAGACAGTCGAAGCAAAGTTCTCAGTGACAGTTGATTATCCAGAAGCAGCCGTTCAAGTTTTCTTTATATCGGTGTTTTCTAGTCGGTTTAGTTCTGGTTCTTGCGTTAGCTATGCAGCGGGGAAATGCCAAGCAACCATATTGTTCAAAACCGATAAGGAATTCGGATGCCCGGCGAGTTTTCAGAAAAATCCTTAGTATTCCGAGTTATCAGTGTGAGCCCGTGAGTTTTCGCGCTAGCCCAGATAATCGCGTCAGGCAGTTTTATCCGATGGACGCGACGCAATTGGACGGCCTCCTCCAGAATCGTTGCGCCTATCTCAATCAGCCTAAACCGGTTCAGAAATTCCCGTGTACCCACTTCGGTGTCGGGTGTGGCACCGACCAGAACTTCCATCCAAGTAATGACGCTGATGTATTTTTCCCTGTGGAGCGCCAACTCGTCGCGGGCTGGTGCGACGGCGTTAAGATAGTCGATCAGGATGCAAGTATCGAACAGCACACTCATGCCGGCCACTCGGTGCGCAAGCGTTCTTGGTATTCAAGTCCGTCGGCTGGCGATTCTTGGCACTGCCAAAGGCCAAAGGCATCGTCGGTTTCGACAGTGTTGGCTTCGGTTGCTCCCCTGTCCTGCTCCAAGCAGATGACGCGAAGGGTCTTCAGATTCCACGCCGCTCGGTAGGGTTCGGGGAGGTCGATAATGCCATCGTGGGTGACGGCGGTGAATTCAATGGCGTTCATAGTGTTTTATTAGGGGTCAGGTTTTTCTGTACTTAGTTGAAACTCTACTCACACTAGCCAGACAAATATACTGATTTCTCACGGAGGCTGAATGTTTGCTTACAAGTATAAACCAGTCATTCCACGAATCCATCCCACCGTCAGGAAGGGGTCGCAATATGCCCATTGCAGCCAGCAAGCGACCACGCAATGGTGGTCGCTTGCTGGGGATTGACTTTATACCTCGGTCTGCTCCGAAATCTCCAGTGCATCGTCAACTTCGATGCCGAGATACCGCACTGTACTTTCAAGCTTGGTATGCCCAAGTAGCAATTGCACTGCCCTCAGAACGATTAGCAGAGCCCCCACTTCGCAGGGAATCCAGCGATTTCTCCGGGAAGCCTTGAAAGTCATCAAAGCAGGATGTGACCTTTCGGGTGATGTTAACCGGGCACTCTTCTGCTACCGAAACGAACCCCTGTCCGCATTTGGCTACAAGACAGCCGAGCAACTGGTGTCTGAGGGACGCACGGAGGACGTGCTGAGGTATGTAGGCTCGCTGGAAGCCGGTGCCGCCGGATGAGATTCTGACTTCTCTCGAAAAAGTCACCGCTTATCGGATGCATACGCCCAAATGGGCTGTAATGCCTAACTGAGTAATGTGCAGAATTTCTATTTTGGCCAGCTTACATCCAGCACCCGGACGAAGATGCGCTGCCGCTCCTCCGTGTCAAGTTGCGTTTCAATGCGGGTTTGCAGTTCTTGCGGGGAGTTGATCTTTTTTCCGCCAATAGCTGTTCAAGTGTCTGGGTCTGGCCTCGCTTACGCTTATTATCACAGTGGCGCTTGTTGGCCTCTGCTGCCAGTTTCTCACAGGCAAGCCGATAGGTTTCATCCCTTGATCCAGGCCACTGCTTGCCTAGTTTGACAGCGTTAGCCAACAAATCTAGGGTTTGCGGGTTATTGATCAGGTCGGCAACGCTATATTTTTTGGCTTGTTCGACAAAAGCCTGCGGATTTTCTACACCGTGGTTTTCGCGCAAGAGAGTGAGAATGTCTTCCTCGCTCAAGGGTTCGAGCAACAACACGGTAAGTTGGCTATCTGGTGAAACCGATTTTAGCTCATCGCGATCCGTCGAGCCGTACCAATCAGCGGCACGGCAGGCGATGCGGAACGGCGGTTTTCCCAGAAGCTTTAGTTGCTCGCTTATCTTAACAATGGTGCTGTCCGCACCGCCGCTGGATTGGACTTCGTCCAAGCCATCAAGAAACAGTGTCTTGCCTTGCCTGTCAGCATCAAGGTTGGCGTTGATGAATTCGGCGATGCGCAGCCATTGCCCGCCTGTCGCTTGGGCTTCTTGTTCAAACGCTGTTGACTTTCCCGCCCCCGGTTCGCCCAGCAACACCCAGGCGGCAAGGCTACGAAAAGTTTTTAAGTCTTCGGCTTCCGGGGTTTCGAGAATCCGCTGTTGCTGGTCAACAACTTTGTGGGCGAGACGGGGAACTAGGGCCATAGGTTTACTCTAACCAGTACCTAGCTGGATACGAGAGAAATTCGGCGAGGGGGATGCCACCTTCGCCGACGATGAGCAGGCGGGTTCCATTGAATTTTCCGGCAAAGATGTCTAGCCCTTTGGGTGTGGTGAATTTCACGCCGCTTCTCACTTCAATGGCAGCGAGCTTGCGGCTATTGGTCAACACGAAATCCACTTCGTCCGGGCTTTCGCGCCAATATTGAACCTCGCAATCGTCGAACGCGGTATTGCACAGATGTGCGCCGACCGAACTTTCCACCAGCCGCCCCCAGTGGGATCGGTCGTTGCGGGCATCGGCAAATGTGTAACCGGCCAGCGCCGACATCAGCGCCGTGTTCAGCACATTAAGCTTGGGGCTGGATGCGCGTTGGCGGTGTTTCTGTCCGGCGTGTTTAGGCAGGCCGGCGAGCAAACCGGCCTGTGACAGCAATTCGAGATAATGCGCCAAGGTCACGGTATTGCCCGCGTCCTGCAATTGGCCTTGCAGCTTGGTGTAGGAAATGATTTGCCCGGAGTAGGCGCAGCCCAGTTCAAACAGTGTCTTGAGCAATGCCGGTTTGTCCACGCGAGTCATCTGGAGGATATCCTTTTCGATCTTCGGATGGATCAACGCGCCGCGCACATAGTCACGCCAGCGGCGTTCTTCGCGGATCAGGCTTGCACTGCCCGGAAAGCCGCCAAAATAGAGGTACTCGTGCAAGGAATAATCAAGCGCCTCCTGCATTTCCGGGTAGGACCAGTGGCTCATGCGGATCAGTTCATAGCGCCCGGCCAAGCTCTCCGTCAGACCTTGCTGCATCAGCCAAGGCGAGGAACCGAGTAATACGACGTGCATGTCGAGACCTGTTGCACGGTCTGCATCCCATAGTCCTCTAACGACTTCAGACCAACGGGGAACCTTCTGGATTTCGTCAATCGCCAGCACGAATCGCATACCATCTGGCAAATCCCTAGCTTTGCTGCGGGCCTGGGTCTATTGCACCGCCAGCCACTCGGCAGTTGGCCTGGCACCGGGGAGGGAAATGCTTGCAAACGGGGATTCAGCGTATAGACTCGAAAAAGGGTCGGCAATTTCAGGCAAGGGCTGGTCTGCCGCGACGAAGTGCGCGGGTCTCCCTGCCAGCACTTGGCGGACTAAAGTGCTTTTGCCGATTTGGCGAGGCCCCGCGACAACAATGATAAATGTCGGTGATTCATCAAGGCGTTGCCGCAAGGTGTGGGCTTCATTGCGCTCAAAGACCATTTTTTTTTTAATACTGAATAAATTTACTCATAATCAATACCTTCGCCAATAACGTGGAGACCTCAAATTTTGGCACAGAACCGCTGATCTAAGAGCCAAGCTGGTGCTTGGCGAAGGTATTGCGATAAGCCAAACCACTTAAATCTTTAGGAGAAGCCGCTTTGAAGCAGGCGTTGGAAATCGACACCCCGATGACAGGCGCGGAATTGCGCGCCAGCCTTTCCCTCGCCGGGATCTACATGCTCAGAATGCTCGGGCTGTTCATGATCCTGCCGGTGTTTTCAATCTA
>CAIZPP010000342.1 GCA_903934875.1 uncultured Methylococcaceae bacterium
GGTCTGGATGAACTGGTGAATGCGCCTGTACGAAGTCGCCCCGCTGATGACGGCCAGAATGCTGAACAGGAGCATATGGGGCAGATCGTACATCCGCCCTTGGGCGCGGCGGTGATCGGGAATTGGAAGCAAGCTTTGCATCAACGGAGACACAGGGATCAGGCTATCTCAAAAAATGGTAAGTTTAACATGGCCTTGAAGAATTGAACAGCCCTGAAATAATACCCAAGGACTCTGATGACCCTTCTTGGAGCCCGGATGGTCAGTCAATAATTTTCATTAACAGCTGATGTTACGCATTGGAGTGGCAAAGCTCGCTTTGCCTGTCAAGGCAAGCCTTGACACTCCAAAACGAATTCGCACATCGGCAATCCTTTGCAGATAACAGCACAGGGGCCTGTGCGTAACATTAGTTAGTCAGTGGAACAAAAGTCACGCTGACTGCGATTCCGGTCAGCGGATACCAATTCACTGGCTGGGCGGTGCTTGCAGAGGTTACGGGAATTCATGCACCGTCACCACGACAAATGCAACCCAAAACGTCACTGCGAATTTCGCCCCCTTTAAGGTTCACCAGCCGCTTTGGAAACGGGCTATAGGCGCAATCGTCAAATAGGATGATTGTGGTCCGTCATTCCGGCATGGAGGCTGGAATCTGTGCGCCCGTGAGGGCGCACAGTCAGTGCGGTGGAAGTCCGCGCCGGAGGAAGCCATAACCTCAAAGTCGAAGGTAACTGCGTCGCCGGGTGGCGGAATGGGGAGCAACCGGAGGCGAACCGACAGTCCGTAGGATAACGAACCCGATTCTTGGTGTGACGCAGCGAGCCTGCGGATTTATGGTGCTGTCTTATAATTGACATATCATGTTGAAATAGGTTGTCTTTTTCTGGTTGCCATCAATTCTAACAGGTAGATTTGTATATGTGTCGCCAGTTTCTTTATAGAAGGTGAAAATCATCAACACTATAATTATAGTCATAATAAGCACTGTTGGCCTAATAGGCCTAGTTTATGCCCGTAAATTAATTTCCATCGCCGCAGCCTACCAAGCCAAGGTATTATGCTCCGCTGTTTTTGTTTCTGGCCGTAATCCACAATCCGTATTGCAGGATGAATTTGGCATCGCCAGCCCCTCTTTTATAATGCGGATCATAGCCACTGAAGTTGACTTCAGCAGTAAGCAGGTGACGGCTAGCTTTTTGGGAATGGTCAAACGGACAGCAGTTTATCAGCCCGGACTGGGCAGCACACTAGTTTACGCTAATTTAGGTCTCCCTCACTCCAATCCCAATACTGTTGAATTAAGTCGTCATGCCGGAATGGACCGCCAGAACCTAGGCTACAGGGATGTCCTAGGCCCTCGCCGTCCATGTAATCTGGATTGCGGTGATCCCTACCGAAACGACGGAGGAAATCCTAATTCAACACAGGTACGCTTCAACGCCCTGCTAGACTGGGCCTTTGCCGAACCCGATGCAAAAAACTTGCGTCTCACCCGTGCTGTTGTCATCCTGCATCAGGGCAAGATTGTCGCAGAACGTTATGCGCCGGGTTTCGACCAAGCGATGCCTTTACCCGGTTGGTCTATGGCCAAGAGTGTGGTGAATGCCCTCGTTGGTATTTTGGTAGGACAGGGTAGCTTGGACTTGTCCTCACCCGCCCCCGTGCCTGAATGGCAGGGAACCGGCGATCCCCGCCGCGAAATAACGCTGGATCAACTGATGCGCATGAGCAGCGGCCTGGAGTTTTCGGAAAAAGCCAGCAATCCCCTAAGCGATGTGACTCAAATGCTGTTCACCTCCCCGGATGCGGCGGCCTATGCCGCCAGCAAACCGCTGCAAGCGAGACCCGGCACAGGCTGGAATTACGCCAGCGGCACAACCAATATCATCAGCCAGATCATGCGGGACACCTTGGGCGAAGTCGGCTATCGCCAGTTTCCATGCAAAGCTTTGTTCGACCCGCTAGGCATGGACAGCGCTGTTTTTGAATCCGATGCCAGCGGCACGTTCGTCGGTTCGTCTTTCCTGTATGCTACGGCGCGGGATTGGGCAAAATTAGGCCAATTATATTGTCAAGATGGCGTTTGGGAGGGACAAAGAATCCTGCCGGAAGGCTGGGTGAACTATTCCAACACCCCAACCCCTTCGCTTGCAGGCCGTCAGTATGGAGCGCATTTCTGGTTGGACATTGGGCAAGCGCAAGGTAATTCGGACCTAGAACAGCCTTTGCCAGCCGACGCTTTCCATGCCACGGGTTACGAGGGGCAGTATGTTAGCATTATACCTTCGCAACAATTGGTCGTGGTTCGGCTCGGTCTTACCCGCAAATCTTCTGCATGGCGGCAGGATCGTTTCTTGAAGCGGATTATCGACGCACTTGCCAAGATTGACCTACAGCATTTTCAACATCAGAGAGTTACTTGGTAGTGGGTATGATAGCGCAGATTATTCGGTAAACTGAAGGGCTAAGGAAATGTCTGTTTTAGGTATATTTTTAAGATGATAATGCTGTGCATATAAATATCCCAATGCTAAATATACCCTTTTAATAAATATATGCACATTTGTGTACAGCGTTTTTTCTTAGCAAAGATGAATAATAGAGGGCACTCAATCAAACCATCCTGTGTGTGAACTGCTTTGCAAAATGATATAACCCAACAAGTAACTCTTCGATATTAAAAACGCTGTATATGAGGTAAATTTATGTTAAACAAAAAGCTACTTCCATTTCTAGTCGCTTGTGCTATGATCCTATTTTCGCAACACTCTTTTGCCAAGGATGGTGAGATAAGCTATCCATCAAAAATTGCAGGTAAATTCGTCATAGGGATGATGAATACAACATCAGGCATCATTGAAATACCAAAATCCATGATAGTCAAGTCAGACAAGGAAGGGATGGCAATTGGAATCCCATTGGGTTTTGTAAGCGGTATGACCAATATGTTGGGCCGGACACTGGTTGGAATGCTAGACGTGATATCGTTTCCTATCCCGACCAAACCGATGATTACCCCCCCTGTGGTGTTTCAGGACTTCTCCCAAGAAACCACCTATGCTTCTGGCTGGGAAATGTATTGACAATGAAAACGCTGTAAGCTGATGAAAACACCATTTTACTGGCCTGTGCGGGTGTATTATGAGGATACGGACGCAGGTGGCGTGGTTTACTATGCCAACTACTTGAAGTTTTTCGAACGCGCCCGCACTGAACATTTGCGCTCGCTTGGCTTTGAACAAGACGAATTGCGCAAAACAGCCGGGTTGCTGTTTGTAGTCCGGTCGGTGCAGGTGGATTATCTGAAACCGGCCCGCTTCAATGATACCCTGTTCGTATCAACGGCGGTGGCGGAACTGAAACGTGCCGGTATAACGTTTTCCCAGGAAATTCGCTTAGGCAACCCGGAAGGGGTGAAGCTGTGCGAGGCCAGCATACGCGTTGCCTGTATAGCCGACGGCGAATTTCGGCCAACCGCGATACCTGGTTTTTTATTGGAACGGATCAAAGATGCCATCTGAACTTTCATTTTTCACCTTAATCAGGGATGCCAGTACGATTGTGCAAATCGTGATGTTTATCCTATTAATGGCATCGGTCGCATCATGGGCCTACATTTTTTCCAAATACAGGGAAATCCGCCGTGCAACGGAAAACTCGGACGAGTTCGAGGAGCGTTTCTGGTCCGGCATTGACCTTGCCGACCTGTACCGTCAACTCGTCCATGAAGATTACGAAGCCGAAGGCATGGAAAATATTTTCCTATCAGGATTCAAAGAATTTGCACGGCTTAGACAGCAGGCAGGCATTGCCCCAGATGCGGCGGTTGAGGCGGCGCAACGCGGCATGAGGGTGGCTCTGTCCCGTGAGTTGGAGTTGTTGGACGAACACTTGCCATTCTTGGCCACGGTCGGTTCCACCAGTCCTTATATCGGTTTGTTTGGCACGGTCTGGGGCATCATGAACTCCTTCCGGGCGCTGGGCGCTGTCAAAACGGCAACCTTGGCAATGGTCGCCCCCGGCATCTCCGAGGCCTTAGTGGCAACGGCAATGGGCTTGTTCGCTGCGATTCCGGCAGTGATGGCATACAACCGCTATTCCACCGATATAGGACGGCTGTCCAACCGTTACGAAGCGTTCACTGAAGAGTTTCTCAGCTTGTTGCACCGGCAGGCACACGCCAAATGAACACGCCTTCGCGAGGACTGCGGGGCAAGCGCCGCAAACCCATGGCGGAAATCAACGTCGTTCCTTACATTGATGTCTCCTTGGTCTTGCTCGTCATCTTCATGATCACAGCACCGCTGCTACAAACCGGCGTGAATGTGGACCTGCCCCAGGCCGAATCCAAAGCCTTGGACCAAGGTGCGGCCCCCCCGGTGATAATCACCATCAAAGCTGAGGGTGATTTGTTCCTTGATGTGGGAAACCATGTTGACGTAGCGGTGAACGCTGAAGCTTTACGCGAAAAAGTACTCGCCGCCATTAAGGAAAAAACTGGCCGCCCGGTGCTGATTCGTGGCGATAAGTCGGTCGAATATGGAAAAGTCATCACCGTGATGGCCTCGCTCAAGCAGGCAGGTGTTCCCAGCGTAGGCTTGATGACCCAACCGGAAAAATGATGCCGTCACGCAAACGAGGCATGGGCCTACCGCTAGCGCTCTCGCTAATATTCCATTTGCTATTGTTTCTGCTGTTTGCTTTTCATTTTACTGTCAAACAAGCATCCAAATTGCCGCCCCAACCCGAGATAATAGAGGCGGAGATCATTGATGAGGGGCAAATTCAAGCCAAACGAAAGCTGGAAGAGGAAAAACAACGCCTAGAAGAAGCAAAGCGCCAAGCAGAACTTGCCGCGATCCAGCAAACGGAATTGGAAATCAAGCGCCAAGCCGAAGCTGAAACCCTGCGCAAAGCCGAGGAAGAGGAGGTAAAGCGCATTGCCGAAGTGGAGGCTAGGCAACAAGCCGAGGCCCAAGCCAAACAGCAGGCCGAATTACAAGCAAAGCGCGAAGCCGAGGCGGAAGCACAGCGCAGGGTCGAGGAGGAGGAGGCAAAGCGGGTTGCCGAAGTGGAGGCTAGGCAAAAAGCCGAGACCCAGGCCAAACAGCAGGCCGAATTACAAGCAAAGCGCGAAGCCGAGGCGGAAGCACAGCGCAGGGTCGAGGAGGAGGAGGCAAAGCGGGTTGCCGAAGAGGAGGCTAGGCAACGGGCCGAGGCCAGACGAAAAGCCGAGGCGAAGCAGCAGGCCGAGTTGGAGGCCCAGCGCGAAGCGAAGGCTGAAACCGCCCACAGGGCCGAGGAAGATGCAAAACGCCAAGCGGTCGAAGCCAAGCGAAAGGCCGATGCAAAAAGACAGGCCGAGTTGGAAGCCAGGCAAAAAGCTGAGAAGGTAGCCGAACAGCAGGCCCAAAAGTCCAGTTCTGACACTAAATCCGCTACAGAAGAAGAGGCCAGAGATTGGATAATCAGCAAAATTAGACCCAAAGTGCAAAGGTACTCGGCTAACATAAGCGGAAGGTCTTGCACAATCCGGGTAACCGTGCTTCCGGGGGGAGAAGTTCAGAACGCCAGTGTCAAAGAAAGCAGTGGTGATGAAAGTTTCGACCGATCTGCACAAGCCGCCGTATTGAAAGCTTCCCCCTTGCCTTGGCCAGACGATGAGAAAGTGGCCGCAGAATTAAAAACGTTCAACTTAACAGTCAGGTCAAAATAGCATCCACTGTATCAAATCAATGAAACGAAAATTTCTCGCTATTTTACTATGCGCTGGGGTCTTGATGATTTCCAGCCAATCCCGGGCGGAACTGACGGTGGAAGTGACATTGGGTGTCGAAAATGCAATCCCCATCGCCATTGTCCCGTTTGGCGGGCCGCAGCCAGGCGAAAACCTTGCTGGCATTGTGGCGGCGGACCTGGCCCGCAGCAGTCATTTCAAAGTGTTGTCCGAGTCCCAAATGCCAGAGCGCCCAAGCACTCCCGAGCAGGTTCAGTTTGCCCTGTGGAAGGCGCTGGGGCAGGACAATTTAGTCATAGGCCAAGTGCGGCAAGGTGGAACGGGGCGATACGAGGTCCAATTCCAAGTTTTCGACGCGGTGCGCGGCTCCCAACTGGCAAGCCTCAGCCTGCCCTTTGCCGCAGAAGAGTCGCGCAAGACAGCGCACCGCATCGCTGACCTCATTTACCATCTGTTGACAGGTGAAAACGGCGTTTATGCCACTCGCATCGCCTATGTCACCGTGGCGAATGGCGACGGACCCATAGACCGGCGTTACGTTCTCCACGTCGCCGATGCCGATGGTTTCAATCCACAGGACGTGGTCAAATCACGCGAGCCCATCATGTCGCCGGCTTGGTCGCCCGATGGTAAGAAAATCGCCTATGTGTCATTTGAAAGTAAGCGGTCGGCAATCTTCATTCAGAACTTGGCTAACGGGGAACGCGAGAAGGTTTCTGAACTGCCGGGTATCAATGGCGCACCGGCCTGGTCACCGGATGGCAGGCAACTGGCTATGACACTGTCCAAAGACGGCAACCCCGAAATTTATGTAATGACCTTGTCCAACCACTCACTGCGCCGCATTACCGACCATTTCGCCATCGACACCGAGCCAGCCTGGTCACGGGATGGCAGCCAGCTTGTGTTTACCTCTGACCGAGGCGGCAAGCCGCAGATTTACCTGGTTTCCGCAGACGGGGGTCAGCCTCAGCGTATTACCTATGAGGGCGACTATAATGCCGGTGCGGCGTTCTCGCCAAATGGTAAAAGTTTGGCTATGGTGCATGGGAATGCTGGCGATTATCGCATCGCATTGATGAATTTGGCGAGCAAACAACTACGGGTGTTGACTAAGGGAAGTCTGGATGAGTCACCTAGCTTTGCCCGCAATGGCAGCATGATCCTCTACGCATCACAGAATGGAGGGAAGGCGGAATTGACGGTTATTTCGACTGATGGCAAAGTAAGGGACAAGCTCCGCATAGACGGGGGAGAAGCCCGCGAACCAGCATGGTCGCCTTAACAGCGTTTTTATCTTAACTAACTGATGTTACGCACAGGCCCCTGTGCTGTTGTCTGCAAAGGATTGCCGATGTGCGAATTCGTTTTGGAGTGTCAAGGCTTGCCTTGACAGGCAAAGCGAGCTTTGCCACTCCAATGCGTAACATCAGTTAACTAAAGAAAAATAATAAAGGACACTCAGTCAAAACATCCATTTTGTGAATTGTTTTGCAAAATGATATAAGCAAACAAGTAATCATTTGATATTAAAACGCTGTAGAGAGTTGAGTTTATGAAATTTGTGCAAACCGGTGTGGCATTGTTGACCATCGCTATTTTAGCGGCTGGGTGCAGTTCCTCGGGCAGAACTAAAACCTATGGCGTTGACGGCAGTGGTATGGGCGCAGGTGGCGCGGAAATTGGAAAATACGGCTATGGACCAGGCAGAAATGATAGTGCGGCAGGAGCAGGGGTCAGGGATGGCGGAGCAAACTTGGGCGACCCTTCCGGCCCATTAGCCAAACGCATCATCTATTTCGTCTATGACAGCAGCGAAGTGCAGCCCGAATACCTAACGGTCATCAATAACCACGCCAGCTTTTTGGCTGCCAACAAGGCTAAGGCTATCGTTTTACAAGGCCATGCCGACGAGCGTGGTTCGCCCGAATACAATATTGCGTTGGGCGAGCAGCGCGCCCAGTCCGTCGCTAAACTGATGAAATTGCAAGGGGTTGCCGACAGCCAAATGCAAATAGTGAGCTTCGGTGAAGAGAAACCCGCTGTTAACGGGCACGGCGAAAACGCATGGCAGCAAAACCGGCGTGTCGAAATCATCTATCCGGAACGTTAAACAATGCTTAAAAAAACTACCTGCGCCCTCCTGCTGGCGGGACTATCTAACTCGATGGCTAGTTCAGCGCCTGGTGATTATGACCCGGCCTACGAACAAAACGGCGGTTATGGTGCCGTTACCCTGGACGAACGGGTGGCAAAACTGGAGAAGAAATTATCCGGCGATAGCCAAATGGAATTGTTGAACCGCATGGAACAACTCCAAGCTGATGTCCTGAGGCTGCGCGGCGAGGTTGAAGAGTTGACCCACCGCCTAGAAACCTCCAGGCGGCAGCAAAAGGAACAATATCTCGATCTGGATCGGCGTGTGCAGGCTCTGACTCCACCGCCTCCGCCCGTGCCAGAGCAACCCGCCATGCCAGCGGAAGCGCCCACACCGGACCAAGACCCAAACACACAGCCACCGGCCAACTCCCTGCCTACGCAACAAGCCCCGGTTCCTGTGCCTGCGCCCGCTCCTGCCGCGCCCCCCGCTGCACCGCCACCCGCTCCCGCTGTGCCGGCCACTCCGGCACAAACCACCAATTCGCCCCGTCCATATGAGCCGCCAAAACTGGCTGCGCCGACCTACGCCGTGCAACAGCGCCCGACCGCCGCGCCGCCAGCGCCTTCGGCTGACTCAGAGGCCCGTCAGGCAGCTTATCTGAAAGGTTTCAATGTATTCAAGGACGGCAAATATACAGAGGCCATCAAGGAATTCAAGAGTTTTTTAAATGCATATCCGAAGGGAGAATATGCCGACAGCGCGACCTATTGGCTGGCCGAGTCCCAATATGTCAACCGTGACCTTGCCGCCGCACGCGAATCCTTCCGCAAAGTTGTCAGAGACTACCCGCAAGCAGCCAAAGCGTCCGACGCGCAACTGAAGCTTGGCTATATCGATTATGATGCCGGACAATGGGGGACAGCCCGTGAGTCCCTCAGCGAAGTCGTCAAACGCTATCCCGACTCCAGCGCGGCAAAACTGGCACAGAAGCGCCTGGACAAAATGAAACAGGAAGGGCATTAAAGTCCTTGGACAAACTGCGTATTACCGAGATTTTCCTCTCCATTCAAGGCGAATCCAGTTTTGTTGGCTGGCCGACGGTATTCGTCCGCCTGACCGGCTGCCCCTTGCGATGCGTCTATTGTGATACCGCCTACGCCTTTAGCGGGGGAGAAATCCGCACGATAAGCGGAATACTCAAGCAGGTTCGAGCCTACCAAACCCGCCATGTTTGCGTCACCGGCGGCGAACCCCTCGCGCAACCGGGGTGCCTGATGTTGCTGCGGTCCTTGGCCGAGGCGGGATACGCTGTCTCCTTGGAAACCTCAGGGGCGCTGGATATTGCGGAAGTAGACCGGCGAGTGGTCAAAGTCATGGACTTGAAAACCCCGTCATCCGGCGAGGAGGGGCGAAATATTTATGCCAATATCGAACATTTGCTTTCCCGTGACCAAGTCAAATTTGTCATCATGAACCGCGACGACTACCGTTGGTCGGTGGAAATACTCCATAAATACCGATTAAGCGAACGTTGCGAAGTCTTATTCTCCCCCGCGAATGGGGAGCAAGACCCTAAGGAACTGGCAGAAATGATACTCGCAGACCGCCTTTCCGTGCGCTTCCAATTGCAACTGCATAAGATTTTGTGGGGCGATACGCCGGGTAAATAAGCCGGGAGTGCAAGTCTTGCCTTGGCAGAACATGTCCTCGCAAGGCAAGCCTTGCACTCCGGCTTCACTTTTAATTGCATCCTGCGGCCCTATTGCAGTTGTCGAAGCGGCCCGCCCAAGGTAACATGGTCTTTTAATTGTGGTTGAGATTAGGCGAATGATTCAAGGTAGCATTCCAGCATTGGTGACACCGATGGAAGAAGACGGCTCGCTAGATTTTGCGAGACTTAGGCAATTGGTTGAGTTCCACATCGAACAAGGTAGCAACGCGGTCGTCGCGGTGGGCACCTCGGGCGAATCGGCAACGCTCGATATGGATGAGCATTGCGAGGTCATCAAAGTGGTGGTCGAGCAGGTGAAGGGCAGAATTCCCGTCATCGCGGGCACCGGGTCAAATTCCACCGCAGAAGCCATACAACTTACCAAAGATGCCAAGTCGGCCGGTGCTGATGCCTGCCTGTTGGTAACCCCTTATTACAACAAGCCGACGCAGGAAGGGCTGTACCTCCACCACAAGGCGGTTGCCGAGGCGGTGGACATCCCGCAGATTCTGTATAACGTGCCAGGGCGCACCGGTTGCGACATGTTGCCGGCGACGGTCGCAAGGCTTTCCGGCATCGCCAATATCATCGGCATCAAAGAAGCCACCGGCAAGCTCCAGCGTCTTGCGGACATACGCTCATTGGTCCGGCAGGAGTTCCTGCTATTCTCGGGTGACGACGCTTCTGCACGCGAATTCTGCCTGCGCGGAGGTAACGGGGTCATTTCCGTCACCGCCAATGTCGCCCCCCGCCTGATGAGCGAGATGGTTGCCGCCGCTTTGGCAGGTGACAGCGGCAACGCCGAATCCATAGATGCGAAACTGGCCGGACTGCACCGCGATTTGTTCATTGAGTCCAATCCAATACCTGCCAAATGGGCTGTTTGCGAACTGGGCTTGATCCAGAAGGGTATTCGCTTACCACTGACTTGGCTTTCCGAAGGCTGCCGCAGTGCCGTTCATGCCGCCATGGCTCAAGCCCAAGTCCTTTGATTGACGAGATTACGATGCGCTTAATTTCTTGCTTGAAGACTGCTCTGTTGGGTGGGGTGGTTTTTTCATTGACCGCCTGTAGTTATATCGCGGATTGGTTTCCCGATAAGCAAAAACAGTATCGCTATACCAACGAATTGCCTGACTTGGAAATCCCGCCCGACCTGACTGACTTGAAATCCGAAGGCAAAGGTTCCGATACGCCTAATTCATCCAGACGTAGCCAAAATGCACAGGGCAAATATTCGGCTGACAAGGTGTCGACCGATGCCGATAATCAGACAAAACCCACCCAGTCAGATGCCGCCAGCCGGGCAGGCAAAAAGCACAAACCGGTCAAACATAACGACTCCAGCGTGACCTTGGCGGAAAATATGGAAAATGCCGCACTGATAGAGATGCAGGAACCCTATGAGGAAGCTTGGAATGACGTGGGCCGCGCCTTGGGCCGCTTGAAGATTGAAGTCACCGACCAGAACCGTTCGGATGGAACCTACTACGTTTACTACGGGGGCAAGATACCAAAAAAGAATGAAGAGGAAACCAGCTTCTGGGAAGACATAACTTCGGTATTAAGCTCGGATAAGGACCAAGCCAAGGAATACCACATCAAGCTTGACGACAAGGAGAAAGTCACCAATGTGTATGTTTTGGATCAAGACGGCAAAGGGGTATCCGAAGGGCCAGGATTGGAATTACTGAGACGTCTGCATAAAAAGCTGATAACCTTGGACCAGCCTGATGTCCCCGATAGCGGGAAAAATGAATCGGTCGATGCCGACACAAAACCCACCCCGTCCGATACTGCCAGCCAGCCAGACAAAAAGCACAAACCGGTCAAGCATAATGACTCCAGTATGGCCTTGGCGGAAAATTCAGAAAATACCGCACTGATAGAGATGCAGGAACCCTTTGAGGAAGCCTGGAATGACGTGGGCCGCGCCTTGGGCCGCTTGAAGATCGAAATCACCGACCAGAACCGTTCGGATGGAACCTACTCCATTTACTACGGCGGCAAGACACCGAAAAAGAATGATGAGGATTCCAGCTTCTGGGATGGGATAACTTCGACATTAAGTTCGGATAAGGATAAAACCAAGGAATACCAAATCAAGCTTGAAGACAAGGAACAAGTCATTGATATGTATGTTTTGGATCAAGACGGCAAGAAGGTATCCAAAGGGCCAGGATTGGAGTTGCTGAAACGTCTGCATAAAAAGCTGATTGCCTTGGACCAGCCTGATGTTCCCGATACCGGGAAGGAAGATGCCAAGCCGACAGAGGGGACTGGAAAGCCTTAGTCACCAATAATCAATTCTGGTAAAAATGAAGACGATTCCACATCCAATTCAATACCAAGGTAGCAAGCGGAATCTTGCCGCCGTAATCCTGCGCTATTTTTGCTTGCCCGTTGCGTCAAAGGCTCCGTCCGCTATAAATTCGGAAGGACTGCTTATGATATGGCGGAAAACAACTTTCTTGTTGTTCGTTTCCAAACTCCTGCTTTCATCGTTAAATGTAGGAGGCTCGTCATTTCGGCATGGATGCCGAAATCCAGCGTCCAAGGATGGCAAACTCGGGACAGCGACAGGATTCCCCGTATCAAAAGACGTGAAACTATAGGTTGGCAAGTGATCTGAATCAAGCACATGTGCAACCGACTGGATACCGTCCATGGCCTGGGTTTCGGCATCCATGCCGAAATGACGGCTTTTCTCGGTTTGTCTTTATCATTAGTTAGTTGAAATCGCTGTAAATAGCTACTTAGTGAGTAATTCAACGAATTTGACAAACGACGGATTGAATAAAGTCAAGCCAAACACAGCGATTCCCATCAATATCTTCAGCAACAAAGCGTTTTGCCTGATTTCAGAGCGTAGTTCGTTGATCTCGGCGCGTACAAATTCCTTAGTGGCTAATTCGGAGCGTAATTCGTTGTACAACTCCGATTTAAGGGTTTCTTTCTTGGCGACGATGCGCTCGTCGGCCTTCTCTTCAATCGCACGGATGGATTCTTCTATGGCTTTGGCAAATATTTCCGCCTTTTCCCGGTCTTGGTTGAAAGCCGATTCTAATAAAATGAAAACATCGCGTGGTAGTGAATAGGCCATTTTTTGCCTCGATTATGACAAAGGTTTAACGGTGAGGCGGGATCACTGAACTTGTCAGCAATTCTCAGTTTGGCTCGAAGCCCCATCATTTCGGCAGGGATGCCGAAATCTAGGCCAAGGACGGTAACAAGACAACGGATTAAGCCTCTCATAATCAACTGGTTGCCATCCATGGTCGCTGGATTTCGGCATCCCTGCCGAAATGACGGGGTTATTTTTATCGATTCTGGACCAAACTGAGAATTGCTGTGAACTTATTCTTGCCTACGCTTTAATCTTCCCTTAAACCCAGTGCTTGTGCAAGTGGCAAGATCGCCAGCTGCACCCTTGTCAATGGTTCCGCCCTATGGTCCTGTCAAACTAAGTCTTCAACCCCGTCCCCCGCCTTAGCAGCCAAAGCGCCCAGAGCAATAGCAGCAAAATAAATTCGATGATAACCAGCACGGCCTGGCCGACATCGACATCCGACACCCCAAGGAAACCATAACGGAACGCACTAATCATGTAGAGAACGGGGTTTCCTAGGGAGACGATCTTCCATGCGCCCGGCAACAGGTCTATGGAATAAAACACCCCGCCTAGATAAACCAAAGGAGTCAGCACAAAGTTGGGGATGATGGAGATATCGTCGAAACTATTGGCAAACAGAGCATTGAGAAAGCCAGCCAGTGAAAACAGGGTGGCCGTCAGCAGAAATACCAGGACGACCACTTCGGTATGCGCTATTTTCAGGTCGGTGAACAGGGCAGAGATACCCATCACCACCCCGCCGACTGCCAGTCCCCGCACCACCCCGCCGCCGACGTAACCGGCTAGCATCATCCAGCCGGGGACAGGAGCGATCAGCATTTCCTCAATATAGTGCTGGAATTTGCTGGAATAAAACGAGGCGACCACGTTACTGTAGGCATTGGTAATCACCGACATCAAAATCACTCCGGGTACAATATAATCCATGTAGGCGATGCCGTGCATATCGCCGATCCGCCTGCCGATCAACTTGCCGAAAATCAAAAAATACAAGCCCGCATTCACCGCAGGAGGCAACAGCGTTTGCGGCCAGATGCGGATAAAACGGTAAACTTCCTTGAACAGAATGGTTTGAAAGGCGATGAGTCGCTGCATGGCGTTAAGCTTTAATTGGGTAGTCGGTCATTACGGTCATTTTCGACCAGATTCATGAAAAATTGCTCCAGACGGTTGGAAGCATTGCGCAGCCCCACCACTTCAATGCCCTGCTGTGACAGGATATCGAACAGTCCATGGATACCGAGTTCAGCGGGTACATCCGCCGCCAGTGTGTGGTCGTCTATGAGCGTCAAGCGATAGCCAGTCAGCACTGGCACTGTTGCCAAGGGTTTTCTCAGTTCCAGGATGAAACTGGCATTGTCCAGCTTCCCCAGCAAATCGTCCATGGTGTTGTGTTCTACGATTTCGCCGTGGTTGATGATGGCGATGTTACGGCACAGGTTCTCCGCCTCTTCCAAGTAGTGCGTAGTCAGTATGATGGTGGTTCCCTCTTGGTTCAGTCGGCGCAGGTAATCCCACATTGAGCGGCGAATCTCAATATCGACTCCTGCCGTGGGTTCGTCCAAGATTAACAAGCGCGGGTAATGCGCCAACGCACGGGCGATCATCAAGCGCCGCTTCATGCCGCCGGACAGCATACGGGAGGTTTGGTTGCGTTTGTCCCCAAGCCCCAACACCTCCAAGCACTCATCCGCCCGCTGCAAAGCCTGCTTCCGGCGTATGCCATAATAGCCGGCTTGGTTGGCGACGATATCACGCGCCTTCTCGAACTGGTTGAAATTGACTTCCTGTGGCACCAAACCGATGCATCGTTTGACCGCATCGGGGTCGCGGTCCAAATCAAGTCCAAACACAGAAACCTTGCCCGAAGTCTTGGTCACCAAGGAGGAAATAATGCCTATGGTGGTGGATTTGCCAGCGCCATTAGGCCCAAGCAAGGCAAAAAAATCCCCTTCTTCAACATCCAAGTTGATGCCTTTCAAGGCCTTGAATCCGTTTTTGTAGACTTTTCTTAGTTCGCTCAGGGACAGGGCTTTCATTTGCTGGGACTATTTGAGGTGGAGTCGTTTAAAATAGCTAAACCATTCGGCTAGGACCATAAAGCGATTTTACCAGAAATTCCAGGCCGCAAATTTCCCTCAACCATTAGGAACCGACCGTGCCGAACCACCCCAAGCCTGAACACGTCGCCGCCATTGACCTTGGCTCCAATAGCTTCCACATGATTGTCGCCAACTTGCGCCAAGGAGAGCTGGCCGTTGTCGACCGCCTGCGGGAAATGGTGCGTCTGGCCGCAGGGCTGACCCCAGACCGTTTTTTGACGGAGGAGGCCCAACAAAAGGCACTTGATTGCCTGCAACGCTTTGGCCAACGCCTGCGTGACATGCCGGCCGGCAGCGTCCGCGCAGTAGGCACCAATACCTTGCGTGTTGCCCGCAACGCGGAGCAATTCCTGGCCAAGGCGGAACAGGCGCTAGGCCATCCCATCGAAATCATAGCCGGCATTGAGGAGGCCAGACTCATATATCAAGGTGTCGCCAATAGTCTGACGAATGACGGCAAGCGGCGGCTGGTAATTGACATTGGCGGCGGCAGCACCGAATACATCATCGGCGTGGACCAGTCCCCCCTGCAAAAAGAAAGCCTGCGTATGGGTTGTGTGTCCATGAGCCTGAACCATTTCAACGATGGCAAAATAACCGCAAAACGTTTTAAACGCGCACTCCTTGCCGCGCATATTGAGTTGGAGCCTTTTGAAAAAACTTTCCGCCAAGGGGCTTGGGAACAAGCCATAGGCGCATCGGGAACCATGCGCACGGTGGAAAAACTCCTGGTTAACAATGGCTGGAGCAAGGAAGGCATCACCTTGGACGGGCTAAACCAATTGCTAGATGCAATGTTCAGTGCGGGCCATTGCGACAAACTGCAATTTCCTGATCTTAGCACCGACCGCAAACCCATCTTGCCGGGCGGTGTCGCCATCATTTACGCCAGTTTCAAAAGCCTGCAAATCCAGCACATGAAAGTGGCCGACGGGGCTTTGCGCGAGGGCTTGCTGCATGACTTGCTAGGCCGCATCAACCACGAAGACGTCCGCGACCGCACCGTCTCCGCCCTCGCCAACCGCTTTCATGTGGACCTGGACCAAGCGGCTCGCGTCTGCCAAACGTTGCGGGAACTTACCCGTCAGTTGCCGCAATTGGGCGGATTGGAGAAGGAAATAACAATGCCTTGGCTAGACTGGGCAGCGACCCTGCATGAAATCGGCATCGACATCGCCCATAGCAACTACCATAAGCACGGTGCCTACATCATAGAAAACGCCGACTTGCCTGGCTTTTCCCACCAAGACCAAAAACTGCTGGCAACTTTGGTTCGCTTCCACCGGCGCAAACTAGCCCCCAAGTTATTCAAGGAATTGGTGAAACCCTGGGACATGGCGGCATTCCCGATGACCCTGCTGTTGCGCTTGGCGGTCTTGTTGCATCGCAGCCACCAACCCTCAGCCCTGCCACCCATCACCTTAGCCACATCCGAAAACCGCATCATCCTGCGCTTCCCCAACAACTGGATCAACGAGCACCCCCTCAACGCCGCCGACCTTGAACAGGAAGCCGAATACCTGCGCGGGGCGGATATGGTGTTGGATTATGCTTAGGATATGGCCGGGAACAATTTCCCTGAATTGAGTCTGTGGATGGAGTTAGCGCAATTTTTCCATCATTCCCTGGGAAGATACGCGGATCAAACCGGGAGAGGATTGGCAAGCCGCGATTGACCAAGCCATGAGACAATCCAATATTGCCTTGGTACTCGTCACCCAATACTTGTTGGCATCGGATTACATTGCCAGTCATGAGTTGCCTAATTTGCAGGACAAGCAACGGCGGGGCGAATTGTTCCTGATTCCGCTGTTCTTAAAAACCAGCAATGCAAAAACGGTTGCCAAGGAGTTGCTTGCGCATTGCCAGCCCACTGCACGAAATAAGCCGCCTGCCTTGGCGCTTGACGACATGGGAAAAACATTCCTTGGTGAAAAATGGGTTATTCGGCTAACCTGAAGGGTTAGCTGAATTTCTGTTTTACAGCATTTTTACAGCGCTTTTAATATCGAACAGTTACTTTTAGGTTATTTCATTTTGCAAGGCACATACACACAAGATGGTTTGATTGAGTGTCCATTATTATCATCCTTTGTTAAGATAAAAATGCTGTACATAAATACAAACCGGGACTCCTTGCGATGTATTAACACATAAGCCATCCAGATTAGGAACTGATGTTACGCAGTGCCGTTTGTTGGCCGTTGTAGGGTGGCCTTCAGGCCGCTAAACTAAGTTCGTTGGAATTAGGCTGGTCGAAGCGGCCTGAAGGCCGCCCTACAAGTGTTCGCTGCGTAACATCAGTTA
>CAIZPP010000343.1 GCA_903934875.1 uncultured Methylococcaceae bacterium
CAATTGGAATAGACCCGAAACTGTCTCCCTCAACCCAGACAAATCCGACCATCAAAAAAAGCAGGAACTCACACAAACTCAAAGCTGAAAATGCGACATCTTACTTGACAACGACCGGCACAGCGCGGTCAGCAGCATCGGGTTGCGGCGCAATTCAGCCAAGTCTTTGCGTTCTTGCAGATGCAACAGCAAACCGCTGGCTTTCTCCTGTGCATTCGGCGGGTCGGCGGCGGCATACCAACGGCGCACGAAGGTGTCTTGCAAGGCTGCGGGCAGTTCCAACAGCTCGGCCACCGGCAAACCCAACCCCCGGCGGTCAGCATCGCGCAAGCCATAGGGGCGGCTGGTCAGCAACACCCGGTTGCCCAGCTTCAGCCATTCTGGGAATGCATCGGCCAAGCCGGTGAGTAAGTTGCGCCGTGGCAGATGCCTAGCTGGCAAAGACTCCGGCACCTCGTCCACCCCATCCAAAATCAACAGGGCGCGGCCCGCTTGCAGTTCTTCGCAGAAAGGCGCCCAAGTCAGCCCACCCGGTTTGGTCTTGTCCAGCCAAGCTTGTAAGCTGTCCTCCAACTCGGCCCTGGTCCAGTGGCCGTTGCCATGCAGGCATTCCTCGTATTTGGCCCATTCGCGCAGTTGGCATAGCAGCGGAAAGCGCCCGCGCAGACTGTCCGGCAGTAGTTCCCTGAATTCTTCGGTCACAGCCACGGGATGGGCGGGTATGGCACCGCCTGCCACCACCAAAGCCAGCCAGCGGCAAAATGTGGTCTTGCCCGCACCGGGCGCACCGGGCAGGTAGAGCGATTCCTCACCCAAACGGTGTAATACCAGTGCGTGGCGTTCCTCAGGGGATTTCCCGCTTTGTGCGTCCCGCTCCGCTTTAGCCGCCGTCACGGCAGGCACGTAGACCTGGCCCAAGCGTACATTCTGGCTGTCCTTTAAATCCAGCCCCAACAGTTCTACGCTTTCGCAACTTCTGCGCAGCCACGCCAAGTAATGCCCGCGCACTTCCGCATGGGCCAGCGCGGCCGCGGGTTTGTGTTGGTATTCCAAAGCGCGTAAGGCTTCCAGTACCGCGCTGGAAAGGCTTTCCTTAGCAGTGAAAAATCGCCTGCCGTGGGCAGTCTCAACAATCTGGCGGAACTTGCCGATTTTGGAGCGCGGCGCGTAGGCATTTGGATCGGTTTTTGGCGGTGGCCAAGCATATTCCGGGTCCAGAATGAATACAAGACAGGGTTTGCCCAAGCGTACCGCTGCATGATATTCCAGTTGCGTGATGGAGAGTTTTTTTGGATTGTTTTCTGTCGGCTGGAAGCCATAGCGCCAAGCCACAATCAGCAGGTAATAATCGCATTCGGCCACATCGGCAAGACATTTGTTTGTCGGGCGTTGGTCAAAAGCCGGATAATCTTCCATGCATTCAACATCGCACTGGGCGCGGCGCAATGCCGACCTCACCGCTTCACGATATTCGGCTAGGTCTTGGTAAGTGGAAGAGAGGTATACTTTTTTCTTGTCCAATACAGCTTTTTCAACATCAATTGCTTACTTGATAAGGCTTATGGTTGTTGCTAGGCATTTTTTTCAACCAAAGGTCGTTTGAATATTCATTTTCAGTTAGTTTCTGATGTTACGCATTGGAGTGGCAAAGCTCGCTTTGCCTGTCAAGGCAAGCCTTGACACTCCAAAACAAATCGCCTTAAGTCGGCAATCCTTTGCCGATAACAGCATAGTGCGTAACATCAGTTAGTTGTTAAACATGAAAACGCTGTAAGCTATTCGGAGGTATCGGCCTCCCGGTCAGCGGGTAAAAACCCCGGCGGGGTCTTTCCCCAACGGTAACCGTAGCGGGCCAGCTTGTAACCGGTTTCAAACAGCACGTTCATGACACGGTTGTCAAACTCGTCGGAGCGGTTGGCGATATCCATTTCGTCGGGAATGAAGGCTAGATTGAAGTCGAAGCCGTCGCGCTTGCTGGTGACAAAAATGCGGTAGAGGTCGCCTATCCCCTGCGCCTTGATCAGTGACGACACCGAGCGCGGAGCGATGGAGCGTACCAAGGGTTTCACCACCTGAAAGTTGGGCTTGCTCTGCGTGTTCCTAATCACAAACACGCGGAAATGCCGGCGCATATGGTCAAACCCCATTTCTTGCAGGCTTTCCATCGGGTCCAGCACGGGGCCGTAGAGAAACACTTGGTTGCCCACGCCGCCATCGACATGCATTTCGTCATAGGTCTTCCCGTCGGCCTCCACTTTGAAGTAAACCGGAGGAAAGGCCACCGGTATCGCGGCTGAGGCGATCATGACCTGGCGGAACAGATTCAATGCATCCGGGTGGCCTGAAGCAGCGATGGCGCCCATGTTCCACACCACCGGCCGCTGGGCATCCAGCGCGGCGGTGCCGATGTAGAGCCGCCGACCTTTGGCATGTTCGGCGGCGATATCTTTGAGCATCTGCTCGTCAACGTACTGGGTGGTGAGCTTAGCCAGCGGATCGTTCATGCCGATGGCATCGGTCTTTAACATGCCAAGCAATGACTTTAACTTGAAAACATCCTCCGAGCTGATGGTGGTATACACTTTCTTCAGCTTATCATCATAAGCCTGCCCTAAGAAGGCGAACGGCGCGGTCAATGCTCCTGTGCTGATGCCCGTGACCAACTTGAAACTGGGCCTATCCCCAGCCGCAGTCCAACCGCACAGAAGTCCCGCTCCATAGGCACCGTCGCCGCCGCCCCCCGAAATGGCTAGTACGCTGGCACTGCCGCCTGCTTGGAACAATCCGCTGCGCTGCTCTTGGCGGATGGATTCAATCATGTCCTGCTGGAACACAGGGCTGAACTCATCACCCCAAGCCCGTACGCCCGGCATCCCCGGAATCTGTACCGAGGCCTCGGCCTTGGGCGGCGGCGGGGTATGGGAACGAAGGCTTGCGCAGCCAGCCGTTGCCACAATTACAGCCAAACACCAAGGCACCGCAATGGATTTAATCACCTAGGCTTCAACTTTAGTTTTGTCTGCCGCTGTTACGGCTTGGCTTGGCCGGAGGTCCAGGAAGATAATCTTTCCGCCGCCATTTCGCTCCATTTGTTGATCGCGTTTTCCGCATCACCCCACTGCCATTGGAAACCGGCAGCGAACGAGCCGCCGCCTATCCGGCGGTCCACTACCAACGCCAAGACTTGGCCCGACACGGCATCGGTGATCTTGGCCTCGGCCTGTGCCGCGCCGACAAACGGGAAGGTGCCGGTTGCCAAATATTTCAGATTGCTGATCATATGCGCTTGCGGCACAATCATCGAAACACTGCGCAGGCCGGGTGTGGCCGCATCGGCATCGGTCAGCGCCACCGAGAGTTTCAACACACCGGGTCCGGGTTGGGTGACAATCTGGAATTTTTTCGCCAACTGCTCGTTGAGCTGTTGCGAGAAATAATTCACCAGCGATTGCTGGTCGCTCGCGGAGACCTTGGTCGAATCGCCGCCCCAGAAGGTCACCGGGTCGATGATGAGCTTATTGTATTGGGTCCATTGCGCAGACGGATTGACATAGCGCAAGCCCGCAGTCTTGTCGTCATCCTTTCCCATCGGGGTCAGTTTGCCGCACTCTGCCCCTAAGAAACCACAATTGACATCACCTTGTTTGACCGCGACTTTTTGCGTGGCCGAACAGCCGACTAGCGACACCGCGGCCAGCCCCAATAGTGGCAGTGTAATCCAAGCGGGTAGGAAAGGGCTTTTGTTTAACAGCTTCTCGTTCATTTTTGTTTCCTTATTGAGGTTGTTGGAAAGTATATTATGCCATGAACCCTAGATTGGCAGTGGCGAAGTTGCCGATTCGCGGCGTAACGGAACTCAAATCCGCAGGGCTGACACCGAACCACAGGGCCAAGGTGGACGCAATCTGGTCCACGGCAGTAGTCGGGATGAACCGGCCCTGGGTACTCATATCGTCGGGCCCATTCAGAGTTTGATCCGGCATGGTGCCATAAAAACCGCCTTGGACGGCCCCGCCTAAGACGAATTGAATACCGCCCCAAGCATGGTCGGTGCCCAGGCTCTCATTCATGGCAAAGGTGCGGCCAAATTCTGACGCAGTAAACGTCGTGACGCTATTGGCTAGCCCTACGGCCTGCGTTTGACGGTAAAAGGCGGTCATGGCATCGGCAAGTTCACCTAGCAAACCGGGCTGGTTCAGGTTTTGATTGGCGTGGGTGTCGAACCCGCCTAGGGCACAGAAAAAAGTTTGCCGGTGGATTCCAAGCGCAGGCGCAACCGACATAATTTGGGCGACGGACTGTAATTGCCCGCCCAAATCGGTCAAAGGGAACCCCGCCGGGGCAGGCACACCGTTAAGCGCTTGGGCCAAGGCCGCATTGCCGGCCAAAGCAAGTCCTTTGCTATTGCCATACGCCGTGGCGAAAACATGGGGCGAGCTTGTCAACAAACCTTGCACCCCGGCGAGTAGACGGGTTTGCATATCACTGCTGGCGTATTTGCTGAGGCTCAGGTCGAAGCTCCCGCTGTTGACGACAAACGGCAGGGTTTGCACCCCGGACTGGATAACGTTGTAGCCGTTGACGGAAATATTGGCAAAATTCGCGGACGCGCCGTTGGCCGACACAAACAGATCGGCAAGCCGCCCGTTCCAGCCGCTGAATCCCCTGTCTTGGCTGAAGATGCCGGCTGTTTGGGTCTGAAATTGCTGGTCGGCATGGGATTCCAAGCTGGGCGGACGCGGCACCGTACCGTCGAAGAATTGCTGCTTGGTAAGCGGTGCCATCAAGGGGCCGACATTCAAGGTGACGGCCAGTTTGCCCTCGGACTGGAACAATGGGTAGAGGCTAGCCATAGCAGGGTTAAGCCCGAAGCTACGCCCCAAGGGATCGACATGGGCCGAGTCGGTCAAAGATAACAGTTTATTTTGGCCTATCGCCAAGTCACGCCGGGCCACAGCATAGGTTCCGTAACCGCTAGTATCTCTAGGAATGACGCAGTTAAAGGAATCGCTACCCCCGAACAGGAAAATGCACACCATTGCCTTGTAATCCGAGGGGGAGTCGGCGGCGGCAGCCTTCTGGCTTAGGCCCAAAAAGTTAACCGTGGAGGCAAGCGGTGCGAGGCTGGCCATTGTGCCCATTTGCTGAAGGAAGCGGCGGCGTGAGGAATTCAATTTATTGTTCATGGGCTTATCTCTCAGTCTGGAATTCCGGTGAAGTGAGTATCAAATAGACCGCCCCCAGCATTCGGGTTATTCGATCCGAGTCGCTGTAGTTGCCACCTAAACCGGTCCCGTTAAACATCGTGTTTGCAATGGCTTGCTGCATAGTCCCGCTCATTTGATTGCCCATGAACAGTAGGTTAAGGTGGCTTGTTGCTTTATTCGCACTAGCCTGTGCATAAGCCAGTTCCATGCTCAAGTTATATTTGGCACTAGCGCCTAAGGTCCATTCATCAATCACGCTGGCAGAACCCATGACCTGCTTTTCGTCGAGGATTTGCAGTTCCGGTGAATATAAGCCCAGATTGGCGATGGTGCCGGGGCTTTGGTAATCTGGCGTGAAGAAATTGAACACCGAGGGTGCGGATAACGGTGTTTGGCCTAGCGGAGCCAGTTGATCTAGCCGCAGCCGGGGTGCCGTGGGGGTGATGCCTAGTCCACGCCAGAGGGCGGTGAGTTGCAGCAATGGCTCGCGAACCTTGCCGTCACTCGCTGCCACGCCGTTGTTAAGAACAGCCGGTGCGGTGCGGGCTTCGGGGTCGAGCAAGATCGCCTTCACGGCCACGCCTAAGTTTAAACCACTGGAACTAAAGGCTGCTGCCACCCGCCCAATGTAAGCCGGACTAGGATTACTGGTCACTAAGCGTTGGATTAGCCGGCGGGCAATGAAAGGCGGCAGGTTCGGATGGGCCGCGATTATATCTAGCGCCTGTTGCAGGTCAGCCGTACCGCCTTGCCCGGCTGGAATGACTGCCCCACCTAGCAAGTTCTTTTGGCCGTCATCGTGCTGGGAGGGGTTAAGCACCATAGGCAATGTGTAGCTATTGACGCCCGCTGTTGCCGCGAAGTTCCAACCAGTGAAGACCTTGGCCAAGCCCATGACATCGCTTTCGGTGTAAGTGGGGATGGCCTGGCCGTTGGCAGCCAGCAAGCGGTGCCCGTCCTGGCCTAGTTTCCACAGGCCAACGCTGAACAACTGCATGATTTCCCGTGCATAGTTTTCATCCGCCACGGTACCTATCCTTGGGTCGGCCTTCGCATTGCCCGCCATGTTGAGGAATAGGCCCATAGCCGGATGCAAGGTCACATCCGCTAACAACTGACGATAGCTGCCAAACGCATCGCGCAGCAACAGGTCATAGTAATTGGCGGCACCGGGTGCGCCCGCGTCGGTACTTAACAGGTTGCCTACATCGGATATCACCACGATTTCCGAGAGTGCGAACGCCACCCGCTGCCGGAGTTGATCGGGAGCGCTGACGGCTCGGTCCAGCCAAGCCCGAACGCGGAGTTGACGCACACTGGGCAGTTCACCTGGCAGGGACATGGCATTCAATGCGTTGGCCTGGGTCGTTGGCGGCAGTGCCAATTGCTCATTGATCCAAGCTTCCGGGCCTTCTTGCATGACATCGGCAATGCTTGCCTTAGTTGGCCCAAAAGTGGCTTGGGTGAGGAAGCGCACGGCATCGGCCGCACTCATCAAGGGATTGACACCCGCACCCACCTGAATCGTCACTTGCCCATTTGCCACACCGCCTAGCCGGTCGCCGACGCTATAGCTCAACTGGTCTTGGCCCACAAACCCAAGCGGCGGGTAATAAACCAGAGTGCCCGTGGTCTGATTCGCGACGGCCGCGCCTAGTCCATTGGCGGAATTGATGCCTAACAATATGGGCACGTCGCCGTTGGGGTCAAGGTCATTGGCGATGACGTTAATCACCACGCCTTGGCCTGCGCCTATGCCGGTGGAAGCTTGATCAGGCACAGGCTTTAGCGGGAGGACCGCAGCCAGTGCCGACGGACCGGCGAGCGGACCGGGATTGCCGGCATCGCCGTTACGGTTCGGAGCTAGTTGGAACAGCACCGACGGGGTGAGCGGAAATTCGGCAAAATGCGGGCCAGCATAAGACACGTTTAAAATCTGGTCACCAGCCCACTGGAAGAAATCGACGGTAATGGCATGGTATCCTGGCTCCAAGCCAATGCGCCCGGAAAGTTTACGAAGCGGGTGCAGACCATCGTTGTCCACCACCAGTTGCTTATCGATATAGAGACGGCTGCCATCGTCTGAGGCAGTGAAAAAAGTGTAATAGCCGTATTCAGGGACGTTAATATAGCCGGTGAAACGGAAGGCGTAATAATTATCACGCTGGCGCGGGGTAATGTCGAAACTAGCCACCGTGCCGGTCGTGGTAGGAGTGAGGTTGGTCAAATCGGGCAGAACCATCCATGCAGCCTGATTCTGCTTCCATTCATAATAGGCATACTGTAGGCCGCTCACTAAAGCATTGCCCGCCGCCACCGGCGCTTGCAGCGTAGGCAACGAGGACGGGTCAAAAGCCAAAGCCGAATTGGGGATGGCAGTGCGCTGTCCGCCGGGAATGGCCCACGACACCGACAAAATTTCCGCGCCCGTGCGTTGGAAGAATCCGACGCGGATACGGTGCCAACCTGCCGCCAGCCCCACATTGCCTAGGGCATCCTGGGCGGCATGAAGCCCGTCGTTATCCGCCACTAGGGTGTCGTCTATCCACAAACGGCTACCGTCGTCCGAGTTGGTGTAAAACTCATAGAAACCGTCTGCCGGAATTTGCATATAGCCGTCGAAACTAAACCCGTAATTGACTTGGCTGGCAGCAGTCTCCAATGTGAAATTGCTGACCGCACCGAGTCCAACCGGTGTCAGTGTCGTGAAATCCGGCAGAGCTGACCAAGCCCCCTCGTAATAGCGGTAGGCCACCCCCGGCTTAACCGAGGCAGGCAGTTGCGTAGCGGCTTGCAGGGTCGGCAACTGGGCAGCAGTATGCTGTAGCCAGGCAGCAGGAATCTCGCCGCTGGCTCCACTGGGCGTTTGATAGCCCACATGTAGAATCTCGGCCCCGCCATATTGGAAAAATGCCACACGAATCGGATGCAAACCAGCCTTCAGCCCAATACCGCCGTAGACGGTTTGGTCTGCATGCAGGCCATCGCTATCAACGACTAAGGTATCGCCTATCCACAAGCGGCTGCCATCGTCGGATTCGGTGGAGAACCGATAAAACCCATCTTCCGGCACATTAATATAGCCGTCGTAGACAAAACCATAACCAGTGTCACGTCCACGCGGGTCTAGCGTAAAATGATCAACCACTCCATGTAAGCGGGGTGTCGCCGCTTGCATCGGAGACAGGGTAGTGAACCAGCCCTCAACATAGGCGTAAGCCAGGCCATTCTGGATACCCGCAGGCACTGGCACTGCGTCGATTAGTGGCGGTAATTGGTCGGCAGTGTGATACAAGGCTGTAGGCGGCAAAACCTGTACGGTGCCGTCCGGGGTCCGGTATTCCACGCTTAGTTGTTGTCCGCCCCACCCTTGGAAATAGTCAACGCGAAGGGCATGGATGCCAGCAGCCAAAGCGATGCTGCCATACGCCCGCACCGCGCCATGGGGACCATCATTATTCACCACTGCCGTGCCGCCTATCCACAGGCGGCTACCGTCATCCGATGTGGTATAGAACCGGTAGACCCCATCTTGGGGAACATTGATATAGCCTGTAAAGCTGAGTCCGTATTCCCAGCTTCTCGCGGCGGGTGTGAGGTCTATGCTTCCGGCTGTTCCTAGGGACTTGGGTTGCAGCGTGGTAAAGTCCGGCAAAGCCGACCAATCGCCTTCGTAATAGCGGTAGGCCAACTTTGGTAGTAACGGCCCCTTGGGCTTATCCGGCGGTGTCAGCGGCGGCAGCATGTCCACTGTATGCAGCAGTGCTCCAACTGATATGGCGGACTTGGCGAATGAAGGCCCAGACCATTGCACAGTCAGTGAGGCGCCGCCCCATTCTTGGAAAAAGGCGGAGGTGATGCGATGCACACCCGCTTTGAGCAGAATGCTGACACTGTATTCCCGCAGCGCATGCAAGCCATCGTTATTGATGAGTTTTTGATTTCCGATGTAGAGTGCGCTACCGTCGTCCGAGGCCAAATAAAAAGTGTAAAGCCCGTCCTCCGGCACCACCAGGTAGCCTTGATGGCGGAAGGCGTAAGTGTAATCGCGCAATCGGTCAGTCAGGTCGAAACTGGGTGATACCCCTTGGAATACAGGTTGCAGGGAGTCGAAGGCCGGCAATTGGGACCAGTCGCCTTCATAATAGCCATAGGCCAGTCCGGGATACAGATTGCCGGTCGGTAAATCTGGTTCTAGCGGGGCAGGCAGGCGTGCCGTATCGTAGGAAAGACTCGCAAAGGGAATGGCCGCTGTGACCCCGTTCGGGCTAGTGTAGCCGACTGCAAGTCCTTCGCCTCCGCCGAGTTGGAAAAAATCCACCCGGAATGCATAACGCCCAGGTTGCAAGACGATGCTGCCCCAGCGAGTTTGCATGCCATGCAAACCGTCGTTGTTGACTAGGGGTAGGGTCATGTTGCCTATGTACAAGGCACTGCCGTCATCGGACGTTGTATAGAAGCTGTACTGGCCAGCCACGGCTATATCAATATAACCTTGGTAGCTGACGGCAAAATTTTGGGATGCCGGGATCACCGACAAATCGAAGCCGGAGGCGACCCCGTATCCGGCCGGGGTCTGCGCACTTAGATTGGGCAAGCTAGTCCATGCGCCTTGATACCATTGGTAATACAAACCACCCGAAACCACTAGTCCGGCGGAGTCAGCGCGAACCTGCGTCACAACGGCGAGGCTCAAGAAAATAAGGGCGATGGGGGCTAGAAGCCTCTGTAGCATGGTTTTATTGTGCATGGGATTGACCGCCTGATTGGTCTGCAGGAAAGTGACTTGTGTTTTTAACCATCTGTTTACGATTATCTTTTTATAATTTAACAGACCGACGAAAAGATTCAAAACATCAATCTATGGACATGTCTTTAACTGAATTATGCTGTCTGAAGAAATTATAGACCAGATTTAAAAAATGACCGGGCATTTATTGAATGAATTTTAAAATGGGTCTATAGACATTTCAGGAACCTTGCATTATTGTTCCGACGAAATCTAAGCTGCTATTCCCTTAAAGTGCGTAAACGCACAAGGGAAAACATTTTGCGTCTTTGCAGCAGGCATTCATTTAGACGATTGATAACTGATGTTACGCACGGAGTGGCAAAGCTCGCTTTGCCTGTCAAGGCAGGCCTTGACACTCCAAAACGAATCACCGCAGGTCGGCAATCCATTACCGATGAGCGTACAGGGGCTTGTGCGTAACATCAGTTGATAATATAAATCCACATTAAGCAGGTGACGTATGTGCAAGCTACGCTTCTCGCAGGAATTGTTTATGC
>CAIZPP010000344.1 GCA_903934875.1 uncultured Methylococcaceae bacterium
TACAGCATTTTCAACATCAAAGAGTTACTTGGTAGTGGGTATGATAGCGCAGGTTATTCGGTTAACCTGAAGGGGTTAACGGAATGTCTGTTTTAGGTATATTTTTAAGATGAAAATGCTGCACATAAATATATCCCCATGCTTCACATATCATTTTAAGAAACATACGCCAACCAATCATTTAAACGCGTATAATAATACACTAATTGGCTACCCTCAAGGCGGTAAGGCGCAATAGGCGTAAGCTATAGTTCTTGCAAAGTCTTTTTTCCCGTTAAAACGGCCCATGTGCCACTACATCGCTAGGAGTCTCGGTTTGCATTCATGTACAGCGTTTTTATCTTAATAACTGATGTTACGCAGTGCCGTTTGTTGGCCGTTGTAGGGCGGCCTTCAGGCCGCTAAACTAAGTTCGTTGGAATTAGGCTGGTCGAAGCGGCCTGAAGGCCGCCCTACAAGTGTACGCTGCGTAACATCAGTTAATAAAGTAAATAATAAAGGACACCCAATCAAACCATCAATTGTACCAATTGCTTTGCAAAATAATCTAACTTAACAAGTAACTATTCGATATTAAAAACGCTGTAAGTGGGTAGCCGTTTTCCAAACGACTCACACGGGTTACAATATAAGCTCGGATGCCAATCCCGACAATAATTATCGATATACATGAACGTAAGATTCCGACACAGAACGGCATTCGCGGCCCGGAATCCAAGGGATGCATCTGTCCAAGAACGACCCAAAAGCGACATACAACCATAATTTCCAATTGGCAGCTAGGCGACGCTAAGCAGACTGCATCCGCATGGTCTTGTCACGGTCATGCTGCTGTAGTTTGATGGTAACGGAGGGCCGGTAGTGTTGGATGGAAGCTCCGCACGATTGGTGCTCCGTGGCTGAAATGACTCGCATGTTGCCAAATATAACCAATTAGGTTAATGTTAGCTCATGGAAAAAAGCACACCCCATTGCAAACTGTCAAAGGTTAAAGCGTTGATCGAGGCGGGTAAGGTGCGTTCAACCGGGTCTGCGCTGGCAGGCGGTGCCGCGTTGGGACTCCATTTCGAAGGGATCGTCGGCGTAGTCATGGCACTGGCCCCGGCAGACTTTTACAAGAGCATGACCACCCACGCCGACCACCGGATTTGGCAGGACGTTTACCGGCCCACCACGCCAGTCGGCGATGTCTATCTGAAACTCACGGTCATTGAGGATGTGTTGATCGTGTCCTTCAAGGAGTTATGAACATGAAATGTCCATTCTGTGCGGCGGCGGAGCTGGTGCATGACACCCGCGACCTGCCTTACACCTACAAAGGGGAAGCCACAATCATACCGGCAGTGACCGGGGATTTCTGTCCGGCTTGTGGCGAGGTTATCCTCGATGCGGCTGAGTCTTCCCGCACCAGCGCAGCCATGCTGGATTTCAACAAGCAGGTCAATGCGTCAATTGTAGATCCGGACTTTATCGCCAGTGTCCGCAAGAAGCTTGCGCTAGATCAAAAGGAAGCGGGGGAGATTTTCGGCGGCGGGGTCAACGCCTTCTCGCGCTACGAGAATGGCAAGACCAAACCGCCCTTGGCTCTGGTGAAGCTGCTTAAGGTGTTGGATCGGCATCCCGACTTGTTGAACGAGGTCAGGATGTCATAAGCCACAAGATAAACCGATTTTATGGAAACAAGTAGGATGCGGTGACGAACGAACCGCATCGTTCGAGAAGTTTGAAATACGCGATTGATGCGGTTCTATTTGCGCGAGTGTGAACTGGAAGCCGCATTGGCTGAAACGCGGGCAGATTTGGCCGCTGGACGCATGGTGCAGGAATCTCCCGAAGCCCATCTAGCGCGGCTGGATACCCTGACATGAGTTATGCTCTGGTCTTCACCGACCAATACACCCGCCGCTCCGCCCGCTTCTTCAAACGCCATCCCGCATTGCGCCAGCAATATCTCAAAACCCTGCAATTGCCGGAAGCGAACCCCTAGCCTGACAAACGCGGTGGCTGAAGCCTTGGAGCGGAAAAGGCGCTTGGGGCAATACGCCGTGGTTTGGCGTGACGGCCAGCCGGTGATACTCGAAGTAGAGTCACCGTCTTCAACGCCAACCGAGACAATGTGGCGATTATGCGGCGGCAGCATCGTGCAATGATCTTGGCTTTGAATTCTTCTGGATAGGTTATCATCGTTTTCCTCATTTCGTCCCCTATAGCCTAACAAAGTCTCCTTGAAGGAGGCGAAATCTATCCTGTCACAGGGGGACAACGCCAGCCTTTGTGGATGGCGACGGCAAGCGGGCGACCTTGGCCCGGCTGGTTGGCGAGATAGACCAGTCGGCACCGCTACTCAAGGAAGCCGAGGCCGACCAAAGCGTCAGCAGGGCTATTGTCGTGACAATGCAGGCTGTGCTAAAGTTAATAGAACAATTTTTTTCAGGAACGCTTTAAGGCGGGTTTGCACAAGTCTGGTGCGGATTTGCTTTGCAGCAATGGCAGCTCGCAATGCCACGATACCAAATTACATTACGGCAATGTCAATTCGCATTGCCCAGCCAAAAGCTCTTGTTCGCTAAAAACCAATCGGCAGAACGGGCTGTAAGGCTAAACAGGTGTCTTGCCGACTGGCGCAGGCATCCATCCAGGCTGCACAAGACCGTTTCCAACGGCAACCCTTCATGGTGTTGCCCTATGTAACCGACCGATGGAGGATTTGAATCATTGCCCAATTACCCAGAACCGATCCCGAATTGATCGCCTTGGCGCACGATATACTCACTGGGTATCGTGCTCATCCAGAAATTTTACACAACCCACCCATCAGCTTAAACGGCGTGGACACCAAGCTGGCCGACTACGCCCAGGTTGACCACGATTGGAATGTCAATCAAGCCGCTCACCGCCAAGCGCGGCGGCATCTCCGATGGGCTTGCCAGCGACGTTCGCGCCTTAGTTCGCCATGCGGAAACCGTGGTACAGTAACCACCCAACTGAAGTTAATCGGCTGGGGCGGACGCGCCGCTCCCCGCCCTTGCAACCACCCGGCCAAGTGCAAAATCTGACTGATGTCAAGCAAGGCGCAGATTGGATCAGCCTCACTTGGGACGCGCCTGGCGATGGCGGCAAGCCCGCCACCTATGTTATTCAATATAGCGTCAAGCACAATAGCGATTGGGCCATCGCCGACACCACCCCCGACACGAAAGTCACCCTTGCCGGCCAGCCCAAGGGCAAAACCCTCGAATACCGCGTCTTCGCCGGCAACAAAGCCGGGGATGGGTTGCCGGGGAATGTGGTTGAAGTGGTTGTGAGTATCGTAGGGCATGATAGGTGACAGTGGTATTCCGTCATAGGCCGAGGTTTTATATTCGGCGCAATATGTTTTGGTATTGCGCCCTATTTGCTAATGCGGCCTACGCGGGTTAAATCTCATCAGACACTGACTTAGTTTACTTAAAAATGAACAGATTTTTTCATTTTTCCCAACTGATTCTCTGTAACCATTTACCCCCCCACCATGCACCTCTGCCTAGCAGAGGCTAGACAAGGCGGCAGAATTGTTTACCATAAGCGCTAATCCTCCCGCCTTTTGCAAAAACAGACCGTGCATCTCAGCGACTTTGACCTTCGGCA